>NZ_JARWAI010000009.1:0-199797 GCF_031451645.1 Vreelandella gomseomensis | reverse complement strand
CAATTGAGGTGATGAGCGAGGAGCTGGCGAAGTACCATGAGGTTCCGTCATCGACACATTGACGGTGTTGCACTTAGAGCCTGCATCCGCCCAATGAAATAACGGCGTCATGGCGGGAAGCGGGATCGTGGCGGGAGAGACAGCGCTGCCCCCGTGGCCGTAGCGACGGGGGGCAGCGAAGAGCACAAAACCGTTGGCAGGATTATGCGTCGGCGTGAACCTTGATCCGGTATAGCACGCAGTAGACCACCGGCAACACCACCAGGGTCAGCAAGGTGGCAACGCCCAGCCCTCCGATCAGCGCGACCGCCATGCTGGCGAAGAAGGCATCGCTGATCAGCGGGATCATGCCCAGCATGGTGGTCAGCGCGGCCATGGCGACAGGCCTGACACGGCTGATGGCGGCGCGTACCACTGCATGGTAGCGGTCCTGGTGTAACGGTAGCTGTACGTTGATTTCCTCTACCAGCACGATGGCGTTCTTGATCACCATGCCGATCAAGCTCAGCGTGCCGAGCAGCGCCATGAACGAGAACGGCAAGCCGGTCAGCAGCAGCGCGCCCACCACGCCGATAATCGTCAGCGGTACCAGCGACCAGATGGCCAGCGGCTGGCGGAAATTGTTGAACAGCACCACGGTGATAATAAACATCATCACCAGCCCCAGCGGCAGCGAGGAGAACAGCCCGCTCTGGGCTTCGCCGGCGGTTTCATACTCGCCGCCCCACTCCAGTCGGTAACCTGGCGGCAGCTCCAGGCCCTCCACCTCGGGACGAACCTCGGCCAGTACGCTGGCGGCGGTCACCCCGCTTAACGGGTTCGGCTCACCATACACCGCTAGCATGCGTTCACGATTGCGACGCTTGATCAGCGGATCTGCCACCTGGGTTCTGATATCGCTGATCACCTGGTCGGCGGTGATATAACGCCCCTGCTCTGCGCTCCATACGTTAAGTGAGCCAAGGTTATCCACATCGTGGCGCTGGCTGGGGATCGCCCGCGCCACCATGGGGATCAGGTCGCTGCCGTCGCGGTAAACGCCCACCTGGCTACCGCTGGTGCTCAATGCGAGTGTGGCGGCCAGGTCTTCGCGGGTAACGCCCAGCCTGCGCGCAGTGTCTTCCATAAATACCGGCTCGATGGCCTGAACGCGATTACGCCAGCTGGTGCGTATGCTGGTCATATGCGGCGTGTCGCGGAACATCGCTTCAACCTGATCACCCAACTGACGCAACACTTCCGGGTCGCTGCCGTAAAGGCGCGCCTCCAGCTTGGCTTTCGGCGCGGGGCCGACTTCCAGCGGGGCGATTTTATAGTCGATATCGCTATGGTCGCGCTCCAGCACCTTCTCAACCTCGGCCATACGTTCACGCTGGGTGGCTTTATCGTCGGTTTCGACAATCAGCTGCGCGTAGCTCGAGTAGCGGTCTTCCGGCGAGTAGGTGAGCGTAAAACGTTGTGCACCGCCGCCCACGGTGGTGGTCAGATGGCGAATGCCGTCCATCGCCATCACGCTGTCTTCCAGCTCGCTGACGCGCCGCTGGGTTTCGAGGATATCCGTGCCTTCCGGCGTGCGGTAATCGACAAAGAAGATTGGCGTATTGGACGCCGGAAAGAAGGCGTTTTTCACCGAGCCAAAGCCGACCACCGCCCCGGCCAGTATCGCCATCACCAACACCAGCGTCACCCAGCGAAACCGAATGCCGGTGATAATCACCCGGCTGAAAACGCGATACACAATGCCTTTATAGGGATCCTCCTGGCCATCGCCGGGCGCCACATTGCGAAAGAACAGCTTGAAGTAGAAAGGGGTCAGCGTCAGTGCGGTAATCCAGCTGAGCAGCAGCGAGTAGAGCAGAACGAAAAACAGCGAGCCGATGAACTCGCCGGTGGTATCCGGCGACAGGCCAATCGGGGCAAAGGCGGCAATGGCGATGAGCGTGGCGGCCAGCAACGGCCAGGCGTTCTGGCGGATCACCTGATGGGCCGAATCACGGATGGTATGGCCGCGTTTCAAGCCCACCAGCATGCCCTCGGTGACCACAATGGCATTATCCACCAGCATCCCCAGGGCGATGATCAGCGCGCCCAGCGATATCTTTTCCAGTTGCAACCCATGGAAGCGCATCAGCATGAAGGTGCCGATAATGGTGATCAGCAGGATGAACCCCATCAGCAGGCCGCTGCGCCATCCCATAAACAGCATCAACACCACGATGACGATGGCCACCGCCTGGATCAGGCTGACCAAAAAGCCCGATACGGCTTCATCGACCACCTGGGGCTGGTCGTAGACCACGTTCAGCTCCATCCCCAGCGGGGTTCGCGCTTGCAATTCATCCAGACGCTGCTGCAGCCGTTCGCCGACCTCGACCACGTTCACGCCGCTTTCGAAGGAAATCCCCAGCGACATCGCCGGCCGGCCCATGTCGCGGTAAAGCTGCTGGGGCTGCTCCGCCAGCTCGCGCGATATGTCAGCGATATCGCTGAGACGCACCAGTTCGCCATCGCCTTCGCTGACGATCAGCGCGCGCAGGTCATCGATATTCGCCGCGCTGCCGGTGGGCGTAATGCGAAAACGACGGCCGTCCTGCTTGAGGTGGCCCGAGTCGGCCACCGCATTTTGCGTATCGAGCAGTTGCTGCAGGCGGGTGAGGGGAATATTCAGCGCGCGCAGGCGCTCGCGATCCACCTCGATATAAATGCGCTCGGGATGCTCGCCGCCCAGCGATACCTTCTCGACGCCCTCGACCAGCGCCAGCTCTCGCTTGAGAAAATCGGCATGGTCGGCCAGGTCGGGCATGGTATAGCCCTCGCCGGTCAGGTTGACCATGAAACCGAACACGTCGCCGAAATCGTCGTTGATGCGCGACTGGCTGGCCCCCGGGGGTAGCGCGGCCTGGGCATCCTCGACCTTACGGCGCAGCGAATCCCAAAGCTGCTCCAGCTCTTCGTTCTGTACCGTGCTTTCAAGCTCGACGGTAATCTGCGAGAGGCCGTCGGAACTCACCGAGCTGATACGCTTGATCGACGACATCCCCTGGATCGACTCTTCCAGCGTCGAAGTGACTTCCTGCTCGACTTCCTCCGGCGTCGCACCGGGGTATTGCGTGGTGATCAGGGCGTTGCGAATGGTGAACTCGGGAAATTCCAGCTGGCCCATGCCCAGAAACGCCAGGGCGCCGCCCGCCAGCAGCACCACTGTCATTAAATAGCTGGCCGCCCGGTGACGTAAGAAATAGTCGACCATGTTATAGCCCCTGCTCTTTTTCCCATGGGGTCACCTGGGTGTCGGCGGTTAACCGGTGGGCGCCGGCGGCTACAATACGGTCACCCGCGGACAAGTCACCGCTGACTTCAAGTCCTTTGGAGGTCAGGCGGCCAACCTCAACAGGCACCGGCTCAACGCCGTGTGGCGCTTTAAAGCGCCAAACCTGGGCCTGCTCCGGGTTATCGCCTGCATAAGTCACTGCTTCAGCGGGCAAATGCCACAAAGGCGTCGTTGGGTCGGACTGCAGGTCGCTTAAATCAAGGCGCACGCTGGCGCTCATGCCATCTAATAGCGTGATGTCATCCGGCTGGGGCAGCGTCAGGGTGACTTCATAGGCCAGGCTCTGCGCACTGGCCTGGGTCGTGTAGGACGCCAACTGAGCGAGGTAGGGCTTGTCGCTGTTACCAAAGCTGACTTCATAGGCTAACGCATCGCCAAAGGGCGTGCCGTTGCTGCGTGGCATGCGCTGGACAATCTGCTCGGGCAGGTGGAAGACCACGTCCAGTTGACCCGGCTGCTGGATGACGGCGACCGTTTCCTGCACCTGAACAATCTGCCGGTTATCCACCGGTACCTGGGCAATCACACCATCGTAAGGCGCACGTAACTGGGTATGCTCGACCTGCTCTTCCGCCTGCTCAAAGGTAGCGCGGGCAGCCCGCCATTCGCTCTCCGCCTCATCAAACCGGGACTGGCTGACCGCGCCACGCTCCAGGGTATAGCGCATACGCTCCAGGTTGGCCTTGGCAAGCTCCAGGCGTGAGCGGGCGCTATCCAGCTCGCTTTGTGCATTGCGATTATCAATACGCGCAATGACCTCGCCCTCCGACACCTGTTGACCGGGGCTGACGTTGAGCTCAAGCAGTTCCCCTGCCATGCGAAACGACAGATTGCTGCGCGTGGTAGCTTCAACGCGTGCCGGAAACTGCCTTAACGCCCCGGCATTCGCCGCTTCCAGTGTCACCAGTTTTACTGGCCTGGGCGCCTCTTTTGACTGCGCCTCAGGCTGATCACACCCCATTAGCACGAGCAAGACCAGTGCAACCGGTAGCCAGCGAAGAAAAGTAACGGGCACGATAAGCTCCTTGATGACGATCAAACGCCGCATTCCCAACGAACAGAGGGTGATATATACTTGACTGACATTCATGAATGTCAGTCAAGTATATACTAATCACTCGCTGGCGACTTTGCCAGCGATCGGTGCCAGAATAATGTCACGTGTTGAATCAGGAGCCGCCATGACCCGCCGCAAGGCCGACGCCGAACGCACCCGGGAAGCCATCCTGGACGCGGCAGAAACGACGTTTCTCGCCCAGGGGGTTTCTCGCACCACCCTCGCGCATATTGCCCAGGCGGCGGGGGTTACCCGAGGGGCGATTTATTGGCACTTTGAGGACAAGGCCGCCCTTTTTGATGCGCTGCTCGAGCGGGTCCGCATTCCGCTGGATGAAATCGTCGACGACGCCGTGCAACAACTTGGCACGGCACCGGTAGACTGTTTGCGCGACATCGCACAGCGCTCGCTGGCGGGTATCTGCCACGACCAACCGTTGCAGCGAGCCGCCACCATCGTGCTGCACCGCTGTGAAAAGCTGGAAGACGACCACCCGCGCATCAGCATGATTACGCGGCTTTCCGAGCATGCTGAAGCCCGGGTCGAGCAACTGTTCGAGCAGGTCCAGCAGCTGGGCCGGTTACGCGCAGACCTGAGCCCGGCCAGCGCCCGCCGCCAATTTCACGGCTTCTTGATTGGCGTCTGTTTTGACTGGCTGCAAGACCCTCATCAGTATTCGCTGGACGACGACCGCAACAGCATCGTCGAAACATTGATACGCGGACTTTTGGTGGAGAATACACCCTAAACCAAGTGGCACGCGGTTTGCTTCCTATACTGGATGAATGTTCTTTCTCCTGGAGCCAGCCATGCACCACTCTGATTACCCCCTCAGCGAAGTTCCCCTCAGCGCCCGCAAGGGCCTGCTGTCCACATCTGCCGTGCTACTCGGGTTTACCTTTTTCACCGCCACTATGTGGGCAGGGGGCACCCTGGGTCAGGCCTTTTCGATCGGCCAACTGCTGTGGATCATCCTGTTGGGTAACCTTTTATTAGGTGCCTACGCCGCCACACTGGCCTATATCGCCTGTAAAAGCGGGCTCAATTCGGTGCTGATGGGGCGCTTCTGCTTCGGTGAAAAAGGCAGCAAGTTGTCTGATTTCATCCTCGGTTTTACCCAGATTGGCTGGTACGCCTGGGGCACGGCAACGATCGCCGTGGTATTGGTACGCACCACCGGGATGCCTGAATGGCTGGAAATCCCCTTAATGGTGCTGTTTGGCTTTGGTTTCTGCATCACCGCCATGATCGGCTACAAGGGGATGGACTGGCTTTCACGCTTTGCCGTACCCGCCATGATGCTGTTCATACTGATCAGCCTGTTCACCGGGCTGGTGGATGCACGCGGCTTTGCCGGGTTAAGCCAGAAAACGCCTACGGAAAGCATGGGCGTGGCCGCGGCGATTACCGTCATCATCGGCACCTTTATCAGCGGCGGCACCCAGGCGACCAACTGGAGTCGCTTCGCGAAGTCACCGAAAATCGCCGTGATCGCCACGATGGCGGCTTTCTTTGTGGGGAACGGCTTGATGGTGCTCACCGGTGCCCTGGGTACCATGATCTACCAACAGGCGGATATCGTGGATGTATTGATCGCCCAGGGCTTTGTCACCATCGCCGTGCTGATGCTGTTTTTGAATATCTGGACCACCCAGGACAACACCATTTACAACTTTGCCGTCGCGGGCTGTAATTTGCTACGCACCGAAAAACGCCGCCTGGTCACGGTAGGCGGTGCGGCGATAGGGACCGTGCTGGCGGTCGGCGGCATGTACAACCTGCTGATCCCCTTCCTGGTGCTTTTGGGCACCTTTATTCCGCCCATGGGCGGCGTGATCATGGCAGACTTCTGGCTCAAACATAAAGGTCGCTACCCCGCGCTTGAAAGCGCTCAGCTACCCGACTTCAACCGCCGGGGTTTGGCGGCCTATGCACTGGGCGCCGGCGCCGCCTACTTCTCGCCGTTACTGCCGCCGTTGGTGGGCGTCGTGGTCGCGGCGGGAAGCTATGCTGTGCTGTTGCGCGTCAATCACGCTACGCTGGGTGATAGCCTTCCCTCCACTGCCAAACAATAAGTGAGCCGTTTTATATATGAGCATGCAGATTATCAACGCCCGGCTACGCCAGCGCCCCGAGCTTTATCGTATCGAGGTCGAGAACGGTAGCTTCACCGCGATTACGGCCCAGGACGCGCCGCAAACGGCAGGCGAAGGACCCTCGCCCGAACAGATTGATGCAGGCGGTAAACTGCTTTGCGCGCCGTTTATCGAGCCCCATATTCACCTGGATGCTGCCCTGACGGCGGGCGACCCCGAATGGAACCAGAGCGGCACGTTATTCGAAGGCATTGAGCGCTGGGGCGAACGCAAGCCCATGCTGTCGGAAGCCGATATTCGCGAGCGTGCGCTGAAAACGCTGAACCTGCTGATCAGTAACGGCGTGCAATTTGTACGCACCCATGCCGATACCAGCGACCCCAGCCTGATTGGCATCAAAACCCTGTGCGCCCTACGCGACGAGCTGAAAGACAAGATCGATATCCAGGTAGTGGCCTTTCCCCAGGACGGCCTGCTCTCCTACCCGGACGGCGACAGGCTGCTGGAAGAAGCGCTGGAAATCGGCGCCGATGTGGTCGGCGGCATCCCCCACTTTGAATACACCCGCGAGCTGGGCGTGGCCTCCATGCAGCGGGTGATCGAGTTGGCGATCAAATACGATCGCCTGGTGGACGTCCACTGCGACGAGATCGACGACCCCAACTCGCGGTTTCTCGAAGTGCTGGCCCATGAAGCGCTGACGCATGACCTGGGCAGCCGCGTTACCGCCAGCCACACCACCGCGATGCATTCCTACGATAACGCCTACTGCTCCAAGCTGTTTCTGCTGCTCAAGCGCTCGGGCATCAACTTTGTCTCCTGCCCCACCGAAAGCATTCACTTGCAGGGGCGCTTCGACAGCTACCCCAAACGCCGCGGCGTGACCCGGGTGAAAGAGCTCAACGAAGCGGGTATCAACGTGTGCCTGGCCCAAGACTCCATCGTCGACCCCTGGTACTCCCTGGGTAATGGCAAACTATTGCGCACGCTGGATTTTGGCCTGCATATCTGCCACATGATGGGCTATCAGGACTTCAGCCAGTCGCTTTCGCTGATTACCGACAACAGCGCGCGCACCCTCGATATTGAAGGGCGTTACGGCATTGAGGTAGGCAAACCCGCCAGCTTCAACCTGCTGGATGGCGAGGACGATTACAGCGTATTGCGCACCCAGGGGGAAGTGCTCCTCTCGGTTCGCCACGGCGAGGTCATCATGCAGCGCGAACCTGCCAGAATCACCACGCCACCATGGCTTGGCTAAATCTACCAAGGCGCGTTAAGTTTAGCTTTGTCTGAAAAGTCGGCGAGCGCAGCCAGTTTTCAGTCAAAGCCTGGTCATTCAGCCAATAAAAGGGATTTCACCATGAGCGTCGAGACCGTTCGCCAGTTTTTTGCCGAGCATGCGCCGGATATCACCATCGAAGAGCTGGAAACCAGCACGGCCACGGTGCAGCTCGCCGCTGATGCCCATGGAGTGGCCCCTGGTCAAATTGCCAAGACCCTGGCGTTTCGGGTGGGCGAAAAACCGCTACTGATCGTCGCCAGCGGCAACGCGCGCATTGATAACCGCAAGATTCGCGACACCTTCGGCGGCAAGGCAAAGATGCTTGACGCTGAGACCGTGATGGAACTCACCAGCCACCCGGTCGGCGGCGTCTGCCCCTTTGGCCTCGCCACTGACCTGCCGGTGTATTGCGATGAATCCCTCCACACCTTTGACGAAGTGCTCCCCGCCGCCGGCTCGCCCAATAGCGCCGTGCGCCTGAGCCCCAAGCGCCTGGCCGAGCTGGTCAATGGCCAGTGGGTAGATGTGTGCAAAGTGCCTGAGAAGGTCAGCTAATTACATTTCTTAATAAATAGCGCTTATTTGATATCCAATAGATACCCATAAAACGCCGTATTACGCTGCCAGCCCAATGATTCATAAAGGTGTTGGGCGCGTTCGTTCTCTACCTGCGTCATTAATATCAAACGTGCGACGCCGTGATCGTGGGCAAGCTGGGTGGCGGCTTCCATTAACGCCCTGCCCGTGCCCTTATCGCGACACTCTGGTAATACAAAAAGATCATTGAGCGTCCAGCGTGTATTCAAGCCCACCGTGGAAACGCCAGGATAAAGCTGCACAAAACCGGTGAGCGCACCTTCGCTGTTTTCGCTCACCAAAATAAAAGCGTCTCCGAGCCCCATGCGCTGGCGCAAGAAATCCCGCGCCGCCTGAAGATCACTCGGCTGCTGATAAAACTGACGATAGCCATCGAGTAAACCACTGAGAGATTCCAGGTCATTGAGTACCGCAGAACGAATGTTAACCATAACGACTGCTCCATCTGGATGGTAATTAACCACAGCCTGCCCCTATAGTGGTCTACAAAAAAGAACCACTTATCGCTAAATTGAGGGAACCAGTGAAACGACATGATGTGGCCGGCAACTGGATTGCGGAGGCGCTGGCGCTCAGGCTAACTGCGAATGAAGCAACCACGCTGGTTCAGCAGCTCTACTGCTCGCTAAAGGCGTGGATTCAACACGGTGAATTGACGGCTGGCGATACGCTTCCTTCTTCCCGCCATTTGTCCCGCGCTTTGGGTGTTAGCCGCAATACGGTGCTGGCCGCCATGGATCGGCTTTTGGCGGAAGGTTTGCTGATTGCTCGCCAAGGGGCGGGGCTCTATGTAGCAGACCTGCCCGCGCTGTTAACCAGGGCTGAGGCACCACCTACTGTGCCTGTTCGCTACTCAAACCGAGGCAACAAACTATTAGCGCTAAGCGGAACGTTAAGCCACGGCCATCGCGCCTTTGCGCCTGGCGTCCCTGCGCTCGACCTGTTCCCCAGGGAGCAGTGGCAGCGATTGTTACGTCGGCACTACTATCAGGCGGAAATGGCATGGATGGACTATCAAACCAGCGGCGGGCTACCTGCTCTCAAGGCAGCCCTTTGTGACTACCTGAGACTTTCCCGAGCGGTGCGTTGCCGGCCAGAGCAGATCGTCATCACTCAAGGCGCCCAGCAGGCGTTTGAACTGATTACCCAGCTCTTCACCGATCACGGGGATTCGGTTTGGATGGAGGAGCCGGGTTACGGCGGCGCTCAGGCCTGTTTTCTGGCATCAGGTTTGGCGGTCACGCCCATCCCCGTCGATCAACAAGGACTCAACCCGTCACTTGCCCCAGAGAATGCGCCAGCACCTCGGCTTATTTACGTGACACCCTCTCACCAGTATCCCAGCGGCGTGACCATGCCGGCACCCCGGCGGCTGACGTTACTCGAGCATGCGTCTCGCACCGGCAGTTGGATCATTGAAGACGATTATGACAGCGAATTTCGTTACGACACGCCGCCAACGCCCTCGCTCCAGGGCCTCGCTGAACAGGCATCGGTCATTTATGTGGGCACCTTCAGTAAGGTGCTCTATCCCGGCTTGCGCCTGGGCTATCTGGTTGTGCCTGAAGCGCTTGCCGAAGACGTCAGACTGGCCCACGCACGCCTGCACCGAGAGGGTAACTACCCTGTACAGTCGGCCCTCGCCGAATTCATTGCCAACGGGCACTTTACTCGCCACATCGCCCGGATGCGGGCCGCTTACCGCCAGCGCCAAGCCTGTTTGCGAGCGGCGTTAGCGCCTGCTGTGGCCGCAGGGCTTCGGCTTTCTGACGGCCATGCGGGCATGCACCTGTTAGCCGAACTCGACACCATCGCAGAAGAAGGCATGCTGGTCAGACGCGCCGAGGCGCAAGGTATTACGCTTTCGCCGCTTTCCCGCTATTACCTTGCCGAGAACAAGCACCCGGGGTTAGTGCTCGGCTATGCGGGCTCAACGGAAAGCGAGCTGACCAGCGCCGGTGCATGGCTCAGCGACGCCTACCTGACATTAAGGCAACACCTGTGACCATTACCGGCAGCCAACGCCGCCAGCCATCAATAGATGTCATGCCTGCGTATTCTCCGAGTACCTTCCTGTAGTAGGGTAATGCTTTTTACGCACGCATTTTTCTATCAACCAGCAAGGGGACAACGCGTTCCCGATGGGGTCAACGTGGTTCAACCGTTCTCTTCGCAAACAGAGTCTCGCGCTTCGATAAGCAAGGCTTGGGGCGTGCATGCCTTCACGGCCAGCGGCGTTCTACTCGGCACGATGGCGATGCTCGCCCTGGTCGACAATAATCCGGTTGCCTGTCTTCTCTGGCTGGGCGCGGCGATGCTGGTCGATGGTTTCGATGGCACCCTAGCCCGCAAGTTCGACGTCAAGACCGTGCTGCCCCATTTCGATGGTTCAACCCTCGACATGGTCATCGATTACCTTACCTGGGCCTTTATCCCGGCGCTTTTCATCTACTCCTTTATTGAGCTACCGCCCAACCTTGGGCTTTTGACAGTGTTCATCATCCTGCTGTCTTCGATGTTCTGTTTCTGCAACGTCAATATGAAAAGCCAAGATAATTTCTTTGTTGGCTTTCCTGCTGCCTGGAACGTCGTCGCGGTCTATGTCTATATTCTCGATCTACCGCCCTGGTTCACCTTTGCCGTGATTGTCCTGCTGGCCGCCCTCACCGTGACACGGATGAAATTTCTTCACCCGTTCCGGGTGCGCCTGTTCATGCCGCTCAATATTGCCGTGACGCTTGCGTGGTTCGTCTGTGCCACGTCACTGGTACTCTCCACCCCTGAGCACGCGGCCTGGGCACTATGGGGCTGGGGCGTCACCTCTGTGTACTTCGTGGGTATCTGCCTGTGGCGTACCATGAAAGAGTGGTTTGATTGACAAGTCACTGATGGCTAATGGTTTTATCCTCCCCGAGAAGAATTTTTACGGCCACCTGGCCAGTAAAAAACCACCGCCTGGCACGCCAGGCGGTGGGGAGACGTCACCTCAAACGAATAACGGCGACTATTCGATGTGGGCTGAACCACTAGGGCATTAACACGCTATCGATGACGTGGATCACGCCGTTCGCCTGCGCTACATCCACGACGGTCATGTTGGCGCCATTACCTTGGGCATCCATGACCATCAGGTTATTACCATTGCGCGTGACGGTAAGATACTCGCCTTGAACAGTCTGGAGCGCGACGGCGCCATCTTTTTCCATCACTTTTTCCCACAACGCGTCCCGGTTCATGTTGCCGGGTACCACGTGGTAAGTCAGGACGGTCTGTAGCTGCTCCTGGTTTTCAGGCTCAAGAAGCGTATCGACGATGCCATCAGGCAGTTTTGCAAAGGCATCATCCGTCGGCGCGAATACGGTAAAAGGGCCTTCGCCTTGCAGCACATCGACCAACTCAGCGGCTTGAACAGCCGCAACGAGTGTCTCATGGTCATCCGAATTAACGGCATTTTCGATAATGTTACGCTCAGGCAGCATGTTGGCGCCGCCGACCGTCGTAGGCCCATGATCAGCAACGGCAACGCCAGTAAACAAGGCAGCGGCACAAACGCCAGCGGTAAGTAGTTTGAGTTTCATTGGGGCATCTCCTGGTTGTCATTAAAAGAGCTCAACAATGCAAGCTCATTGATACTTACGGCCCCAAGGCATCAGTGGATGCAAACATCTCAACATTTTTTTTATTCACCGCTGAGCACTCTCCTATTGCCTTCAACGACGGCCTCACCAAGACTGACGTTTCGGTTAACTGTGCAGAGATGCCTGAATGCTAGATGCCACACAACGCCAGCAGTATCTTATCGAGCAACTCAACGGCTGCGCCCAGGGCGACCGCAACGCATTCGAACGTCTCTATCGTGTCTCCAGTGCGCATCTATATGCTCAACTGCTGCGTATAGTAAGAGATGAAGGCGCCGCTCAGGATTGCCTGCAGCATGTTTTCATCCGAATCTGGCATGCCGCCGATCAATACGACGCTACGCGAGCCAAGCCGATGACCTGGCTTTCTACACTTGCTCGCAATATTGGCATCGACTGGCTGCGTCGCCAGAAGCCACAGGACACCACCACCGATGAGCCCTTGTTGGCCACCCTATTAGGTACCGACGACCCTGAAGATGACAGCATCAGTCATCAGCAAAATGACAAACTGAACGACTGCCTCGACACACTCAGTCGACATCAGCGCCAGTTAATGGAAATGGCCTATTTTCAGGGCATGACGCACAGCGAGCTTGCTCACTCTCTGTCCCAACCGCTGGGCAGCGTTAAAAGCTGGATCCGCCGTGGACTCGAGAGGTTAAAAACATGTCTAACCAATGGGATTTAAGCGACCCAGATGATCGCCACCTTGCGGCTGGTGAGTACGTACTGGGCGTATTGGACATCGATCAAAAAGCACGCTTTGAAGCGCTGCTGGCGGTCAGCCACGACCTACGTAACGATGTGGAAGCGTGGCGAGAATACCTGCATCTATTCAACGAGCGACTGGACCCCAGGACACCGCCCAAGGAGGTCTGGCATCGCATTACCCAGGCAACCGGAACAGTGCCGGTCCCTTGGTGGAAGCGTTTAGGCGCATGGCAGACCATGGCGGCCAGTTTTGGGGTGATCGCGATAGCGCTAGGCCTTCTCTGGCAACAGGCTGAACTAGCCAGGCTACCGGACGGAGAAGCCGTCTTCGTGGTTCAGGACGAATCGCGCACGCCAGGCTGGATCATCAGCGCAACCCAGGAGGGTGAGTTGATCGTACAGGCCGTTCAACCGACCCAGGTCGACAGCGAACAGACCGGTGAGCTCTGGTTGATTGCCGATGGTACGCCCGTCTCGCTGGGCCTGTTACCTGATCAAGGTAGCCACCGCCTGGAACCCAGTGCCGAGCTGCGCGCGCAGTTATTCACTGCCGATCTGGCCGTCAGCGTTGAGCCCCAGGGAGGCGCTCCCGAAGGCCAGCCAACCGGTCCGATTATCGACCATGGGCGTTTGACGCCGGTACGCGGAAGTACTCTTAATTTTTAGAACATAAATCTGAACGAAACAGCCAGAAACAGGCGGTTTCTGGTATTCCAAGTACCGACCCAAGACCAGTGAGACACTGTCGGCGATATTGCAGATAGTTGAAAGTGAACTACGCTGTTACATGTAACATTACAGCCAAGAGCTTTCACCATGACCGCCTCAAACATCAACGACCGTGTCCAGAAGCACCGAGCAACGCTTAGAGCGTCAGGATTGCGCCCTATTCAAATTTGGGTGCCAGATACTCGTCGCCCCGGCTTTAGTGAGGAGATCAAGCGACAGTGCGAAATAGTGGCCGCGGCGGACAATGCCGATCACGATTTACAGGATCTTATGGATGAGGCCTTGTTAGACGTAGATGACGAGTGAGCAGTATGAAAAGCATGAGGCGCGGAGATCTGGTAACGGTTACCCCACCCGGGGAGTTTGGTAAACCGCGCCCAGCACTGATCATACAA
This sequence comes from Vreelandella gomseomensis, assembly GCF_031451645.1. Lineage (NCBI taxonomy): Bacteria > Pseudomonadati > Pseudomonadota > Gammaproteobacteria > Oceanospirillales > Halomonadaceae > Vreelandella > Vreelandella gomseomensis. The sequence continues at coordinate 185,955 of NZ_JARWAI010000009.1, read as the reverse complement.
TCCGATCAATTCTCTTCCACCGCGACTGTCACCTTACTATTGATTTCAAGCACCCTCATTGATGCGCCACTGATGCGTATTGAGGTGATGCCTACGTTGGAAAACGGCTTGCGCAAGCGATCCCAGGTCATGGTGGACAAACCCATGACGGTAAAACGTGACAAGCTAGGCGAGCCCTTCGGTCAACTTGACGACAGCACCATGGTGACGATTAACCGCTCGCTGGCCCTGTTCCTCGGCTTTGCTTAGAAAATCAATCCCCATTACTCATACCCGCTACTCATAGAGGCAGCGCGTATCCCGATTTGACGGCGTCCATGGAAACCAGTGTTGTGAACGAACGCACGTTAGGGTGCTCCATCAGCGCCTCGCGGGTGAAATCTTCATACTCCTGCAGCGTACGAGTCACCACCACCAAAACGAAATCCAAATTCCCTGTCACGTAATAGCATTGCTGCACATTGGGGTGCTCCCGCATCCGCTGCTTGAACTCATCGACATGCTGGTTACGCTCATAGTCAAGATCGACACCGACGATGCAGGTAGTTGGCAAGCCTAGTGCTTTGGCATCTAAACGCGCCTCCTCCTGGACAATAACACCCCGCGCCCTTAACCGTTTGAGCCGCCGCTGAACCGCCGCCGCCGACAAGCCAACCGCTTGCCCAATGCTCTCCCCCGTCACACGCGTATCGTGCTGGTAAATAGCCAAAATCCGACGATCAAAATCATCCAATTGATCCCCGGGCCGCTCGCCCGCAGTTTGATCACTCATTACGCAGTCTCCCCGCAATGGCCCGCCAGGATATGCGGCCAGTAAAAAAGTCTTGCCCGTTAAGCTAACGCAACTCAAGCAAAGAACTTAACCATACAGGCAGAGACAACTCCATGAGCCAAATACGCACGATCCTGACCGAGGGCGACCCACGCTTAAGAGCCGCTTCCCAACCAATTGAAGACATCACGTCCCATATAGCCAGGGTGATATCCGAACTGCATGCCACACTTGCCAATTTCAAAGCACGTACCGGCTTTGGCCGTGCCATCTCTGCCCCTCAGATAGGCGAACCCTTGCGCATCGTGGCGATTCAGTTGGGTGGCCGCCCGTTGACATTGATCAATCCAGTCATTGTCTGGCGAAGCGAAGAGACGCAGCCGGTATGGGACGACTGCATGAGCGTGCCCGACCATATTGCCAATGTTAGGCGCCACACCAGCATCAGCCTGACTTACCAAAACGAAAGAGGCAAAACCTGCCACTGGCATCACCTTTCAGCATCACTGGCCGAACTGATCCAGCACGAGGTTGATCATCTTGATGGCGTGCTAATGGTGAACCGGATAGAGCGTCAGGAGGATTTGCAGCCTATCGCTCACCACGCCGAGCTAATTGCGCCCCAACGTAGCGAGCACCGCATCATGCTGGATCACATTGCTTCTGCCTCCAGATACATCACCCCCACCTTTCTGGCAACCCCACAGTATCGTTCGCCATCACTCGATGCTGCGTTAGGGGTCGCCATGACAGTGAAGGTCGAAACGCTCAACCCCCTCCGCAACTTCAAAGGGCGCGGTGCCGACCATTTTGTTTCACATCATATTGAGCAAAAAAAACCTGCACCACTGGTTTGCGCCAGCGCCGGTAACTGGGGGCTAGCGCTGGCGCATGCCTGCAAGCAGCACGGGCTGCCTCTCAGCGTCTTTGTCGCTGAAAATGCTAACCCACTCAAAATCGCGGGCATCCGCGCACTGGGCGCGGAGGTTATCAGCGCGGGGGAGGACTTTGATCAGGCCAAACAGGCGGCGGCTCACTTTGCTCAACAGCATGGTGGCTTGTTTGTAGAGGATGGCCGACAAGCCGCGATTACCGAAGGCGCAGGCACTATTGCGGTCGAAATGCTCGCCCGCAGCGACACATTCGATACGCTGCTGGTGCCGCTTGGAAATGGTGCGCTTATAAACGGCGTAGGCCGCTGGTTCAAAGCCTCTTCCCCCGCCACCCGGGTGATCGGCATCTGCCCTCAAGGCGCGGATGCCACTTGGCAAAGCTGGAGGCGCGGTACGCTCGTCACTAATGATCGGGTGGATACCATGGCAGATGGGGTGGCGGTTCGCGCTCCCATTACCGAGGCATTGGAAGATATGCGCGATCTAGTCGATGATATCTGGCTGCTGGACGAAGCCCGTATCGAAGATGGCATGCGCCTGGGCCTGGAACACCTGGGGCTGCTACTGGAGCCCGCAGGGGCACTCGGTTTAGCAGCCGCCTATGCTAGGCGTGATCAGTGGACTCAGGATGCTTCCATCGCGACTATTCTGACCGGCGCTAATCCTTCTCCAACACTTACCGACTCGTTACTGGCGGCCTTCACGGCTAATTGAAAGGAAGACCACTTACCCTAAACCTACCTCGTGCGCCTGCGCCTCTTCCATCATCTCAGTTGCAAGATCCCCCACCGTGCGCACGGCGTTTTCGATCGCAGGCGTTAGCGTAAACGCGTAGTTCAGACGCAGGCAGTCCACCGCCGCAGGTAGCCCCATCCAGAACAGACAGCGGCTTGGGGATAGCTGATCCCCGCGCCTGCGGGGAACGGATTATCTAAAACCCTCTTCGTCCAGTCGCTCTCTTTCTTCTACCATGACTTTGGCTAGTGCATAGGCATCATACGCTATCTGCCCATGGTCGAAATCGATTGCAAGTTCATTGTCGTTTGCCATTATCAGGAATTGCTGCATTGCCAAACCTGCAAAATAGTCGAGCCTATCTACGTTCATATAACCTCCATTATCTAGTTCCCAAGCAAAAAAAGCCCAACGGCACGATCCGTTGAGCATTAGGCTGGTGAATTAGTAACTTACTAATTCAAACAACAGCGATTCTTTCAATATGATTTTGCTCTTTATGCTCGGCTTGCCATAGGTCGTAGTTGGTCTGCATGGTCATCCAGTGCTTAGCGTTACCAATACCGCCATGCTCGAGCCTAACCGCAAAATCAGGGGAAATGCTGGCATGCTCATGCAAAACGCGTGATACCGCTGTACGGGACATACCTAGTTTCTTGGAAAAATCAGTGACATTCAGCCCCAGCGCGGGCACGATCCGGCGGCGTAACAAGCTGCCTGGGTGCGGCGGGTTCATCATCGTCATCACGTTATCCTCGTCGTCATCGTCATCGTCATCGTCATGCACAATATTTTTAATACGTATATCTAGAGGCTGTGCAATCGTGGCTACCGATCCAGTCGAAACCATCCGGTGGCCCTTGATAACCGTATCGTGTCGGTTATCAAGGAGCGCCGCTGTCAGTGGTAGTCTAAATAATCAACAAGGTGTGCATCTTTCCCATCAAACGTAAATATCACTACCCAATTACCGTTTACATGCACTGAAAAAAAGCCCTTCTTATCACCTTTCAAGCCATGGAAATCAAAACCCAGTAAATCCATATCACTTGGTTTGGTTGCGGCATCCAGTGCTGCCAGTATGTCTCTTAAATCGTCTACATGGTTAGGCTGTACTCCCTGGGGCTCCCCCCGCTCATAAAGCCGTTTCAGTCCTTTGTGTTTGATTTTCTTTATCATCGCATCGCTTTGCCTCCCTTGCCGTCGAACCTGCATATATTGTAGCGCGTAACGCCACACGCATCAATAATGAATAGGCATTATGGGTACACCCCTTATACGGTTCATCCCCACGCCTGTGGGGAACAGCAACTGGGGATGGCTCGTGCAGGGCGTTCATTAGGTGTGCTTATTGACCGATCCTGTCGTTTTAGATGAGCGACGCCTGCGCCTCCTCCACCATCTCGGTGGCAAGCTCGCCTACCGTTCGCACGGCGGCTTCGATACTAGGCGTGAGTGTGAAAGCGTAGTTCAGCCGCAAGCACTGGCGGAACTTGCCCGAGGCTGAAAACAGCGAGCCCGGTGCCACGTGGATAGCATGCTGTGCCAAGCGTTCATTGAGGCGCACACAGTCCACCGCTGCAGGCAGCTCCACCCAGAGCAGGAAGCTGCCCTCGGGGTAGCTGATGCCTGATCCCTCGGGAAAATAGCGCTGCACCCAACTGATCATGATGTCGCGCTGGCGCTGATACTGGCGGGTAGCGAAACGCAGGTGGCGTTCATAATGACCTTTGGCGACGAACTCCGCCACGGCCAGCTGCGGCAGCGTCGCCGAGGCACCGGTGGAGACATACTTCATATGCAACGCCTGATCACGATAGCGCCCCGGCGCAAGCCAGCCCACCCGCAACCCCGGCCCCACGGTTTTGGAAAAACCGCTGCACAACATGACGCGGCCATCGTCATCGAAGGATTTCACAGTGCGCGGCCGGGGCAGGGAGAATGACAAATCACCGTAGATATCGTCTTCGATAATCGCCACATCAAAGCGTTGAGCAAGCTGAAACAGCGCCCGCTTGCGTGCTTCAGGCATTGTGTAGCCCAAGGGATTGTTGTAGGTCGGCGTGACCTGTATCGCGCGGATCGGCCACTGCTCCAGCGCCAATTCCAGCGCTTCCAGACTGATGCCGGTTTGCGGGTCGGTAGGGATTTCCAGCGCTTTTAAGCCGTTGGCCTTGAGAATCTGCATGGTGCCGTAAAAGCTGGGTGAGTCCACGGCCACCACATCGCCAGGCTCGGTCAGTGTACGCAGCGCGATAGCCAGTGCTTCCTGGCATCCGGTAGTCACCATGATGTCGTCCGGGTGCAGCAGGCAGCCGGACGCAATCGCCAGCCGCGCCACCTGCTCGCGCAGCTCGGGGCTACCGCCCAGCTTATCGTAGTTGAATCCGTTCAGATCAGTGCTGCGATGCAGGCCAGCGAGGATTTTCGACAGTGGCCGCAGCGTTTCATACTCGAGATTGGGCACCCCACGCCCCAACAGAAGCCGGTCGTCGTCGCGTTGAGTAGCGACGAGTTCCAGCACCTGGTCCCATTGGGAAACATCCAACGGGCGCTGGGCAGGCCGGGAGACCGACGGCAGCACCGACGGCGCGCGGCTAGGCAGCACGAAGTAGCCCGACTTGGGCCGCGACTCGATCAATGCCACATCCATCAGTTGCCGGTAGGCCTCCTGGGCGGTGGAAATGCTGACGTCCAGCTCCTGGCAGACCGCACGAATCGAGGGGAGGCGATCCCCAACGCGGTAAATACCGTGCTCGATACGCTCCCGCAAAATGGTCGCCACTTCTTCATAGCGCGTCATAACACCCTCCTCCTCCACAACCCGATAACGATACAGACGTACCCAGAAACCGCCATACAGAGGTATAGCACGCCCTTCTGTATCTTAAAAACAATAAACTCTATATCTGTATCAAAACATCAGCGCTGAGTAATCTGGTCTGGCACACACCACGGAGGATTCGCCATGCCGCGCTTCAGCCTTACCCGACTCCGCTATCAGCTAGGTTATCAACTTCGCTACTATCAACAATGCCGCCGCAGTCGCCGCCATCTGTTAACGCTCGATAACCGGCTGCTGGAGGATGTCGGCATTAGCCGCGAGCAGGCCCAGAGAGAGGGCCGCAAACCGTTTTGGAAACATGCGTCTGTTGACAGGGGGCCTTATGAAAACCGTTGAGTATTACCTGCTGGATGTATTTACCGACCAGCCGTTTACCGGCAATCCACTGGCCGTCTTTTCAGAGGCTGGAGAGCTTGAGACCAGCACCATGCAAGCGCTTGCCAATGAATTGAACCTGGCTGAAACGGTGTTTTTGAGCGCCGCCACCAGGCCGAACCATTTTCCCATGCGGATATTTACTCCTACTCAGGAACTGCTCTTTGCAGGACACCCCACGGTAGGCACCGCGCATCTATTGGCCGCTTTAAATCTCGTCAATCGCGAGCAAACCGTCGTGCTTCAGCCACCTATTGGCGAACTGGCGGTACGCTATAACCAAGGAAGGGCAACGTTTACCACTGCCCAACCTGCAAGCATCGCGGACAGCAACCTTGATCACGCAACCGCCGCCGAGCTACTTGGGCTTGAGGCGCATAAGGTGGTTGGCAACCCGGTGCTGGCTTCCTTTGGCCTGCCCTTTCATTTGATCGAGCTAGCAGATATCACCGCTCTGGAGAAGGTGCGCATTTCAACAACCACCTGGGCAAATGCCGTCGCACACAGCAGTGCCGAGCAGATCTACCTATATGTCGCTGAACAGCTACACAGTGCCGAGAGGCTTCTTCATAGTCGTATGTTTTCCATGGAGAACAGCCTTTGCGAAGACCCCGCCACCGGCAGTGCCGCAGCCGCATTGACCGGCTATTTGGCCTCCCTTCAGCCAGATGCCTTGCAGTGCCAGATTCATCAGGGTGTTGAGATGGGTAGGCCCAGCGTTATCCACACTGCTGCGAATGGCGGGATCAAAACAGGCTTTGTGGAAGTGGGCGGTAACGCTGTGGTGGTGGGCAGGGGCGTGTTTTACCCGGGACATTAGCTCTCCCCATACCGCACACCGATATGAGGGCTTTGGTATTCCAAGCAAATGGCTGTCGACTCCAAGTTATCGCCGGATCAATAATCTGAAAAAGCCAATGCATTGACTGATGACACACACCAACACCGCTGGCACCGCAAAGACAAACAGGGACACAAACAGCCACCCTAAAAATACAGAAGCGATGGCCCCGTACTGGTACTCGCAAGAAGACATGTCGCTTGAATACGCGCAAAACTCCCCTTGAGGGTTATGATCAAGCGCCACATAAACCATTAGTGACGCAATAATCAAGGCAAGCGCTATTGAAACAAGTAAATATAGCACTTTGATCCGCTTTTTATTCACCTCCACCTTCCCATAGTTCTTGACCGTAGATTAACTGCACTCGGGCACCATAGTCATTTACATGTTCTGCACCAAGAGCATTGTAGATACTTGCGACCTTCTCGATGCTGGAAGGAACAACCCTAGCTTGAATTCTTTTCAGCAGAACTGCAGCAACGTAGATGTTGGGGTATGGATAATTGACCACCTCATACCGTGTAAAGCCCGCCTCATCCGCGATGGGCTTCCAATATTCTTAGTTTATGTTCATGGGCCGGAATGATGTATTCCGGGGGTGAATTCTATCGTAATAACCATGCGTTGTTTCAATGTGCGCGATGGCCTTCAACAACCTTGGCTCTATGCCCACCTCCCTACCAACCGCCTCGAATGCCTGCTCGTTCTCATTAACTTCTTCGAATACATCGAATGCATACCATGGTTCTTGGCCAGAAGCATGTGGGTTATCGGCTACCTCGAATAACGCCGGAGTATCGTTGACAATGCTCTCCCGTCTATCCTCTGCCATGTTAACTACAGGAGGTTCCTGCTCGTCTCCCAAAACTTGCTCTCTAGAGCTATCGTCGCCATTATTCAAAGATTGTGGCAACGCCTGAGCAGAAGTCGCACGGCTTGGTTCTTTCCCCAGCGCATCGACTCGGCTAGCGTTGGTTTCTGCCTCATGATTACCCCCGGGTCCCATTCCTTCGTCATCCGTGGTCAATGTTTTGATCGGAGGTGCGCTACCAATAGCAACGTCACCAATAATGACCGTTCTTGAGCCACTGCTAACGGTATTGCCATGGGCACCGACGCTACCCAGAGTCGCGGCAGGTTTTCCATTGATGATCACAGAGTATGCAACCGCTTGGGTAATCGGGCTGCCACATGCGGATTCGTCGCCTAACCTTGCGGCGGGCAATTCATCGTAAAAAACATTTGGCGAGCCTTGTACCAATGGGTTTGTACCATGCCCTGGCACAGGGCATGCGGTAGAATCAGTAATACGTGCTGTTGGTTTTCCGCTCACCATGTAGCTCCTTAAGTGTATGCCTTTATAAACATCTCAATATGACGATTATTTAACCGCGACTAATATTCATCAAGTTTCCTGGTCCACACTTAGGGCCCACAGTTAACCAATAGCCAACCATCAGGCAATCGTCACGTCCTTGGAGAGATAGACATCCTGAATCGCATGCAGCAGTTCAACGCCTTCCTGCATCGGTTTTTGGAACGCTTTACGCCCCGAGATCAAGCCCATACCACCGGCCCGCTTGTTGATCACCGCCGTGCGTACCGCTTCGCCGAGATCGGAGTGCCCTTTGGAGCCACCGCCGGAATTGATCAAACCGGCGCGGCCCATAAAGCAGTTGGCGACCTGATAGCGGGCCAGGTCGATGGGATGATCAGTGGTCAGTTCGCTGTAGACTTTCTCATGGGTATGTCCGAAACCGACCGCCTTATAGCCGCCGTTGTTCTCGGGCAGCTTCTGTTTGACGATATCCGCCTTGAGCGTTGCAGCCATGTGGTTGGCCTGGCTGGTGAGATCGGCGGCAACGTGATAATCGGCACCTTCCTGCTTGAAGGCAGGGTTACGCAGATAGGCCCACAACACGGTGACCATTCCCAGTTGGTGGGCACGCTCGAAAGCCTCGCTGATCTCCATTATTTGCCGACGGCTTTCATGGGAGCCAAAGTAAATCGTCGCCCCGACCGCCACACAGCCCATGTCGTGGGCCTGCTCAACATCAGCAAACAGCGTCTGGTCATACATCGCCGGGTAGCTAAGCGTCTCGTTGTGGTTGAGCTTCAACATCATCGGGATCTTGTGGGCGTAGCGCCGTGCCACGGAAGAGAGAACCCCAAGCGTCGACGCGACGCCATTGCAGCCCCCTTCAAGCGCCAGCTCAACGATATTGGCCGGGTCGAAGTAGCGCGGGTTCGGGGCAAAGGAGGCACCCGCCGAGTGCTCGATGCCTTGATCTACCGGCAGTAGGCTTAGGTAGCCGGTGCCCGCCAAGCGGCCATGATTAAACAGGCTCTGCATATTGCGCAGCACCGCCGGTCGACGGTCACTATCCGCCATGACACGGTCAATAAAATCGGGGCCGGGTAAGTGCAAGCTGTCGCGGGGGACGCCCTGGCAGGTGTGATTAAGCAAACTCTCGGCATCACTGCCGAGCAACGCGGTTATATCCGTCATGACGCAATCCTCTCTATCGATAAGGGAAGTATCGAACACTCCTTATGTAGAGCATAGAGCTTAAATTGCGACTAGGGAAAGTACCGCCCCGCGCACTCTAGAGTGCCGGGGCAGCTAAGCATCAGCTTCGTTTTACGCTGCCTGTACCTCGATACGGCGCGTGCGATGATTATCTTTCTTGGGCAGCGTTACCGTCAGCACACCATTGACGATACGTGCCGTGATCGCGTCACCGTCTATTTCGTGACTGAGGTTGAAGCGGCGTGCGAAACGCCGACCACGCACCTCAGCATGGAGCGCGCTCAGCCCTTCGGGCATGTTCAGGTTTATTTCGCCCTCCAAGCTCAGCACGTTATTGTCGAGCTCGACACGCAGTGAGTCGTTGGTAACGCCAGGCATGTCGGCAACCAGCTTGATGGCATTATCTTCCTCGACAATATCCACTGCTGGCAGCAGCGTTTCCTGCGGGTTCTTGTCTTCATCCCGCTGTTGAAGCGAGGTTTGGTTATTAGATGAACGAACAACGTTATTCATGATTTATCCCTCCTTATTCAAGGTTAACAACCATGATTTACGCCGCCTGAACATCGATACGACGCGGCTTGAGCTCCTCGCGCTTGGGCAGCACGATCTCGAACACCCCGTGAGCATGGCGGGCTTCAGCCCGCTCGGCATCCACGCCATCCGGCAGCGCAATGGCGCGCACAAAATCACCGCTGACGCGTTCGCGACGGAATACCGGACGCGAGCGATCGCCATCGTTATTGCCAATGACAGACTCACGCTTGCCGCGAAGGGTCAGCACATTGTCCTGAACATCAATGGTGAGATCCGTAGCGTCCAGCCCCGCCGCAAACACATAAACGTGCACGGCTTCATCGCTACGGGCCACATTGATCATCGGGAAGCTGCCATTGGGCACTGCGCGTATATCCATCGCATTGCCATCGGGCAAAAAGTCGTCCAACAACTGGCGGAACCAGTCCAGTTGGCGAGGTGAGCCAACATCAAAACGCTTGAGATCATCGAACATATCGAACACCTCCTACGTTAAGCCGATTGGGGGGATTGCGATAAGAGGCGGCCTCTTACGCACTCCACAGAAGCAGCCTCTTCGCTCAGAAAGATAAGAGCAGTCAGTCGATTTTCAAGGGGCTGGATGGCAATTTTTTAGCGCATCAAGAGGGGCATGTAGCACCAACTGAAAGCGGACATTTTTCTCATTTTTAAAAAGTAACCATCATGCCTCCGAGCCCCCATAACAAACGCATCGAAAAGGCGATGAGCAGCACTCCCATCAACCGCTCGAACCAGTGACCAATACGCAGAAAACGCTCGCGAACAGGCGGGCTGGTGAACACAAGGCTGACCAATACGAACCAACCGGCATTGACCAGGCACATCCAACTGCCATAAAGCATTTGAATGCGCAATGGCGTCGAATCACTGACCACAGTCGTGAACACGGCCAGGAAAAACAGCGTCGCCTTGGGGTTGGTCGCATTGGTCAGAAACCCCAGCGCGAACGACTGGTGAAAATTCCTTGCCCCTGTCTCGGATCCAGCATCCAGCGCCAGCCCGGCTGTGTGCTTACCTGCCTGCCGGATGAACGTGACGCCGAGATATAACAGGTAGGCTCCGCCCACCAACTCGGCCGCACTCAGTAACCAGGGGGTTGTGTGCATCAACGCGCCGACCCCCAGCAAGGTATAGATCACATGTACCGAGATACCGGCCCCAATGCCGACCGCCGTAGCGATGCCTAGACGCCTCCCATAGAGCACGCTCTGGCGAATCGTGACGGCGAAATCCGGCCCCGGCGCCACGACTGCAAGAAAGTGTATGGCGGCCAGGGCAAGAAATTCCCCCAGATAATCCGGTGTCATATCAACTCCAAAAGGAGAGCGGGGTCGCTGGGCCGCGATAACCCACGAAACAAGACAGGCTGAGGCGCATCCCTTCGGAGCCCGGTGTTACGGCATGCATCTTGCGTGAGTTGAACAGGATCAGGTCTCCGGCCTCTGGGCATACCTCCAAAGTGGCCGCTCCCAGAAGCGTTGGATCAATGCCATAACTGTCACCTCGCATCTCATCGAAAGCCTCTGCAGACAGCTGCTGATCCCATATCTGCAGCGTGCCACCCTCGTCGGGCATGGATAGGTAGACGTTTGCAGCCATTTGCGCCTGTAAGCTACAAGCCTGGAAACTGTTGGGTGCGTCTTTGGCGAAGATATCGTGATGGGCCAGGAAAGTGACGCCTGGCTTAACAGCACGCGACAATCAGACATACATCTTTCGACCATATAGCGTTTGGAGCTGAGCACCTGCCGGCCATATTTCGTCCAATACGCACCTGAGCAAATCGATAGGGGATACATAAGGTGCGCAGCGCTTCCTCAGTTCATTGATGTTGTCGAAAACACTCTCGAAATAATTAGCGATGAGTGGCGGCTGGTTCTCTGCTTCGTAAAAGACCATCCCAATCCGGCCAATACTGGGTGCATTCAAGTATTTTTGAAGCCCGCGCTCCATGATCTGCTCGGAAAGCCTGGCGGCAATGTCCTCGTCAATAAAGTGACGTACACGAACCGCCAGAACTTCTTCACGCGCCAGCCTCTCGACCGCCCCCTGCTTTAAATCATCCAGTTCGATCAACATACTTCCCCCTGTTAATTATCTTTTCAGCCACTTACCGGATGGCAGGCAACGTTTATTGGCTCCTGTAACGTCACCGACATAAGCAGCGGGATCATGGCTAGATCATTGAATGTCGTACTGAACGATTAACCGACCTTTCCTCAGGTTCACCGACAATATCTGGAGGCCTTGCAGATCCGCCGTTTCCGCGACGTGAGTTCCGCCACATCCATAGGGTTTTAGTTCACCGAAGCCAACCTGACGGAATTGCTTTTCATCTACCTTGACCTTGCAAGGGAGGTTGCGAGCAATCAGGTTTTCACAAAGGTTTTGTACCTCTTCCACATCGACAGCCTGAGCATCGTCAGTAGGTTTAAAGGTCACTCGCGCCTCTCCGGGCCAGTGGTGTGCCTTGACGGGTCGCCAAGCGAACGCTTCAAGCGCGTGACCAATTAGATGTCCAGCCGAATGCAGACTGGAATGACGTTGGCGTTGATCGACATTCACCCTGGCGAAAGCTGAACCAGAGCCAACCTCCTGGTGGGTGTAATGGATAATATTCCCGTCCACCACTTCCACAGCGAACACTTCCGCTTCATCGATCCAGCCCACGTCTGCGGGTTGCCCACCTCCCTGCGGGTGAAAGGGAGTTGCATTCAACCGCACGCTATACCCGCCATCAGCCAATTTTTCGCAATATATAACTTCAACTTCAGATTCCGTTATGCCGCCTTCCCAATACAACTTTCGCGTCATAGCTCGGCTCCTCTATCATTAATTATCAATTGTATTGATAAAGAACGGCTGCGATAATCCAACGTAAATTCAAATGTTCTTTGCCTCATGAGCACAAATCAGATGGTCGCCCTGTTGGGCGAAATGGCGGTCTTCGTCAAGGTCGTCGAAACCGGCAGCTTTTCAGAAACGGCACGCCAGCTGGGCGCAACGCCCTCGGCGATCAGCCGCTCGGTTGCCCGCCTGGAGAAGGCATTGGGCACCCGGCTGCTGCAGCGCACGACCCGCAAACTGCGGCTAAGCGAAAGCGGTCATGAGGTGCATAGACGTTGCGTGGACATGGTGAGCGCAGCGCAGGCCGTGATGGCCGTTTCCGGGCAGTTCGACCCGGAGCCGCAGGGTCTGATACGCGTCAGTGTGCCGAAGGCGGTAGGACGTTTCGTCGTCCACCCCCACATTCCCGACTTCCTGGCGCGTTATCCCAAAATCGACGTTCAGTTACAGCTCAAGGACAGCTATGTGGACTTGATTGATGATCAGGTGGATCTGGCAATCCGCATTACTGATCGCCCTTCACCGGGTCTTATGGGGCGAAAGCTCATTGACATCGACCATATGCTTTGTGCGACGCCGGAATACCTTGAGCGTCACGGCACACCAACGCATCCGCACGATTTGAAAGTGCACAATTGCATTTTTCTAGGCGAGGAGCCCGGTGATTCCCGCTGGAAATTCCAGCTCGATGGCAAGAAAGTGAACGTCAATGTGCGTGGCCGATATGCGGTCAATCACACTGGGGCAAGGCTTGACGCGGTGTTACAGCATCTTGGCATTGGCAGTTTGCCGTACTTCACCGCTCGCCATGCGTTGCAGCAGGGACATATCGTACAAGTACTTCCGGAATGGAAATTCAAGACCCATTATTATTGTGGCGAGGCCTGGGTGCTTTATCCACCGACGCGATATCTGCCGCCGAAGCTTAGTGCTTTTATCAGTTTCATGGCCGAGCGATTGGGTCAGGAACCCACTTTGTATAAAAAGTCACCCCAGGAACCGGAACTATCAGCCCCTCCATACGAATCGCCTGAGGCGTCATTTTAGCGTCATGCAGGCACATTGCTGTACTCACCCGGCGGCTAACTGAATAGTGGGGCAGATTGCCGATAACATAGACAGGGCAACTGGTGACGGGGTGCGCCATTTAGTCGAGCACGAAGGCGATGCACATAAGAGTTTACAGCTAGACGTTTATACCGACGCCGACCCAAATTCAAACTTTAATTTCAATCACTTATAAATACTGACAACAATTAAGAAACCAACATTGATATTACGGTTCAGTTGGGAAACAATTCTTGTATACAAAACAGCAAGGCCAAGCTAAACCATTGATGGGGAATCAATGCCTCAACTTGGGTTCATAGACCACTAACTGATAAAGGAGTTTGCCATGACCCGCCCTCTTACCACATCTCTCAATATTCTCGTTATCGGCGCGGGCATTGGCGGGCTGAGCACCGCTCTGGCATTCCAACAGCAAGGCCACCGCGTCACCGTTGTAGAGCGTGTGGCGACCATACGCCCGGTGGGCGCGGCGATTTCGCTATGGCCGAATGGCGTCAAGGTCATGCACCAATTGGGCCTGGGTGAGACCATCGAGGGCTTGAGCGGCGAGATGACCCAGATGCGCTATCTCACCCAGACAGGCCAGACGTTGACCGACTTCAGCCTGGCACCGCTGTTTGGCGATGTCGGCCAGCGCGTCTGTCCGATTGCCCGCGCCGCCCTCCAACAGACACTGCTGGACGCCGTCGGGACCGAGCACATCCAGTTTGGCCGCCGATGCATTGGCTACACGGTCACCCAGCACGGCGTGGCGGCGCATTTTGATGACGGCGAAAGTCTGAATGCCGACTTGCTGGTCGTGGCAGAAGGTACGCATTCAAAGCTGCGCAGCAAGTTGGTAGGCCATCCGGTGGAGCGCCAATACGTCGGCTACGTGAACTGGAACGTCCGCGTGCCTGCTGATGAAGCCTTGGCACCGCTGAGTCACTGGGACCAGTACGTGGGTGACGCCAAGCGGGTTTCCTTTATGCCCATGGGCAGTGGCGGCAACGAAGAAGGCGCTCAGGAGTTCTACTGCTTCTTTGACGTGCCGCTCCCGGCAGGTACCACCAACGACCCCGACCACTACCGCGATGAATTGCGCGAACACTTCGCGGGCTGGGCCGAGCCCGTGCAGGCGCTGATTGAGCGCTTTGACCCGGCGCGCATGGCCCGCGTGGAAATCTACGATATTCCGCCGCTGGATTCGCTCACCGCTCCCCGCGTTGCCCTGCTGGGGGATGCCGCTCACGGCATGGCACCAGACCTAGGCCAGGGCGGCTGCCAGGCGATGGAAGACGCCTGGGTGCTCTCCCAGGCGCTCGCGCGTGCGCTGGAAGAAAATACCGATACGTCAGCGGCCATCGACAGCGCTCTGGCCCAGTACGACCGGGCACGCGTCGACCGGGTGGGCGAAATCGTCCAGCGCGCCCGCAAGCGCGCCGCGATGATCCATGGGCACGACGCCACTCACACCCAAGCCTGGTACGACGAACTCAAGAACGAAGATGGTCAAGCCATTATTGACGGCTTGAAGACCACGGTGACCGGCGGGCCGCTGGGGTAACCCCAACTGACTTGAAGAGGGGATCTGCCCAGCCCGTTCTCCCGTAAGATCACGGAGGTGGCCAGTCAATACGCCTCTATTATGCAATTACTTATTTATTATTCACCATGGCGTTGGGCCAGCGAGCAATAATCGCAACAACCACAACGGCAAACAGCAGCCGTGCCCACAAGACGCCCACCACGTCGGCCCCGAGCGTTAAGATCAACAGCGTATCCTCTATAACGCTATGGCAGAGGCCGAGAAAGCATAGCGCTAGCGTGCTATCGCGCTTGCCAAGCACACCGTTTTGCACGTCACGGATCAGCAGCCCGGCGCCATAGCTTAGCCCCAACGTGAACCCAATCACCGTTACATTAGCGGCCGAACGGCCCATGCCCAATAGCTTGAGCAGCGGTCGCAACACCAGATGAATCCAACGCTCAAGGCCAAGCTTTTGTAAAAGTTTGAGGAGTACTATCAGCGCGAAAATAATCACAAAAATAAGCGCTAAGGTTTCAAGCTGAGCAACGGCCCAACCGCTTAGCGTTGGCTCTGATGAAAAGCTTGGCTGCCACATCAGCTCAACCGGTGCCTGCATTAAACCCAACGTTGAGTAAAAACAGTGTAACAACCAAGCAAACAGCAAAGCCCCGCCGACACGCAGGACTATGGTGGCCCACCAGGGCACCCCCGCGCGCTTGGCAACCGCGCCCTCAACAGGAATCGAGTGCCCTACCAACATTAACGCCCCTAGCACCGTCACTTGCTCGACATTTAGGTGCATATCACCAGCTACTTGAAGAAATACCGCAATGGCGGTGTACAAGTTGGTAAAGAGCGCCGCCGCCCATACAACGCCCAACTGGTCGGGCAGGCCAAGTATGCTCATTAAGGGGGCCAGTACCGTTCCCAACCCATCGATAACCCCCAACCACTCTAACCCTTTGACGATGAGCAATGCCGGAATCAGGATTTTGAGTAGCGTCACGTATACCCGCAGTGCGTCTTTGAGAACGCTACATAAACCATCCAATAGGTGATAAATACTCTTACGCATCTAGCGCTCCATTGCCATCATCTGAATAATCGTTATGGTAATGGAGGCAATGCAGAATCTTCTTTTCAATACCGCACTAACAATCACTATTCGTTCTTTATAAGCACAGAAAGAGCATTTTATTTCATGGACGCCATTGATCGACGAATCCTTGACCAGCTACAGCATGACGCCAGCCTGACCAATCAGGCGTTAGCGGATGAGATAGGGCTCTCTCCCTCTGCCTGTTTAAAGCGGGTTAAGCGGTTGCGCGACGCGGGGATCATCGAACGGGAGGTGGCGCTGCTCAATCCTGACGCCCTTGGGCAGTGCCTGCATATGGTGGTGGAGGTGACGATGGAGCGGGATAACAAGTTGCTCTACCAGCGCTTTTTAACATCCGCGCTAAGCGCCCCTGAAGTGAAGCAATGCTATCAGGTAACCGGCGAGTGTGATTTTGTATTGATTGTGACGGTGGCTGATTTAGATGAGTACGACCGCTTCTGCGACCAAGTACTCTATGGCGACGACAACCTGCGTAAGTTCCGCACGTTACTGTCGCGTAAGCGGCATAAGTTTGAGACGTCGGTACCGATGGAAAGCTTGCTCTCTACATAGCAAGATTCACGCTACTGGAGCAATGGGATACGTCAGCCAGCCGACGGGCGGCTCATGGCCCTGCCAGTGGGCAAGTACCGCTTGGCTGGCCGGGAATAACGGCATGGGAAGCGCACCAGGACGGAACCAGCGCCATTGAGTGAATACTTCCGGCTCAAGCACTAATGCCTCAGCCTCCTGCTCTACGTTGGCAAGTACTGCCCCTGTCACTATAGAGACGGCGCTATTCAAGTTCTGGGTTATCGCCAGCAACTTTGGGTACCGCAGACCGGAAATCCCCGTTTCTTCGGCAATTTCGCGAACAGCCGCCGCTTCAAATGACTCTCCCGCATCAACATGTCCACCCGGCAAACACCAGCTTGGCGACTCGCCGGGCTTATCGCGGTAGCCAAGCAGCACTGCTCCGTCAGGCCGGACAAGAATAGCGCCAGCACCGATGACAGGCTGTCCGATATTGTCCATCATTATCCCCTTTTCAGATTAGTTAGAGCACTTAGTTCACTTAAGCCGTCAGCCCAATCCCGCGCAAAATCACCGAGGTCACCGACTGCACGGCTTCTTCGAACTGTAGGTCGTCGTTTAGCAAGAAATTGGTCTTCAAAGCTTAAACTCATCCGGCGGTGTATTTGGATCAGGCTCGTCTAGCGTTGCGACAACCGAACCAAGCATTGTTGTCAGTTCTCGCGACAAAAAGTCGGCGAATCGCGGGTTATCCAGCGTTCGCGCCAGCGTGTCAGTGGGTAGAAATCGCGTCATTTCTGAGTAGAAGGCAGTGCCTGAAATGATGGCTGGCAACCGTTCAATCATGTAGCGAGCCTTGGCTGAGTAATCCTCAACGCTATAATCCGCCAGTTTGCGATGGAGTAAATCAAGGTTGAGTTTTGCACCCTGCTGCTTCAACCACTGCAGATCCCAGATGTCCCGATGGCGTACATACTTTTCGGTGTTTACCAACGAGACGAGCTTGTCCGCCATGATCTCATCGTTACTCTCAGTGACCACCAATAGATCACTGTACCCATCAGGCAGAAAAGGATAATGAACCTGGATAGCATGCGCCTCGCGGGTATAAGCAGGAATGTTTGCGATCTCCAGCTTGATTCGCTGCTTCGGGATGTCTGGTCGCATGGGTGCGGTTACGACGGCGACCTGCCACTTATCGACTCTTACATCGGCGTATCGAGGATCGTCTCTGAGTTCTTTAGGTGCTTTCACCGAGACCTCAAGGCGATAGCGGCTGCTCATATAATCTACAAGACACTCTTTGATCTGCGTAAAGTTTTCGCGTTTGAAGTCTCGGTCTCCCGCAAAATCCAAGTCTTCACTAAACCTGGGTGACCCCCGACAAAGTCGCAAGCAAGTCCCGCCTTGAAATGTCAATGTGTCGAGCAAGCCTTCTCTATCAAGGGCATAGAGAATATCGAAGTGGAGCAGTTCCTTTTCAATCACCGGGCGCATGGCTTTACGCGCTGGATCCTCCATGGCTTGCGCCACCAGCTTTTCATAATCTCCCGGCTCAATCCGGCTCATTTAGCACCTCGATATCCACTAGGTGGGTATTTCTCCCTACACGTTTCAGATCAGCCCAAGCAGCCTCGGGCGTCGCTATCTTGAGGGGCCGACCAATATCTTTCATGCGCCCCATCAGCTCGGTGACTGGGCGGCGTGTATGGGTGAACTCGATGGTGCCATAAGGCGTGCGATAAGTGCCCTTTCGGCCGGTGGTCATAACGGTCAGTCGATCAACCGGAATCTGTGAGATAGCGCCATATTCAGATAAAGCCGACTCTAAGGAGACGTAACTGTATTCGCCGCGCCGCATGGCCCGGGCGATACGCTCCAGTCGATAAGCATCTGGCGTTCGAGACAGGGTATAGTGATAGATGCCCCGCGCAACACTCTCCAGCACTCCATGGCGACGGAGGCGGTTCACCCCTTCCTGTAGCGTTTTCGAGTTATCTTCATGGAAGAGCTTGGCAAGATCTCGAAGCGTGAAGATTGTGCGCCCCTGGCGATCCCATGCATCCAAGCGTTGGCGGGCGACCATGTGATTCATAAATGCACACCTAGACTATATATACATAGCATAGATGTACACTTAAATGCCTTCAAGCCACTTTTTCGCTCACGCCGTCAGCCCGATCCCCCGAAGTATGACCGAGGTCACCGACTGCACGGCTTTTTCGAACTGTAGGTCGTCAAGCGGTTGGTCGTCGTTGAGCAGGTAGATTTGGTAGTCGAAGTCGGCGTAGTGCTGGGTCGACGCCCAGATCATGTAGAGCAGATAGGAAGGCTCGACGGGATTGATCTGGCCCGTCTCGATCCATTCACGAATCTTGGCCTCCTTGAGCTTGGCCCATTCGTAAAGGTTATCCCGCAGGCGTTCTTTAAGGATAGGGGCGCCCTGCATCACCTCGGCCGCCCATACTTTTGAGCCGTGGGCACGATTGCGGGAGTGATTCATCTTGGCGCGAATATAGGTGGAGAGCACCACGCGGGGGTCATCGTAGAGCTCGAAGCAGAGCGCATCCTGCTTCCAGACCTCTAGAAGCTCCAGTAACACATCCTGGTAAAGCGCTTTTTTAGTCGAAAAGTAGTAGTGCACGTTGGACTTGGGAATATCGGCCATCTGGGCGATTTCGCCCATGGAGGCGCCGGCATAGCCCTTTTCAGCAAACAGCTGCTCCGCCGCCTGAAGAATCTTTTTTACGTTGGTTTGCCGAATTTCGTCCTGGGTTCTTGCCACGCTGTCCTCGTCCCTTTTACGCCTGAAGTACGCACCAAAAAAAGCACCACCGCCGGGCGATGGTGCTGAGAAGATGTCCTAGTTACCCCAGGACGTCAACTCTGATTGGCTGGGAAAGAGAACTCGGCCTGGGTCGCTTCACTGACCGACGGCCAGCGCTGGGATACCGCCTTACGGCGAGTGTAGAAGCGTACAGAGTCGGGCCCGTAGGCGTGAAGGTCGCCGAACAGCGAGCGCTTCCAGCCGCCAAAGCTGTGGTAGGCCACCGGCACCGGCAGCGGTACGTTGACCCCGACCATGCCGACTTCGATGCCATCGGTAAAGCGGCGGGCGGCTTCGCCATCGCGGGTGAACAGGCAGGTGCCGTTGCCGTACTCGTGGTCGTTGATCAGCTGCATGGCGTCATCCAGACTGCCCACCCGAACGACACACAGCACCGGCCCGAAGATCTCCTCCTGGTAAATGCGCATCTCGGCGGTGACGTTGTCGAACAGGCAACCACCGACAAAGTAGCCTTCTTCATGGCCCGGCACTGCCAACTTACGGCCATCGGCGACCAGCGTTGCCCCGGCATTGACACCGTCTTCGATGAAACTCAGCACTTTATCGCGATGCTCTGCCGTCACCAGTGGCCCCATGTCCAGACCTTTCTCGGTGCCAGGGCCGACTTTCAGATGGGCGATTTTGGGCAGCATGGTTTCCACCAGCCGATTGGCGGTCTCATCGCCCACGCATACGGCGACAGAGATCGCCATGCAGCGCTCGCCGCAACTGCCGTAGGCGGCGCCCATCAGCGTATTGGCGGCGTTCTCCAGATCGGCATCCGGCAGCACCACGGCGTGGTTTTTCGCTCCCCCCAAGGCCTGAACACGCTTGCCAGCCGCCGAACCACGGCTATAGATCGCCTCGGCCACCGGGGTGGAGCCGACAAACGAAATGGCTTTGACGGCCTTGGCATCGAGCAGCGTTTCCACCGCTTCGCGACCGCCGTGCACCACGTTCATCACGCCGTTGGGGAGCCCGGCTTCCTGGAGCAGTTCCGCCACCGCCATGGCTGCGGAGGGATCTTTTTCCGACGGCTTGAGGATAAAGGTGTTACCGCAGGCAATCGCCATGGGGTACATCCACAGCGGCACCATGGCAGGGAAGTTGAACGGGGTAATACCCGCCACCACGCCCAAGGGCTGGAAGTTGGACCAGGCATCAATTCCCGGCCCGACGTTATGGGAGTACTCGCCTTTCAACAGTTCCGGCACGCCGCAGGCGTACTCGACGTTTTCAATGCCGCGCTTGAGCTCCCCCATGGCGTCTTCCGGGGTTTTGCCGTGCTCCTCGCTGACCAGCTGCACCAGGCGGTCAGCGTTATCTTCGAGCAACTGCTTGAAGCGGTACATGACCTGGGCGCGCTTGTTGGGCGGCGTATCGCGCCAGGCGGGAAACGCCGCCTGGGCGGCGGCAATCGCTTGCTCGACGTCGGCAGCGCTTGCGTCTACCACTTGGCGGATCACCTTGCCCGTTGAGGGGTTGGTAACGTCCAGCGTACGCTGACTTTCAACCAGCTCGCCGTTAATCAGGTGGGAAACAACACTCATTTTTTAAGCTCCGAAATAGGTTATGCCAGCGAATCCAGAGTGGTCGCCACCGCGTCGAACAGCCGCTCCAACTCGGCCTCGGTGGTGCCAAAGGGAGGGCCAAACTGCAGCGTGTCACCGCCGTAGCGCACGTAGAAGCCTACTTCCCAGAGCGCCATGTGCGCATCGCGGGGGCGAATCGTTGGGTCTCCGTCACGGGGGGCTAGCTGAAGCGCCCCGGCCAGGCCGTAGTTGCGGATATCCACAATGTGCTGACGACCTTTGAGGGCATGAAGCTTCTGCTCAAAGGTGGGCGCAATGGCATTGACCTGAGCGGGGAAGTTGTCGCGCTCCATCATGTCAAGCGCAGCAAGCCCCGCGGCGCAGGCCACCGGGTGGGCGCTGTAGGTATAGCCATGGGGAAACTCGACGGCGTGCTGCGGGCCGCCCGCGTGCATGAAGGTGTCGAAAATCTCGCTGGACGCAATTACCGCGCCCATGGGAATGGCGCCGTTGGTAATCTGCTTGGCGACGTTCATGATATCCGGCGTCACGCCAAAGGCTTCGGCACCGGTGGTCGCGCCGCTGCGTCCGAAGGCGGTGATCACCTCGTCGAAAATCAGCAGGATATCGTGGGCGGTGCAGATCTCGCGCAGCCGATCCAGGTAGCCTTTGGGCGGCACGATCACCCCCGCCGAGCCAGACATCGGCTCGACAATCACCGCGGCAATAGTCGATGCGTCGTGTAAGGCGATCTGATCGAGCAGCGCATCGGCAAGCTCGGCACCGGTGTCAGCTTGGCCCTTGGTATACGCCTGGCCAGCCTGCAGCGTATGCGGCAGGTGCGTCACGTCCATCAACGGGCCGTAATGTTTACGGTTAGGCCCAATACCGCCAAGGCTGGTGCCGCCAATGTTGACGCCGTGATAACCCTTGGCGCGGCCGATCATGCGGGTCTTCTCGGGCTTGCCCTTCAGGCGCCAATAAGCCTTGGCCATTTTGACCGAGGTATCGGCGGCTTCTGACCCCGAGTTGGTGAAAAACACATGGTCGAGCCCGGCAGGCGTGAGACTTGCCACCTTTTCCGCCAGCTTGAACGCCAGCGGGTGGCCAATCTGGAAGCCGGGGGCAAAGTCGAGAGTGCCGAGCTGCGCCGCCACGGCTTTCTGAATCTCTTCCCGGTTGTGGCCCGCACCGCAGGTCCAGAGGCCGGAAAGCGAATCGAACAGCTTACGGCCCTGGTCATCGATGTAATAGCGGCCTTCCGCCCCGGTAATCACCCGGGGGTTGGCGCGAAAGTCGCGATTCGAACTGAACGGCATCCAGTAATGCTGGTTCAGCTCGGTAGTGGAGGAGCGCTCTTGTGTCGCGTCCTCCGAGGCTTGCGGGGGTGTTTTGCTTGTTAGTCCAAACATGTGTCCAGCTCCATCGCTATGCGGCATTACCTCAGCATGCGCCACTGAACACGTTTGTAAAATTACGCTTTTCTTTAGCTCACGTTAGAGAATCTATACGTAACGCCCGACGCCTCACAACACCACCTCGTAACCCTCGAACTTGGGCGGCCCCAGGTAGAAGCCTTCCGGTGCCTTGGCGTTGGCATGGGCCTTGCGAAACGCGTCTGACTTGGTCCAATCGCGGAAGGCCTCTTCCGATTCCCAGACGCTGTGAGAGATAAACACGGTGTGGTCTTCCTGGCTTTCGCCCTGAAGCATCTGGAACTGCTTGAACCCCGGCACTTCATCCAGGTGAGAGTCGCGGTTGCGCCACACCTCAAGGAAGTCCTCTTCGCGGCCTGGGGCAATCCGGAAACGGTTCATCGCGATATACATCAATACTCTCCCGTTGATAAATCCGCCTGTTGATAAGGGACAGCGCGCTTACGCCTGCCGTGGCTTGATGGTAACGTCATGGCGTAACGGCGGATAGCCCTTTCCCACTCGGCGAGCTATGGCGAATACCCACCTTCACGTTGTCTGGTTCAAGCGCGACCTGCGCGTGCATGACCATGAACCGCTGGCGAATGCCGCGGCGGCGGGCCCCGTGCTGCCGGTTTTCGCGATCGAGGCCGGCCAGTGGCAGGCGTCGGACAGCGCGCTGCGCCACTGGCAGTTTGCCGCTGACTCGCTTGTAGACCTTGCCCATGCCCTCGAGACACTCGGCCTGCCGCTGTGTCTCTGGCAGGGTAATATGGTCGATCTGCTGGACGCTCTGAAAGCCCATTACGGCCATATCACCCTTCACTCCCACCAGGAAACCGGCAACGCCTGGAGCTTCGAGCGCGACAAAGAGGTTCATCGCTGGTGCCGCCAGCACAACGTTGCCTGGCAGGAAGCCCGCCAGCAGGGTGTGATACGGGGATTGACTAGCCGTACAGGGCATCAGAGCCGGTGGGAGCCGCATTGGGAAGCACTGATGACGGCACCTACCTTCCCTGCCCCGCAAAACGCTCAGGCGGCTCCGGGCTGGCAGGCTTTCCACCATATTGACGTTAGACAGCTTCACGGCCTGACGCTGGGATTTGACACCACGCCCTGCCCTGAGCGCCAGCCCGGCGGTCGCCGTGAAGGGCGTGCGCTATGGCGCAGCTTTGTCAGCCAGCGCGGGCGTCGCTACCGCGGCTCGCTCTCGAAGCCATTACTGGCCTGGGAGTTCGGTTCACGGCTGTCGCCGCATCTGGCCTGGGGCACGCTTTCCATGCGCGAAGTCGTCCAGTCCCTGCGCCGCCAGCGGCAAAAGCATGCTGAAGACACCGCCTGGGCTCGCTCGCTGCGCGCCTTTACCTCCCGGCTTTACTGGCACTGCCACTTCATCCAAAAGCTGGAAAGCGAGCCCAGTATCGAGTATCAGACGCTGCACCCGGCGCTGCGCGACCTGCGCGAACGCGATCCCGACCACCCCAACCTGATCGCCTGGAAGCGCGGCCAAACCGGGGTGCCGCTGGTGGATGCCTGCATGCGCAGCCTGATCGCCACCGGCTGGATCAACTTTCGCATGCGCGCCATGCTGATCTCCCACGCCACCTTTGGCCTCGGGCTGCACTGGTACGAACCCGCCCTGCACTTGGCGCGGCTGTTTACCGATTTCGAGCCGGGCATTCACTACCCCCAGGTGCAGATGCAGGCGGGCGCCACCGGCACCAACGCGCTGCGGGTCTACAACCCCATCAAGCAAGCGGAGGATAACGACCCCAGCGGCGAGTTCATCGCCCGCTGGGTGCCGGAGTTAACTGCCCTGCCGCTGGAGTGGCGCGCCAAACCCTGGGCCTTGCCCGAAAGCCTGCAAAAACATTTCGGCTTTCAGCCCGGCGAGCACTACCCGCTACCCCACGATTTTGAACAAGAGGCGAGACACTGGAAAAAAATGCTGTATGAGCTGCGTCGTACGCCAAAGGCCAGAGACGCCAGCCAGGCGATTGTGGATAAGCTTGCTAGCCAGCGTCGACCGCCTCCTCGGCGTGGTAAAAAAGCGAAGGCCGAAAATCGGCAGCAGCTTTCGCTTTTTGGCGATGGCGGGCTTGATGATTAGCAGTCAATGAAATTCCAGGCCTCAGTAGAGTCCATCCAAATAGTCAAAACGTCGCCTGCAACCACTTGTTGGGCATCAACGTCACTAAGAGGGAGCTATGCATTGAACATTTATCGGAAGCCTAGTCAGTTCCCGTTGTGGCGAACGTATGGAGAACACCCATAACCCTGGAGAAGTAACCTCGGGCTTGAGTATTCGAAAAATGACTGTGGACGGATTACTTGTGGTGTTATCGCGTTCGATATCAATCGACTCCAACTCGACCTCGCTGCTGTCCGGCTGAATTAGAAATACTTGGAGCTTAAGTGTTCCGCCAGGCCTCACGCCCCCTAAAGCCAGATGAATAATGATCGGCCACTGTGGCTTAAACGGGAATTTATCACTGCAGAATTGATCCCATCCACCTGACAGAACCGAAAACAAGCCGGACGGATGGATTTCAACTGAATTCGCAAAAAACGCCGCCTTTATATAAGTGTCAGATACATCGGAACAAGCCAACTCTGGAGAATAGCCTGTTTCATCCGCACTTGCTTTTGGTGTTTTACCAGCTTTTCCTCCCGGCGCATTTACGGAGACCAAGATGTTGCCTTGGTCGTCAATTAAATCGTACCCAGACGGCTGCCCGTCTTGCCCTCCGAACTTCCCACCCTTTCCGACTCTCACTTGAATTTTTGTAGCGCCAATTCGTTTGAGTATCTCACCGTCTATAAGACTGGTGACTGCGTTTCCACCGCCACCTCCGTTCCCGGCTACAGCCCCATTCCCTACCGCCGGAGCGCCTTGCCCACCAGTTCCGAAATTTCTGAGATCGTGAGGTTCGACCGCAAGCAACGACTCAAAATCCAAGGTTTCGAAATTTGTGATACGCCCCCCCTGGCCACCATCCCCAGCTCTTGCGCCGTCTCCAATGGCTGCGCCACCACCTCCCCCTGCAGCTATTGACGCGCCACCGGTTCCACCAGTTGCAACTATTGAATCCGAAATTTGAATACCTTCAGTACGCTCTAGCTTATTGATACCCTGCGCAAAATTTGATTCGTGATTATCCTTAATTTCACACAAGCGTTCAGGGGGATAAGCATCAACATCATTAGTAATGACATGATGGTCGTGGCACATGAACATCAGATTTTCGAATGATCGACGATCTTCATTGGTCTGAGATTCATCGAATCTCTCTCCACCTTTTTCCGCCGCATGTATATGGCAGAGCTCGCAGACATATGTCCCATCACGCAATATGATCGGATGGTTACAATCAGGGAAAGCGCATTGGTTACCCGATAAGAGATAGAGTCGTCTAATGACCTCACTTTTAGGTGCTAGGCGTTTTGGTTTTTCGGTCATATCCATCACAAACTCGCTAAATAACCGTTCACTTTATCTCATGATTGACATACGGCCTAGCGCCGGAAAAGGTTCCTTGATGCCCAACAGATATTGTAGGCTACCCACTCTATTATTAGATAAAAATGTAGGTACGTTTACCCGGCAAATGGTGCTTACAAAATCCACGCTAAGTCATTGATAGGCATGCCTGCTAGTTTTCATTAAGATACATATCCAAAATTCTCACCTGCTACATTTGCCAGCATCTCCACGAAGGAATTTACCTGCCCCCCTATTTTTCTCATTTACCCTACCAAATCCAGCTTAGCACAGGGCGCTTAGGTCAACTGACTATCGCAGCTTTGCGCTTTCAACGCCCATAAAAAAACCGCCCAACGCCAACAGCTTGCGCTGCCTGACGTTGGGCGGGCTGAGTGCTGCCTAAAAGCTATTAGCTAAGCGCTTCCAGAGACTGCTCGATAATACTCAAGCCTTCTTCCAACACCGCAGAAGATACGGTTAACGGCACAAGAATCCGGATGCTGTTGCCGTAGAAGCCACATGAAAGCAGGATCAAGCCTTTCTCGCGGGCTTTGGCGCACAGCGCGCCGGTCATCTGCGCGTCCGGCTTGCCGTCACTGTCGAGAAGCTCGAACGCCGCCATTGCGCCGAGTTGGCGGCCGTGGGCAATGGCGGGGAAACGTTCTTCCCATACCGCGAAACGCTCGGCGAGCATCTTGCCCATCTGCTCGCTGCGCTCAAGGATGTTCTCTTCCTCGATCGCCTCGATGACCGCCAGCGCCGCGGCACAGGAGAGCGGGTTGCCGCTGTAGGTGCCGCCTAGCGAGTTGGGGCCGGAGGCGTCCATTACCTTGGCGGAGCCGACCACCGCCGAGAGCGGCATGCCGTTGGCGAGGCTCTTGGCGGTGGTGAGAATATCCGCTTCGATGCCGCTGTGTTCCAGGGCAAACAGCTTGCCGGTGCGGGCAAAGCCGGACTGCACTTCGTCGGCGATCAGTAGAATGCCGTGCTCGTCGCACAGGGCGCGCAGCGCTTTCAGGTAGTCCGGTGAGGCGATGTAGAAACCGCCTTCGCCCTGTACCGGCTCAATCACGATGGCCGCCGTGCGGTGCGGGGCGATATCGGTCTTGAACAGCGTGCGCAGGGCGTTGAGCGAGGCTTCTTCGCTGATGCCATGCAGCGGGTTGGGGAACGGCGCGCGGAACACGTCGCCCGGCATCGGGCCGAAGTCGTCCTTATAGGGCAGCACCTTGCCGGTCATCGCCAGGGTCATCATGGTGCGGCCGTGGAAGGCACCGTCGAAGGTGATGATGCCGGTACGGCCCGTGGCGGCGCGGGCGATTTTAACGGCGTTTTCCAGCGCTTCGGCACCGGTGTTGACCAGCATCGCTTTGCGCTCGGGGCCGCGCACCGGGGTGAGTTCGCAAAGCTTCTGGCACAGCTGTACGTAGGGCGCGTAGGAGATCACCGCCGCGCTGGTGTGCATGACTTTCTTCAGTTGCGCTTCGACGGCGGCAACGATTTTCGGGTGGCGATGGCCCAGGTTGAGCACGCCAATGCCGCCCGCAAAGTCGATCCAGCGGTTGCCGTCGACGTCCCACAGCTCGGCATTTTCGGCGCGCTCGGCAAACTGGGTGGTCGGCGTGGCGGCACCGTTGGCAACAAAGCGGTTTTTCAGGTCGTTCAATTCTTGGTTAGTCATCATCGTTCTCTTTACAGGCCGCCAACGCAGACGTATTTCAGTTCAGTAAACTCATCCAACCCGTGATGTGAGCCTTCGCGGCCCAGCCCGGACTCTTTCACGCCGCCAAACGGCGCCAACTCAGTGGAGATCAGCCCTTCGTTGACGCCGACCATGCCGTACTCCAGCTGCTCCATGGTACGCCAGATGCGGCGGTAGTCGGTGGCATAGAAGTAGGCGGCCAGACCGAACGGCGTGTCGTTGGCCATCTGGATGGCCTCTTCGTCCTGCTTGAAGCGGAA
Source organism: Vreelandella gomseomensis (assembly GCF_031451645.1). Classification (NCBI taxonomy): domain Bacteria; kingdom Pseudomonadati; phylum Pseudomonadota; class Gammaproteobacteria; order Oceanospirillales; family Halomonadaceae; genus Vreelandella; species Vreelandella gomseomensis. Next base: position 158,122 of record NZ_JARWAI010000009.1, on the reverse strand, counting down.
CACCGGCGCCACGGGGCCGAATGTCTCTTCGTCGGTGACGGCCATCTGGGTGGTGACGTCGGCCAGCACCGTGGGCGTGTAGAAGCGCTCACCGGCAGCGTGGATTTTGCCACCGCACATAAGGCGTGCGCCCTTGCCTTGGGCGTCGTCCACATGTCGCTGAACTTTGTCTACCGCCGCCTGATTGATCAGCGGGCCGATCACGCTGCCTTCGGTCAGGCCGTCGCCGACATTCAGCGCGTTCACGCGCTCGGTCAGCTTGGCGACGAAGGCGTCGTAAATGCCGTCCTGTACCAGAAACCGGTTGGTGCATACACAGGTCTGACCGGCGTTACGGAATTTGGAGGCAATGGCGCCATCCACGGCGGCATCCACATCGGCGTCGTCAAAGACGATGAAAGGCGCGTTGCCGCCCAGCTCCATGGCGGTTTTCTTCACCGTGCTGGCGCACTGGGCGAGCAAGTGCTTACCCACCGGAGTCGAGCCGGTAAACGAGACTTTGCGTACCCGCGAATCCGTGGTCAGCACATCGCCCACCTCAGCCGGTTTTGAGGCGGTAATCACGTTGATAGTGCCCGCGGGCAACCCCGCTTCCAGCGCCAGGTAAGCCGCAGCAAGGGCCGTGAGCGGCGTGGCTTCGGCGGGCTTGATCACCACGGTGCAGCCGGCGGCCAGGGCCGGGGCGCACTTGCGGGTGATCATCGCCAGCGGAAAGTTCCACGGGGTGATCGCCGCGACCACGCCTACCGGCTCGCGCAGCACCAGCAGGCGCTTGTCGGCACCGTGGCTGGGCAGGGTTTCCCCGGCCATGCGCTTGGCTTCTTCGGCGAAGAACTCGATAAAGGAGGCGCCGTAGGCGACTTCGCCCTTGGCTTCCGCCAGCGGCTTGCCCTGCTCCAACGTCATCAGGCGGGCCAGGTCGTCGGCGTGCGCATTGATCAGCTCAAACCAGCGACGCAGCAGTGCCGCGCGCTGCTTGACCGGCGTGGCACGCCAGGCGGGGCCGGCGTCGTAGGCCGCCGCCACGGCATCGCGGGCATCGTCAGCGCCAATATCGGCCACCCGGGCAATGCTGTCGCCGGTGGCAGGGTTATCCACCGTGAAGGTGGTCTGGCCCGTGCGCCATTCACCGCCCACCAAGGCAGGAACGGCATCGTGTAACCACTGTTCGATAAAGCTCATGGTGTTCTCCTAGTTAACAACAATAAGTGCACGCTAGCAGCAATGTGGTTACAGGCGAATGCACCACTTTTTTGTTCAACCAGACCAATTTTCTGTTTTACTGAAAGAATGGAGAGCACTGTGGCGTTGAGAGAATAAAATGGATGGCCAGTCAGCTTTACAACAACTTGTAAAACGCTATGCAAAGCAACCTGAACGCTTGAGTAAACAAGTACGCATAGAGCAGGCTCTTAGGCACACGATCACCCAAGAGTGGCCGGACCAAACTCGCCTGCCGTCCCACCGGCAGCTTGCGTTAGCCTTGGGCGTTGCTCGGCATACGCTATCTCTGGCAGTAGCGACGCTGCTGAAAGAAGGCTTGCTTACTACGTCCCATGGCCGGGGTACTTGGAGCTGCAGGACGAAGGTTTCCACTACCCCTTCACCAACAAGTGTCCAGTTATCAAAGCGTGCCCAACGAGTGCTGCGCTGGTCAGGTGCGAGCACGATCCAAAGCGGCGCTTTCGTGCCAGGCATCCCCGATATCGCCCAATTCCCGATGCGCAAATGGCGCCAGCTGTATGCCAGCGTCACGGTGCCGCAAAATGCCCTGCTGCTGTCTTACTCTACCGGCGGCTATGGGCCGTTAAAGCGCGCCATCAAGGAGTTTCTGGAACGCTGGCGGCACATTCGCTGCGACACCGAACAGATCATCATCACCGACGGCACCCATAACGGCATCGAACTCTGCGCGGTGGCGCTGGCGGATGTGGGCGACACCGTCGCCATGGAGTCGCCCTGCTACTGGGGCGCGCGCAACGTGTTTACCGCCGCAGGACTCGACATCGACATGGTGCCCTGGCACCCCGGCCAGGGGCATGTGTTACCCAATGCCCCCAGGAAAGCCGCGCTGGCCTACCTGACCGGCTCGCAGCACTACCCGCTCAGCGTGGTCACCAGTGCGACTGACAAGCAGCGCCTGTGCGATGCCCTGTCGCCCGACTACGTGGTGGAAGACGACTACGAATTTGACCGCGACGACCACACCAACCTGTTGTTCGACCCGCAATCACCCCGCCACTTGCTGGTCGGCTCGTTTTCCAAGATGATGTTTCCAGGGCTGCGGCTGGGATATCTGGTGGTGCCCCATCATCTGGCGGGGCCGATGAACCGCCTGCGCAGCGAACTGTTTCGCGAAGGCCGCATGCTCGACCAGGCAGTACTGGCGCAGTTCATTTTCGACGGTGATCTCGACGCCTGGTGTCGGCGCATTCAGCGCGATTACCTGGGCCGCCAGCAGGTTCTGCACGACCAGCTGTGCTCGCTGCCGTCGGTGCGCCGGGTCTCGCCACCGAGCAACGCCATCAGCCTGTGCGTTGAGTTCGAACCGCCCGTCGATGACGTGCAGATCGCCCAGGCACTGCTGAAAGAACACTTGATCGTGCGCCCGCTGAGCCCGGTGTGTGCCCGCCACGATCCGCGCGTTGGCCTGGTGCTGGGGGTGGGCATGCTGTCCGGTGAAACGCTATCGCGCGAGGCCCAGCGCCTGCGCCGTTGCTTGGAAGCGCTACTGCGCTAGGCCCGGGCCACACCGCTTACTGCTGTCGTTATCAGCACTTATCCACAAGGACTTGTCATGCGTCGCCCTGTTGATTGTTTTTCCGTTAGCGCTTCTTCCGCTTTCGTTCCCCTTCGCCGATGGGCGACGCTGGGTGTGGTGCTACTACTTTCCGGCTGCGCCACCTTCGCGCCCAACCCGCCCGAGGATCAAAGCAACATCTGCGAGATTTTCCGCGAGCAGCCTAGCTGGTACGACTACGCACTTGAATCAGAGGATACCTGGGGCACGCCGATCGCCACGCAGATGTCGTTTATCCAGCAGGAATCATCGTTTCGCAGCCATGTTCGTCCGGACCGCAAATATTACCTGGGCTTCATTCCTGGCCCTCGGCCTTCTTCCGCCAAGGGTTACGCCCAGGCCCAGGATCCGGTATGGGGTGAATACGAAGACCAGGCCGGCGGCCTGTTTGCCCGGCGCACCCACATGAAACACGCCACCGACTTCATCGGCTGGTACAACCAGCGCACGCGTGAGCAGACCGGCATTTCGCTCAATAACCCCGAGCACCTTTACTACGCCTACCATGAGGGCGCAGGGGGCTACCAGCGTGGCACCTACCGCGGCAAGCCTCATGTGTTGAGTGCCGGCCGGCAAGTGGCGGCCCGCGCCAACCGTTACCAGTCGCAGCTCAACAGCTGCGAAGCGGAATTCCAGTGCCGCAAGTTTTATCAGGTATGGCCGTTCTGTCGTACCGGTTAACGGGCGTCATGCGGTAGCGGGCACCTATACTGTCCCAAGCCACCCCGGGAGGATGTCATGGACTACCACCACTACCGCGAAACCCTTGCCGAATCGCTCGCCCAAAGCGAGCTGCCCTTTGCGCCTTCGGAATACCGCGCGCGCCTGGACAAGGTGCGCCACGCCATGGTCCAGCAAGGGTATGACGCCCTGCTGCTCACCGACCCGGCCGATATCAATTACCTGACCGGCTACCACACCTTCGAAGTCTCGGTGCATGCCTGCCTGGTCTGCACGCCGGAGCGATTAGTCCTTCAGGTCGCCTCGATCGAGACGGGGGCTGCCGTGGCGACCGCGCTGGTGGATGAGATCATCGGCTACCGCTGGGAAAACCTGGATGACATCATCACGCCGCTGGCGGATCTGCTGGCGCCCTGCCAGCAGATCGGCATCGATGGCTGGGGCAGCGGGCTGCGCGTCGGCGTGATGGAGGCGCTTTCGCAAACCATCGGCCGCCAGCGGTTCAGCGAAGCCGGTGGGGTACTCGACGCCATCCGGATCGTCAAACGTCCCGCCGAACTCGAGATGCTGAAAGAAAGCGCGCGCATTACCGCCGCTGGATTGGACGCGGCCATCCAGGTGATTCGCCCCGGCATGACCGATAACGACATCGCCTCCGCCGGCGCCCAGGCCTTGCTCGCCAACGGCAGCGAGTTCATGAGCCTGCAGCCCATTGTCACCAGCGGGCCGCGTATCGGGGTGATTCACGTCAATCATAAGCGCCATATCATTCAGCCCAATGAGCCGGTCTTTTTGGAATTCGGCGCCGCTTATCAGCGCTATACCGCCCCCATGATGCGTACCGCCGTCACGGGAACTCCCAGCCAAGCCCATGCGGCGACCCGCGACCTGTGTCGCGCGCTGTTCGAGACGCTGTGTGACGCCATGCGACCGGGCAACACCTTTGACGACGCCGCCCGTGCCGCCGATGCGTTACTCGACCCGCAGCGTGACCGGTTGTTCTTTTCAGGCGTGTTTGGCTACGCCGTGGGCGCGCAGTTTCCGCCCAGCTGGGTGGAAGTCACCGGCTATATCGCCAAGGGGCAGATGCGCCCGTTTGAAGCCAACATGGTCTTTCATCTGCCCCTCTGCCTGCGCCTTCCCGGTCAATGGGGCGTTGGAATTAGCGACACCGTCGTGGTGACCGAGCAGGGCGGCCAGCCGATAACCACTAACGACTGGCAGCTGTATCAGGCGGCGGACACGCCCTGAGAGGCGCTCTCATAGCCGCTGCATTGACAGTTCGATTGTCTGGCGCTATCGTCACAAAGATGAAAATGAGAAATACTCTCTTTTGTATTTGATCCTTTGTGACGACGCCAGGTTAGCACCATGAACAGTGAGCAGCGGCAGCTTCGCCAGACCATCGTGTTTCTTCGCACCTCGTTCGAAGCGATCCAGAACTCGATTGCCGGACGCCTGGACGACCCGCTGCCCTGCTGGCTGGATACCGGCATGCTCTCGATGCTATCCCGCGAGCTCACCCACTGCTGCCAACAGGCAAAACCGTTGTTTGCCCCCGCCGTTACCGAACAGCTATATATCGCCTCGCAGCAGTGCGAGCTGTTGCTCAGACAGTGCCCCGGGGTGCTCAGCAGCGCCGTCTGCCACCGCCAGCTCGCCGCGATCATGCTGCCACTGACCGCCGCGCTCCAGCACATCGATACCCCGGTTAAACGCCGCTGGCCGTGGCAGCGCGGCTAGCTATTTAGTTTCATCTCCTTCGTTCTGACTTGAAACGCCCCACTTCCCGGGTGGTGCGTTGCTACGTCTGCTTGTCGCCGCTTACTTGACCGCTTAATTTATCATGATAAATTGAATGTAAGGTGCCACCAACGAGCACCACGCTGCGACACACGATACGCAAGGGGTTTCTCATGACAGAACACAACACGGCGGCGGCAACCCGTCCGCACAAAAAATGGTACCAAACGGTCCCGGACCCGATGGTGCTGATCTTCATGATACTGGTCGCGACCTATCTGCTGACCTTCATTATCCCGCCCGGTGAGTTTGAGCGAACGACCGAGGACGGACAAACCGTCGTCATCGCCGACTCGTTCAGATATCTAAACGACGTGGCCGCCATGTCGCCCTTTAATATTTTTGTGGCGATACCGGAAGGCCTTATTTCTGCCTCGCAATATCTCTTTATCGTCTTTATCGCTGGCGGTCTGTTTCACATCCTGCAAAAGACCGGTGCCCTCGAAAACGCCATCGGCGTTGCGGTTCACCGCGTCGGGATCGAACGCCGCAACATGATCATTACCGTTGGCACCTTCATTTACGGTTTTTTCGGTGTTGCGGTGGGTTTTGAGAATAATATCGCCCTCGTCCCCATTGCTGTGCTCATTGCCAGCGCCATTGGGTGCTCGAGCCTGGTAGGTACCACAATGGCGGTGGGCGGCATCGGTATCGGTTTCGCGCTCTCGCCGATCAACCCGTATACCGTCGGCGTGGCGCAAGGTATTGCCGAGTTGCCCACGTTTTCGGGCGCCTGGCTGCGTACCTTGATGGTGGTTTCATCGCTCGCCCTGCTGTCGCTGTATATCTGCAAACGCGTCGTCAAGATGGACTTTGAAGAGCCGGACAACGCCGAAGCATTAAGCAAGCCGCTAAGCGAGTACCGCCTGACCAAGCGCAACATCTTGACCATTGGGGTCTTTGTGGCTGGCCTGATTGGCATGTTGATCGGCGTCTTTACCCGCGGCTGGTATATCAATGAGATCGCCGCCACCTTCCTGTTGTTGGCGATCATTATCGGGGCGCTCAACGGCCTTTCGGCCAACGGTATAGTCAAACAGATGATGGAAGGGGCAGCGGGTGTCACCGCTGGCGCACTGGTGATCGGGGTCGCGGCCTCTATTCAGGTTATCCTGGAGCAGGCGGTGATTATTGACACCATCGTTAACTCGCTGAGCGCCTTGATCGACAACATTCCCCCGCTGTTCTCGGCGATTGGTGCCAGTGTCGTCCAGGGCGTTATCAACCTGTTCGTGCCCTCGGGTTCCGGGCAGGCGTTGGTCACCATGCCGATTCTGATTCCTGTGGCTGATCTGGTGGGCATGAGCCGTCAGTTAATGATCACGGCTTTCCAGGTCGGCGACGGCTTGACCAACCTGATCGTGCCTACCTCAGGCGGTACACTGGCGATGCTGGCCCTTGGCCGCGTTTCCTATGCGCAGTGGTTAAAAGCCATTCTGCCCTTCATGGTCGTGGTCTACTTACTGGCTTGGGTCGGCTTGATCATTGGCCACTACGCAGGCTACTGATCAGTGATCTTATGACGCTTTCACTGGTTCACGTTCATCCTGAAACGGGCACCGTGGCCACGCTCACCGCAACGGGTGGCGTGGCGGTGGGTGGCTATGTGCATCATTGCTGGCGCGGCCTTGGGGCGTGCGTCACCCAGGGGCGCTATACCAACCCCTGGTACCCCGCAACGATTTACGAGGCACTCCGTAACGGTGCTTCGGCGTCCCAGGCGTTGCATGCCGCCACCCGTGGCGACGACCATCCTGAGCATCGCCAGTGTTTAGTGATGGATAGCGACGGGCGAGCCGATGTGCATACCGGCGCTGCTAACCTTCCCGAGATCGCGGCTAATCTTTACCCCGGCGTTGCCGCCGTCGGCAATATGCTGCATAGCCGAGACGTGGTCGCCTTGTTGGCGCAGCGTTTCATTCACGTCAGCACGCTCAATAGCCAGGCTGTCCTGCAAAACGACGCAGCCCCTCAGTTTCCTGCCGATCACGCGCAGCAACTGCTCGGCCATTTACTCTCCGCGCTTGAGGCTGCGCTCGATGAGGGGGGCGACGCCCGAGGCACACGCTCGGCCGCGCTTCGTATCGAATCCTTTTTACACGCGCCCACCGACCTTCGGGTCGACTGGTCCGACGACGTCATCGCGTCGCTAAGAGCGCTTGAAGCACGTTTCAGAGCAGACGACTTTCAAGCGTTCTGGCAACAGCTACCGCTACGCTGATGGCGTTACGATGGAGTTTTTATGTCTCAACAACCCCCACACGCCACCTTCGCTGAAGGCAAGATCGGGCAGTATCTCTTGAACCGCCTGGACGAAGCCGCCCAATATTCGCAACCCGGTGCTGGCGTCACGCGCCTGTTCTGCTCGACCGAACATCGCCAGGTGCTACCGCTCATTGAGCAATGGATGACCCGCGCCGGGCTCACCCCCGAACTGGATGCAGCGGGCAACCTGGTCGGCCGCTGCCCTAAAGCATTGTCCGGCGAGCCGACATTGATCATGGGGTCTCATCAGGACTCGGTCGTTGAAGGCGGCAAGTATGACGGCATGCTGGGTATCGCGGTGCCTCTCGTCGCGTTGGAAACCCTTCGCCATGCTGGCGTCACGCTGCCTTATGGGGTGGAAGTCGTGGCCTTTGGTGATGAAGAAGGCGTGCGCTTTCCCACCACGCTGGTCGGCAGCCGTGCGCTCGCCGGCACCACTGAATCGCAGCAACTTGAGGCACGCGACAAGCAGGGGATTTCTTTAAGGGAGGCGCTGCGCAGCTTTGGCGTTGAACCAGATGGCATTCCTGCTCTGGCCCGTGATCCTGCCAATACGCTGGGCTTTGTGGAAGTGCATATCGAACAAGGCCCTCGATTGGAGCAGCGTGATCATGCCGTCGGCATTGTCACCTCGCTCACGGGCATTGAACGTCATCAGGTAACGGTGAGCGGCAAGGCGGGGCATGCGGGCACGACCCCCATGCCCGGTCGCCACGACGCCTTGGTGGGGGCATCCGACATGGTGCTGGCCGTGGACAGGGTTCTGCAAGCCACGGAGGGGCTGGTCGGCGTCGTCGGGCAGTTGGATGTCCACCCCAATGCGGTGAATGTGATTCCCGCTTCGGTCACCTTTACAATCGAGCTTCGCTCCCCGCAGTCGGAAACTAGACAACAGGGCCATGAGACGATTCGGGCCGCCCTGCACGAAGTGGCTGAGCGAAGAGGACTGACACTTTCCATGGACAACACCTATCGCGCCGACGGCGCCCACTGCGCCGAGTGGATAATGCGTGGCCTGGAGCAAGCCTGCGCGACCTTGGAGCAGCCCACCGAGCGAATGTTTAGCGGTGCCGGGCATGATGGCTTGGCCATGCAGGATGTCACTGATATCGGCATGCTGTTCGTGCGCTGCAAAGAGGGCTTGAGCCATCATCCCGACGAACATATTTCAGCCGATGATGGGGAAGTGGCTGTGCGGGTCATGATGGAGTTTCTGCAGCAGCTTGATCCCTCGAGATGCCGTTAGGCCAATAACTCCGGCAGGAAAGCGCGCCTGACCTGGGCTTCCTGGTGGTTCATGACTCGCTGGGCGTCCAGCATGTGCTCGCGCATTATTCGAAAGGCGCTGTCAGCGTCTCCCAGTTCTATGGCATCCAATATTTCGGCGTGATAGCGGCAGCCCGTTTGGCCCAGATCGTGGGTAACGGGCTCATAGAGACGGTGATAAATCGTCAGGTCTGACAAAATTTGAATCGTAAAGCGAATGATAAAAGTGAGCAGCTGATTACCACCCGCCAGTTCCGCGAGCATCAAATGAAAGTTCAGCGAGTCGAGGTGCTGCTGCCTTTCGGTTTCGCTGTCTTCACACGGTGTGGCATAGCTGTGCAGACTCTCGCGCAAGCGCACCATGTCTTCTGCGCTGACCTTGCCGGCTAACGAAGCGGCCAACTCAGGTTCCAGCGCCAGGCGGATCTGATAAATATCCTGGATCGAAATGTCTTTAAAAAATAAATAATTACTTAATAAAGACACTGCCTTTTCATCGCTCATTGCCTTAACAAAGGCACCACCACCCGGGCCAGTACGCGTCTCTACCAGCCCCTGAGCTTCCAATACCCGGGTACTTTCGCGCACCGTCCCTTTCGATACGTTCAGGGTTTCAATGAGTTCTGCTTCACTGGGAAGCCGGTCTCCCGGTTTCAGATTACGATCCACGATCCAGCATTTAATCGTTTCGGCCACTTGATAGGGGCGCCGTGGTGATGCTTTTTTTACCATGCTCTCGATCACTGCCTATTTATTAAGGTGTCTAGGGTAACAGAGCCAATGCGCTGTGAGGTCTAGACATTGCGCCAGCGTTAGGCATCTACGAGTTCAAAGTGAGATGAGATTGGCACTTACTAGTAAACTGGTCTATTCTGTCCGCCACTACTCAATCACAGAGTTCAAAAGGAGCTTGTTTGATGGCTTACGAAACGCTTTTCACTGCCACGCAGTTGGGCAGCCTGTCGATCCCCAATCGCGTGATCATGGCGCCGCTTACCCGGGCACGAACCCCGGACAGCGTGCCGGGCAAGATGCAGGAAGCCTATTACGGCCAGCGCGCCGGGGCCGGGCTGATTATCAGTGAAGCGACCAACATTTCCCCCACCGCCCGTGGCTATGTGTATACCCCCGGTATCTGGACCGACGAGCAGGAAGCCGGCTGGAAAAACGTGGTTGATGCGGTGCACGCCAAAGGTGGCCGTATGGCGTTGCAGCTATGGCACGTTGGGCGTGTTTCCCATGAAATGGTTCAACCCAACGGCCAGCAGCCGGTCGCGCCCAGCGCGCTGAAAGGCGAAGGCGCCCAGTGCTTCGTCGAGTTTGAAGACGGCACCGCCGGTCAGCATCCCACCAGCACGCCCAGGGCGCTTGAAACCGACGAGCTCCCGGGTATTGTGGAAGACTATCGCCAGGCAGCTGAGCGCGCCAAGCGGGCAGGTTTTGACATGGTCGAGGTCCACGCGGCCAACGCCTACCTGCTGAACCAGTTCCTTGCCACAGGCACCAACCAGCGTACCGACCAGTACGGCGGCTCGCTGGAAAATCGGGCGCGCTTCCCGCTGGAAGTGGTCGACGCCGTCATTGACGTTTACGGCGCCGACCGGGTCGGCATTCGCATGACCCCGTTTATCGAACTGTTTGGCCTGACCGACGATGAGCCGGAAGCCATGGCGTTTTACATGGCCGATCAGCTTTCCAAGCGCGGCCTTGCCTACCTGCACCTCAATGAGCCCAACTGGGCCGGCGGCGACATTCAGTTTCCAGCAGGCTTCCGCAAGCAGATGCGTGAGCGCTTCAGTGGTAGCCTGATGTACTGCGGCAACTATGACGCCGACCATGCGGAAACACGCATCCGCGAAAACACCACCGACACGGTGGCCTTTGGGCGCCCTTACATCGCCAACCCGGACTTGCCCGAGCGTTTCCGGGTCAATGCGCCGCTCTCCGAGCCCGACCACGAGACGTTCTACGGCGGCGACGAAAAGGGCTATACCGACTATCCGTTTATGGATAACGGTTACGATCGCATCCAGTAACAGCTAAAGGTAGTTTTCCCCCGCGCCCTGTTCAGCCTGTGGCTGAACAGGACGTTTTTCCTGCGAAACGCTACACGCGTGGTTGCTGCTGAGTGATACAGTGAATGTTCCCGCCGCCAAGCAGTATTTCCCTTGCCGTAACGCCGATCACCCTCTTCGTGGGAAATAACCGGGATAGAATGCCTTTGGCCTGTTCATCGTAACGAGGATCCAGCAAGGGCATTACTATGACCGAATTACTAATATAAAAATTGACGTATGAGCCCGCCATGCGATCCCCAGGTAAGCGGGGATGCGAGCTGTTCAGGCGATCAATCCCACTGGCCTCATCGTCGGCAATATGGAGCGGGCCTGGCTGGGGCAGTTTATGGATAGTGAGCCGCCTACCTTGAGCATCCGTGGCGTTTTCCAGCACACGCAATGCTTCCCGACAAATAGCGCCCTGGGGATCCTGCTCATCCTCACACCACGTTAGCGCCACATGGCCAGGCGCAATAAAGCAGCACAGGTTGTCCACGTGGCCATCGGTCTCGTCGAGATAACAGCCACGCGGTAACCAGATGATGTGACTGACGCCTAAATACTCCTGCAGCCAGTGTTCGATCGTGGCGCGGTTCATCTCCGGGTTACGGTTAGGATTCAGCAAGCACTCTTCCGTGGTGATGAGCGTACCTTCACCATCCACATGAATGGCTCCTCCTTCTAATACGAGCGGGGCCTCGAATCGTTGAATACCCAGCATCTCACTGATTTTACAACGAATCCGCTTATCCTTATCCCATGGGAAGTAGAGCCCCTCCTTCAACCCACCCCAGGCATTGAACTCCCAGTCCACCATGGCGAGTCGCCCATCGGGATGGGTAATGAAGGTGGGCCCGACATCGCGCATCCAGGCATCATTGCTGGACAACTCAACCACCCGAATATGCGCAGGCAACTGATTGCGGGCATTTTCATACTGCTCATCGTTGACACCCACGAAGACCGTCTCGCTCTCGGCAATCGCCACGGCCACATCCACAAAGGCTTGTTGTGCGGGCTTCGCACCGTAGCGCCATGTATCGGGGCGCTGTGGCCACAGCATCCAGCAGGCTGCATGAGGCGCAAACTCCGCCGGCATTGAAAAGCCCAATGCTTTGGGTGTTAGCTCACGCGCCAGAGAGTCGGTGGCCGTTGTAGGAAAGGTCGTCGCGTGTTTCATATATTCCCCACCACTATAAAGAAGCCCGTTGCCACGACAGCGGCTATTAAGACATAGGGGAGCTGCGTTAAGGCATGAGCCATTGGCGTACACCCCGCCCCCTGGGCAGACAGGACGGTCGAATCACCGTAAAAGCAGGCGTGGCTGCCAAAGGCACTGGCGGAGATTAAAGCCCCCACCACGAGCGGCATATGCGCATCCATACTACTGGCAAGCGGTAATACGATAGGCATCGCCACGGCAAACAGTCCCCAGAAGGAGGCGGTCGCAAAAGCGAGAAAGGCCATGGTGACGAAGACAACCGCCGGTAGCATACCCGCGGTCATTAAAGGTTGAACACTCTCGATCACATAGTTGGTTAAGCCAAGCAGGTCATTGACCTCCTTAAGCACAAACCCAGCCACCAGCGTGCCGAGTGGCATAATCATGGCTTTGAAACCATCCAGCGCGGTATCAAACGTATCGTTAAAGCTTAATAGCCGCTGCGCCGCGATAAGCACTAGCGTGACTGCAAGCGCCACAATCACGCCGCGCAGCACATCAATTTCAAAATACCAAGTGAAGAAAATCAGCGTCGCAATGGGAAGCAGAAAGTTGAGCAGATGAGGGCGTTTCTTGTCTGTATCTTCTATTTCCAGCGCGCTGTCGTCAGCGCCATCCGGTTGCGGCTGCCCAGCTTCAGCGCGGGCCTCAGCTGCTCGCATCGGGCCAAGGTTGGGGATAATGCCCAATGCCACCAAGGGCACCAACGCCGCCGCTATCCAGGCGTAAAACATAAACGGTATGGCCTGGATGTACAGCCCCATGCCGTTACCAGCGATATTGTTCTCTTCCAGCAAACCGGCAAAGAACACGGCCCAGGTGGAAAACGGTACGAGAATACAGATGGGCGCTGCGGTGGAATCGACGATATAGGCCAATTTCTCACGAGATATGTTAAAGCGATCGGTCACTTTCTTCATGGAAGCGCTAATGGTCAGCGCATTGAGATAGTCATCGACAAAAATGATTAGTCCCAGCCCCCACGTCGCTAACAAGCTTTGTCGACGGGTATGTATGCGTCGGGTAACGGCATCACCAAAACTTAACACACCGCCCGTTTTTACCAGCAAGGCAATTAAGCTACCAAATAGCCCGCACACCAGAATAATCCACGTCACCGTGTCATTACCCAATACCGATAGCAGTATATCCGACCCTTGGGTAATGACATTGAGGGGTTGAAACATTAATAAACCTACCAGAGCGCCTGCCAGAAGGGACTCAATCGTACGCTTGGTAATAATCGCCATGACTAAAACCACTAGCGTGGGTATAAGGCTTAAAACTCCATACTCTTCCATTGGTTATTCCCCTTTATCGTTGTAGTAGGTCACTACTCAAGACGGGCGCTAAGGCCCGTCCCAAATAGCTGTGTTTATAGGCAACCATCCGCTTTAAGTGAGCGCGTGGTGGCGGCAAAAGCGTCATCAAGAATCGCTACGACTTCGTCCACGACCTGGCGTGTCCAGATCAAGGGCGGAGAAATGATATTGAGATGGCCGACGGGTCGAATTATTAAGCCTCGCTTCTGTGCTTCAGCGGCCACGCGGTCACCCACGCGAGCTTCCACTGGGAGCAACTCCTTGGTCGTTTTATCTGCCACATTTTCAATCGCCATCATGAAATGGCTGCCACGTATATCGCCTACCGTTTCATGAGAGGCGAGCGTTTTGAGCTGTGACTCAAGATAAGGGCCAACATCTAGAACATTTTCACAAATGCCTTCACGCTCAATGATTTCGATATTTTTTAACGCTGCAGCACAGCTAACGGGATGCCCGGAATAGGTGAAGCCGGTGCTCAATACCCCACCGGGGCCTTGAGGGGTACTTAATACCTCATAAAGAGCGTCAGATATCAGCGTTGCACCTAATGGGGCATACCCAGATGAAAGCCCTTTCGCCACATTGATAATATCGGGCTGGGTCTCAAACACGGCTTCTGAAGCAAAGAAGTGCCCTAAACGACCAAAGCCCGTCACCACTTCATCGGCAATGAACAAAATATCGTTGGCACGGCATATGGCCTGCACACGGGAGTGGTAACCCTGAGGTGCCACCAATACGCCGCCCGCACCCATAATGGGCTCAGCAATAAAGGCCGCTATGTTATCCGCCCCTAGCCGGTCAATGGTCTGTTCGAGCTCGTCGGTCAAGTGATCACAATATTCGGCCTCACTCATCCCCTCTGGACGGCGATAGCAGTTGGCTTCGCTCAGATGGGTCACCAGATCAAGCGTATCGAACTGCCAGTTATTGCTGGCGATACCGGTCAGGCTCGCCGCCATGTAGGTGGTGCCGTGGTAGGCATTTGTGCGCGACAAGATCCGCTTTTTTGAAGGCTTGCCCAAGCGATTGAAGTAGTAATGCACAAGCCGGATGGTGGCATCGTTTGCCGTTGACCCACCGCAGCTATAAAACACATGGTTCAAGTGGGCAGGCGCAAGCTCTGCGAGCTTGGCCGCCAGCTCGGTGGCCGGGGCATTGGAGAGATTGTTAAAAGTGGAAAAGTAGGCCATGCGTGTGGCTTGCTCGGCCATCGCCTGGCCAATTTCGGCACGGCCGTGGCCCACATTGACACACCACAGTCCGGCAATCCCATCGATAAAGCGGTTGCCGTGTGCATCTTCGACATAGATACCATCACTGTCGGTAATTAAGTCACAGCCGTTTTCGTGGAACACACTGAAGTCGGTAAAGGGGTGGACAAAGTGATTTCTATCTTTTTGCCAAAGGTCTTGCGCGTCGTAAGAGGCTTGCGCCTGCTGCTGAGCCATCATTATGCCCTCGCTTGTTAGGAAGTCGTTGTAGAGGTGGCTTCACAGGCTAGCGGGGAAAACAGTGTCGGGAATATATCCCCATTGGGGTATATCGGCGGCGCGGAAGGCCTCCTATGGTGGATCTCCTTAATCCAACAAACACAAAAGGAGGCACACCATGCAAGTGTCCATCGATGGCCAGCGATTGTGGTCAAGTTTAATGGCCATGGCAGAGATCGGCGCTACCCCCAATGGCGGCAGCAACCGCTTGGCACTGACACCCGAAGATACCGCCGGTCGGCAGCAGTTGATCGAGTGGTGCGCCGGTATTGGCTGCCATGTTCGTAGTGATGCCGTGGGGAACCTTTTTTTCCGTCGGCCCGGTGCACGTGACGACCTGGAGCCCGCCGCAGTCGGCAGCCACCTGGATACACAGCCCAAAGGCGGTCGTTTCGATGGCGTGCTGGGGGTTCTCGCGGGTCTGGAAGTGTTTCGCACCCTGCACGATCACCAAATCGTTACCGAACGACCTCTGGAACTGATCGTTTGGACGAACGAGGAAGGCAGCCGTTTTGCCCCCGCGATGATGGCTTCCGGCACCTATGCGGGGGTGTTTACGGTGGATGAGACCCTGGCTCGGCAGGACGAACAAGGGATCAGTTTTGGACAGGCCCTAGAGGAGACAGGCATGAAGGGCAGCCTGCCCATTGGCAAGCCTCGGTTAGCCAGTTTTCTGGAACTGCATATCGAACAGGGGCCGGTACTTGAAGAGGAGGGCTTAGATATCGGTGTGGTCACCGGGGTGCAAGGGATGCGCTGGTTCGACCTGACGATTGAAGGCAACGCTGCCCATGCGGGCACTACACCCATGGCATATCGTCACGACGCCCTGGCCGCGGCAGCCCGGCTCATCGATCGGCTATACGCCATCGCTGCCGACGACCCAAGCGGTGACAGCAAGGTGACTTTTGGCTGCCTGGAGGTCGATACGCCTTCTCGAAACGTGATTCCTGCCCAGGTCACCCTGACTGTCGATCTTCGGCATGTGCACGACGACCAACTAGACACGCTGGAGGCTCGCTTCTATAGCGAGCTGGATGCCTTGGTAGAGGCCTTTGGTGTCGTGGTAACACCGCAACGCCTCTGGAACTCCCCGGTGGTGGCATTTAATGACCACTGCATTGCATCCATCGAACATGCCACAAGGGCACGAGGCATCGCTTACCGCCGAATGCTCAGTGGTGCGGGCCACGATGCGGTGTATGTATCACGGGTGGCACCCACCGCGATGATCTTCATTCCCTGCCGCGATGGCATTAGCCATAACGAAGCCGAGTACTCAACGCCAGAGCAGTGTGCACTTGGCACCCAGGTGCTGTGCGACGCGCTACTGCATAACGCTAACGACCTTGAGGTTACCCAATGAGTACAACTGCCCCAACGAACCAGTCCGAGTGGCAATCACTGGCAGACACACTCTCCTTTGAAACCCGCGCCTATATCAACGACACCTTTGTCGATGCGCAGCGCGGCGCCACCCTATCCACGGTGAACCCAGCCACCGGCAAGGTGTTAGCCAAGGTCGCCAGCTGTGATGACGCTGATGCCGAGCTCGCTACCCACGCAGCTCGGCAGGCCTTTGATCAGGGAGAGTGGTCGCGCCGCGCGCCCGGTCAGCGCAAAGCCACACTGCTTGACCTTGCGGCGCTAATGCAGGCCCATAGGCACGAGCTTGCCCTGCTGGACACCCTGGACATGGGTAAACCGATTACCAGTGCGCTGGGGGATATTGACGGCGCCATCGGCTGCCTGCGTTATACCGCCGAAAGTATCGATAAGCTTTACGGTGAGGTGGCCCCGACGGGAGACCAACATCTGGGCTTGATTGTGCGCGAGCCACTCGGGGTGGTGGTATCCATCGTTCCGTGGAACTTCCCACTGATGATGACCGCCTGGAAGATTGCACCGGCATTGGCAGCGGGTAACAGCGTTATTCTCAAACCGTCAGAAAAATCGCCGTTATCGGCGCTACGCCTTGCCCAGCTAAGCCAACAAGCGGGCCTGCCCGACGGGGTGTTTCAAGTACTCCCCGGCTATGGCCATACCGTGGGTAAAGCGCTAGCCCTGTCGATGCAAGTCGACTGCCTCTCTTTTACCGGCTCCACTCCAGTGGGCAAACAGCTTATGCAGTACGCAGGCCAGTCCAATTTGAAACGCGTTTATCTGGAGTGCGGCGGCAAAAGCCCCAACATCATCTTTGCCGACTGCCAAAATCTGGACGCCGCAGCTCAAAACGCAGCCGCTGCGATTTTTCATAACCAAGGTGAAGTCTGTATCGCTGGCTCGCGGTTGTTGGTGGAAAATAGCATTCGCCACGCCTTCGTCGAGAAAGTGGTGGACGCTGCGGCAGCCATGCAACCGGGCGACCCACTCGACCCGCAAAGCTTTATGGGAGCGATGGTGGATGACACTCAATACCAACGGGTGCTTGATTATATCCGCCAGGGGCAGGAAGCGGGTGCCACGCTACGCTCGGGCGGTCAGCCGTTAGATGGCCCTGGGCTCTTTATTCCCCCCACCGTGTTTGACGATGTCACCCCAGCCATGACGATAGGTCGCGAGGAGATCTTCGGGCCGGTGCTGTCTGTCTTTGGCTTCGATACCGAAGAAGAGGCATTGGCACTTGCCAACGACAGCGACTACGGCTTGGCTGCCGCCGTCTGGAGCCAGGACATTGATCGTATTATGCGCGTCTCACGCAAGCTGCGCTCTGGGCAAGTCTACGTTAACAACTGGGCAGGCCCGGACATGACAGTACCGTTCGGCGGGGTGAAACAGTCTGGAAATGGGCGGGATAAATCAATGCACTCCATTGACGAATATACAGAGATCAAGACCATCTGGATGGCGCTACAAACCTAGCACCTTAGCCTTTCAACTGCCGGGTAATGAGGGCCACGTGTTCAAGAAATAGCTGGAACAACTGCGACTGGCTGGAGACATCCAGGCGCTGATAAATATGCTTGCGGTGAACTTTCACAGTACCATCGCTGATATCCAACTCACGGGCCGCCGATTTGGTGGAGTGGCCCGCGAGCAATAGCCGAACGATTTCTTGTTCACGTGCCGTTAAAACCTCTCGGCCAAAGCTTGCGAAGGCAGCTTCCACCGGGGCGTCCTTTTCCAAGGTCGGCAGGAAGAGGACACCCTGCCACTTCCAGAACTCCATCAACAAGGTCTCGATCATCGGCTCCACATTTTTGAGCACCTGCAACGCACGTCGCTTCAAGGGAGCTTCTGCCTGAAAGCCTAGCGATACCACCATCAAGACATCGTCCCCTACACGTGCAAAGAGACCAACCTCATCCGCCAATCCCAACGCACGATAATAGTGAGCATAGTAATCACTGGACTCAAAACGATCAGGGGCTAGCTCCTGCAACCTGTGAACCCCGCTATCCAGGCCACCACTCATAGCAGTAAAAAAAGGGTCCAATAAATACGCACCGCTGAGATAGCGATCTATCGCTTGGGGGCGACTCTCTGGCGGGTAATCGTCATGAATCAATAGTGGCTTATGACGCCCTTTGTAGGTGTTGATCAGAATCGTGTCGAACCGGGTTATCGCACGCAGCACCTGCTCCAGGCGTACGGGAAAATCGCGCTGTCCCGATGAACGTACCAAGCTCGCCATATGCCGATGCCAAGCAGCACTTCCCGCACCAGCTAGAAAGTCGCTATCAATATCATCAGTTGCTGGGCAGTATTTCATAAGCTGTGCTTCATCAAATTGTTTGATAAGACAATAATGCGTTACAACAACACGGTAAACTAAAGCTAAACAATTGATTCGCCATGCCCAGTAGCGGTTTTGTATTGAGCGCCTTGGAAAAACGCTGCTAGGCTATTGATTCTTACGTTTGAAACACAGGTGACGAATGCTCGGTTCGCTGTTAGCTTTGTTGGTATCGTTGGCGCTGGTCGGCCTGGCGGCCAGCACAGGCGCCCGCTTCCGGCCCGATGGCTGGTACCGCAAGCTCGACAAGCCCGCCTGGACGCCCCCCGATATCGCTTTCCCCATTGCCTGGGGCATCCTGTATCTGCTCATGGCGATTGCGGCCTGGCGCATTTACATGGCGGACGACTCGGTGTGGCGCACGGCAAGCCTGTGGGTGTATGCCCTCCAACTGCTGATCAATGCGGCCTGGTCGTGGCTGTTTTTTGGACGCAAGCAGATCGTCGCTGCGCTGGGTGACATCGCCCTGCTACTGATACTCATCCTGCTGGCGATATTCCTATTTGCTAAAGTGAGCGGGTTGGCGGCGTGGTTAATGGTGCCCTACGCGCTCTGGGTGGCGCTGGCACTGACGCTCAACGCCTCTATCTGGCGACGTAACTCACGCGCGGGTGGCGCGGCACAATAAAGGATAAAACGACAATGGAGAAAACACCGTTAATCGAACTCCTGGCCATCGGCTCCATCGTCTTAGCGCTGACCGCCTTGGCGCTGTTCATCTACTTGATGCGGCGGCAGCGCCGTCAGCGGTCGGAAAGTGACGCCACGACACAGGAGGCACGTGCCAGCACAGCAGAAAACACTGCGCCTCCCGCTGAAGACGCGGCGTCTGACGCCTCTGCCAAACGCTCCAGCAAAGTCGCCCAGCACTCGCTGTTCGTGATTTTTTCGAAACCCGACGAACAGACCGACCAGCAACTGGCTGAGTGGCTGCGCGAAAAGGACGCGACGTTCGACCCGATCAAGAAGGTCTTCCACATCGCCGGCGAGCAGCCCTCGAACCCGGTCACCATCGCCAACGCCTTCCCGCCCGGGGAAATGCCGGATCTGCTCCGCAATGAGACCCACGAACCCATCAAGGGCATCAGCCTGTTGGTGAAGCCGCCGCTACGTAAGCGACGCAATCAGCAGATGCATGTCTATGTGGCGCTGGCCAAGGAAATGCAGACCCTGTTTACCGGCGAGATGCTGGATGGCGACCGCAAGCCTGCGACCGACGCCACTTTCGAGCGCATCATCGGCTAGCGACGCTTTTGACCCATTACGCCACGCCCTGGCTGCGCAGGTAATCGTCGTAGCTGCCGCTGAAGTCGACAACGCCGTCCGGCTGCATATCGATAATCCGCGTGGCCAGCGACGACACGAACTCGCGGTCGTGGCTGACGAACAGCAGCGTGCCGGGGTAGTTCTCCAGGGCCAGGTTCAACGCCTCGATGGACTCCATATCCAGGTGGTTGGTCGGCTCGTCCATCAGCAGCACATTGGGCTGAGTGAGGATTAACTTACCGAACAGCATGCGGCCCTGTTCGCCACCGGAAATCACCTTCACCGACTTGCCGATATCATCGCTGGAAAACAGCATTCGCCCGAGCGCGCCGCGCACCACCTGCTCACCGCCCTGTGTCCACTGGCCCATCCATTCAAACAGGGTGGCGTCCACGGCAAAATCGTCGGTATGGTCCTGGGCAAAAACACCCAGGTCGGCGGCTTCGGTCCACTTCACTTCCCCGGCATCCGGGTGAAGTTCGCCCGCCAGGGTTTTGAGCAGGGTCGTCTTGCCAATGCCGTTGGGGCCGATGATAGCGATCCGCTCGCCGGCCTCGACGGTCATCGACAGGCGCTCGAACAGCGGCGTCTCGCCGTTGTAGCCCTTGCTGATGCCATCCACATTCACCGCGTTGCGATGGATCTTCTTGGCCTGATCAAAGCGGATAAACGGGCTTACCCGGCTTGACGGCTTGATGTCTTCCAGCTTGATCTTGTCGATCTGGCGCGCCCGCGAGGTGGCCTGCTTGGCTTTCGAGGCGTTGGCCGAGAAGCGGCTGACGAACTGTTGCAGCTCGGCAATCTGGGCCTTTTTCTTGGCGTTGTCCGAGTGCTGACGCTCGCGCGCAGCCGTCGCCGCGGTCATGTAGTCGTCGTAGTTACCCGGGAAGAGGGTGATCTCGCCGTAATCCAGGTCCGCCATGTGGGTGCACACGCTGTTCAGGAAGTGGCGGTCGTGGGAAATGATCACCATGGTGCTGCTGCGCGCCTTGAGCATGTCTTCCAGCCAGCGGATGGTGTTGATATCCAGGTGGTTGGTCGGCTCGTCGAGGAGCAGGACATCGGGGTCCGAAAACAGTGCCTGAGCCAGCAGTACGCGCAGCTTCCAGCCGGGCGACACCTCACTCATCGGGCCGGTATGCTGTTCGATGGGAATGCCCAGCCCAAGGAGCAGCTCGCCCGCGCGGGCTTCGGCGGTGTAGCCATCCAGTTCGGCAAAGCGCACTTCCAGATCCGCCACGGCCATGCCGTCCTCTTCGCTCATCTCCGCCTGGGAATAGATGCGCTCGCGTTCGGCGGCCACCTGCCACAGCTCGGCGTTGCCCATGATCACGGTGTCGATGACGCGTTCAGTTTCAAAGGCGAACTGATCCTGGCGCAGCTTGCCCAGCCGCGTGCTGCTATCCAGCATGACCTGGCCGGACGTCGGCTCGAGCTCGCCGCCGAGAATCTTCATGAAGGTGGATTTGCCGCAGCCGTTAGCGCCAATCAGCCCGTAGCGATTGCCGTTGTTAAACTTGACGGAGACGTTCTCGAACAGGGGCTTGGCCCCGAACTGCATGGTGATATTAGCGGTTGCGATCACAAAGGAACCCTAGTGTGCGTGTACATTGCGCATCGCACTGGAAATAGTACGTGGCGGATAGAAAGGCTCGCGATTCTACGCGCTCTTGAGCAACGTTACACCCATCGTCTAACACCCACCACCTAGGACGGCGCGTCGCCAGGGGCCGGCAAGTCCAGCAGAAACCGTTCGCCATCAAGCGCTTGGCGCAGGCGAGTATGCAAAATATCGACAATCCCCGGGTGCTCGCCCACCAGGGCGGTGGTGGTGACGGTCATGCTCGGATGATGCTGCTGTGCGGCGTGGCAGATCTCCGCAATGTCGCCACCTTCACCGGCATGGCGCCCCGGCGAGAGAAACAACATGGCCAGAATCACCGGCCCGGTATGAAAATCGGGCTTGGCCAGCAGGTGTTCGAGCAGCGGTTCGTTGAAGCGATATTCGTCACCCTCGCGGCGCTCCATCGAGGCGGCGGCCACACAGGTGGCTTCACTGCCCAGTAGTACGCTTAGCTGCCCGGCCAGGCGATTGCGTACCGCCGTTACCTCGGGAATCGGGCTGCCGTGATCCACCAGCGCGATGCGGGGCTTAGTCCCGGGGAGCCACTGCGCGCGGACGTTATCGGCCAGCAGCTCGGCCAGGCGCAGGTCGTTATCGCCCTGCTCATCGACCAGCGGTTGCGCCACGCGAACCTTGACGTCGGGAAAGCGCGCCTGCATCTCGCCCAGGCGTTCGGGCAGGTAACCCGTCAGCGCCTTGCTGGGGCCGAAGAAGAACGGCAGCACAATGATCTCGGTCGCGCCCGCCTCGGCGCTGCGTTCAGCGGCCGGCCCCAAGGTGATCGCCGGGATACCATCGACCTGCTCCGCCGGAATCTTGTTGGAGTGCAGCAGCGAGGCCGCCTGGACGGTTTCGCCCAGGCGCTCGCCAAGCGCTGCCGCCACGCGGCGCAGATTATGGGTTGCCTGGGGCCGCAGTGAGCCGTTATCCACCAGAAAGATTGCGCGCATGCCTGTCTCCATGTTCGGTTTAAGGGGCGTTCAAGGCGGCGGCGTTGCCGCTAGCCGGTACGTTCAAGAATATCCGCCGCCGCACGGTGAAGCTGGGCGTGGCGCGCCGCCAGGACGTCAATATCGCGGTCATAGCCACCGCCGATCACCGCCGCGACCGGGATATCCCCGCCTCGACAGCAGCCGAGCACGTAGGCATCCCTTTGATAGAGCCCCTCGTCACTCAGCGCCAGATAGCCCAGGCGGTCATCGCGATGCACATCCACTCCGGCATCGTACAGCACCACATCGGGTTGATAGGCCGCCAGCAAGCCGGGTAGATAAGACGCCAGCGCCGCCAGGTAGCCGCCATCGTCCGTGCCGTTGGGCAATGCCACGTCCAGATCGCTTTTCGCCTTGCGGGCGGGAAAGTTGCGCGCAGCGTGCATGGAAAAGGTAAATACATCCGGCACGCCGGTAAACAGCCGCGCGGTGCCATCGCCCTGATGAACGTCGCAATCGACGATCAACACCCGCTCGACCCAGCCCTGGGCCAGGGCGTGGGCCGCCGCCACGGCAAGGTCGTTGATCAGGCAGTAGCCGCTGGCCGCATCGGCATGGGCGTGATGGGTGCCGCCCGCCGAGTTGCAGGCGAGTCCGCTGTCCAGTGCCGCCTCTAGGGTCAGCAGCGTGCCGCCGGTTTCCAGCCGCACGCGTTCGACGAGCGCTGGCGACCACACAAAGCCGCTGCGACGCTGCGCCGCGCGATCCAGCTCGCCGTACAGCAAGGCATTGAGATAGCCCCGAGTATGCACGCGGGCCAGGGCCTCAATGCCGGCGGGCTGAGGCGTCAGCCATTCAATGGGCGTCGCCAGCGGCCGATGGCCAAGCTGCTCGCGCAGCACGCGAAACTTGTCCATCGGAAAGGGGTGGCTAGCTGGTAAATCAATCGTATAACCGGGATGATGAACGATCATTAACGCCATTGCGTGCTGCCACTCGGGTAATTGACCTAAAGGCCTTATGTTGCTTGATACCACTGCCGTAAACCAGCAAAGAAACTTTTTCAGCGACCACGACGACCTGTGGCTTTTTGGCTATGGCTCGTTGATCTGGAAAGCCGATTTCGCCTACCTGGAACGCCAGCCGGCCTATATTACCGGCTGGGCACGACGCTTTTGGCAAGCCTCCCACGATCACCGCGGCACGCTGGAAGCCCCCGGGCGCGTTGCTACGTTGATCCCGGCGCCGGGCGCAGTGTGTCACGGCATGGCGTACCGCATTACCCCGGATGTGCTGGCCCCGCTGGATGTGCGCGAGAAAAACGGCTATCTGCGCGAAAAAGTACCGCTGACCTTCATTGACGAAACGGGCCGCGCCAACGGTCAGAGCGAGGGGCTCATCTATCTGGCAAGCGAGGATAACCCCGCCTTTCTCGGTGACGCACCGCTGGACGTGATTGCCCGGCAGATCGCCAACGCCCACGGGCCAAGCGGCTCGAACCGCGAGTACCTGGTCAACCTGGCCCAGGCGCTGCGCGACCTGGGCGCGGAGGACGCCCATATTTTCGAACTGGAAAAGCAGCTGGTCTGAGGCGTTGTCGCCTGCTTACATCATCAACCACGAGAGGATAAACAGGCCCAGCACGGTGCGGATAATCCCGCCGAGCACGGAACCGCGGAAAAAGGCCCGCAGCCCTCCCCACAGGATCAGCAAGCCAATGACCAGCACCACAATGCTCAGAAACGAATCATTGATTCCCAGCGAGCGGGTCAAGCCGTCGAAGAAGTCGTCGAGCGCGCCAAACAGGTTGGTAAAAATGCCCATCAAAAACGCCACCACGACGCGAATGACCTCGCCGATGGTCTCGCCTATTCCGTCAAAAAATCCATTTACCTGCATGGGTCATTTCCACCGCTGAAAAGAATACGTCTGGCATTGTCGGCCAAATACGCTGGCTGAGCAAAGCCAGGTTTTTTGCCTCTTTCGACTGCGGAGGCATGATAGACGATAGCGGTCTCAGCCCGTGGAATCATCGTTCACGACCATGGTCGACTTTAATTACCAGACTGGTAACGTTAAAACATAATGCTTTATAAAAGACTTGGTAGTAGCGGGAGAGCTTGGCGCATCTCACAAGGATGACGCCAGCGCCGAAGGAGCAACAACCCCGGAAACTCTCAGGCAACCGGACCGCTATTACTCACACTTTCCGAAGAGCGGCTGATGACAGCGTCACTCAGCCCACCGAAGGAGCAAGCGCAGGCAACCCGTGCGCGAATCTCTCAGGTTCCATGACGGAAGGGGTACGCCCAGCAGCCATTACGCCGTTAGGTGGGATTCCCCGACGCTCATGAAAACTGGAGAGATTTATGCAACGCATTGCCGTTATCGGTGGTGGTATCACCGGCATTACCAGCGCCTACGCGCTGGCCAAACGTGGCTATGAGGTCACCGTCTTTGAAAAACACCGCTACGCCGCCATGGAGACATCGTTTGCCAACGGCGGTCAGCTTTCGGCCTCTAATGCCGAGGTGTGGAACCACTGGCCCACGGTGATCAAGGGCGTGCGCTGGATGCTTAGGAACGACGCGCCGTTGCTGGTCAACCCCCGCCCGAGCTGGCACAAGCTCAGCTGGTTCGGCGAGTTTATCGCCTCGATCCCCCGCTACGCGACCAACACCACCGAGACCGCCCGCCTGGCCATTGCCGCCCGCGAGCACCTGTTTCAGTGGGCAAAAGACGAGCAGATCGACTTTGACCTCAAGCAGAAAGGCATTCTGCATATCTATCGCGATAAAGCGGGCTATGACCATGCCGCCAAGGTCTCCAAGTTGCTCAGCAAAGGCGGCCTGGAACGCCAGCCGGTCAGCCCCGACGAGATGCGCGCCATCGAGCCCACTCTGGCGGGCAACTACTACGGCGGCTTCTTTACCGAAAGCGATGCCACCGGCGATATTCACAAGTTTACCCATGGCCTGGCACAGGCCGCCGAGCGTCGCGGTGTGACGTTGAAATATGGTCACAGCGTGCAGGATATCGGCGCGGACGAACAGCACGCCTGGATCACCGCCACGCTTGAAGGCGAAGCTGACAGCGTGCCGATGCGCGAAACCTTCGATGGCGTAGTGGTCTGCGCAGGCGTCGGCAGCCGCGCCCTGGCCGCCAAACTGGGCGACCGCGTCAATATCTACCCGGTCAAAGGCTATTCGATTACCGTGCAGCTCGACGACGACGCCTCTCAGCAGGCCGCGCCCACCGTCAGCCTGCTGGATGACGAAACCAAGCTAGTGACCAGCCGCCTGGGCGACGAGCGCTTTCGGATTGCCGGCACCGCCGAGTTCAACGGCTTCAACCGCGACATTCGCGACAACCGTATCCGCCCACTGATCCGCTGGGTCGAAGACTGCTTCCCCGGGGTCAGCACCCGCCGCGTGGTACCCTGGGCGGGCCTGCGACCGATGCTCCCCGACATGCTGCCCAAGGTCGGCCCCGGCAAGTTACCCACGGTGTTCTACAACACCGGCCACGGCCACCTGGGCTGGACGCTCTCGGCCATTACCGCTGATATGCTGGCGGATGCGGTGGACTCGCCCAAGGGCAGTCCGCTCGCTAGCCCTCGCTAACGACACCGTCAACGGCCAGAGGCTATCACCCAACCCAGGCCTGGTTGATCGCTACCACCGCGCTAGCCGCACGCCACAAAAAAGCCGCAGGCATGACCTGCGGCCATTCATTTGCGACGTTTACACCCCGACCGGCCCACCATCGCGCTTTTGAATCACCACGGTCGATGCCCGAGGACGCACCTGGCCGCTGGCCGAAACGGTAGCGTCTTGCGCTAGCGCATTGCCATCGGCGGGCCAGTTACCCGGGTGCTGGATGTTGATAAACAGGGCGGTTTTATCCGGCGTGGCAAAAATGCCGGTGACTTCGCAGCCGTTTGGCCCGACCGCAAAGCGCTTCAGCTGCTGCTGGTTGCTGTTGTTGATCACCGGGCCGGTGCCTTGGATATCGTCCAGGCTGTTGGGCACCACGGCCAGCAACTGGTCGTTGGTATACTCGGTGACCCCTTCATAACCGTTATCCGTCTGGATCCAGAGGATGCCCTGACCGTCGCCGCGCTCGTCGAACCAGAGTCCATCGGGGCTGGCGAACTGGTTCATTTCGGTCAGGCCCGAGTGGTTATCCGCATCGTCGGACGCCGCACCAAACACAAACACCTCCCAGGTAAAGGCATTGGGCAGGCGGCTTTCGCGCCAGCGAATAATATGCCCTTGGGCGTTATCGGCGCGCGGGTTGGCGGCGTTGGTCGGCGCCAGGTCATACCCCACGCCCGCCTCGTCGAGGCTGTCGCCGCCGTTGGTAAAGGTGGCCTGGGTATCTTCAGCGGTGCGCTGGGAGTTATTGGTCAGGGTGAGGTACACCTCCCCGGATGCTGGATCAACGGAGGCCCACTCGGGACGATCCATGGGTGTGGCGCCCATCAGGTCGGCGGCGTCGCAGGTGTTGATGATAATGCCCGCCAGGTCGTCGTCGGCCAGGCCCAGTGCCGTGGCAAGCCGACGTCCATCTTGCGTCCGGGCGTCCGGTGTGAGCGCCAGCCACTCACCGCTACCGTCAGGGTGGAAGCGAGCCACGTACAGGGTACCGTTATCCATGTACTTGCTGCCAATCGCCAGGCGATCATACTGCTCGCCGGGACGGTTGGCATCGGCAGGATCCCAGGCCGCATCGGAGACGTATTTATACACGTATTCATTGCGGGCATCGTGGCCCGAATAGAACACCACCGGCTGGCCGGCTTGCAGCTTGCCGAGCCAACATCCTTCATGGCGGAAGCGCCCCAGCGCGGTGCGCTTGACCGCGAGCGCGTCGCTGTACGGGTCGACTTCCACCTGATAGCCGAAGGTACGCGCCTCGTTGCGATAGTCCTCTTCGGGGCGCTCACCGCGTGGGGTGATATCGAAGCGGGCAAACTCGTCGTTGTCTTCAGTGGCATCCCCCGCCGAGGTATCCCAGCCGTAGCGGCTTTTATCGGTGGGGATACCGATCCGCGCGTCGTCCTGGAAGCGCTCCCCGTGGTGGACGAACACATTGGGCCAGTTTTCTTCGCAGGCAATGTAGGTACCCCAGGGCGTGACCCCGTTGCCGCAATTATTGTTGGTGCCTCGGGTTTGGAAGCCCGCGGGCGAGAAGCGCGTTTTGACGTAGTCGCTGCCCGCCACGGGCCCAGCCAGTTCAATAACAGTGGCACTGGTCAGGCGGCGGTTGTAAGCCGACCCCGGCACATGCGACCACTGACCTTGGGTATCTTTCTCTATCTCGACAAGGGTCACGCCGTGCGCGTTGATTTCGGTGCGCGACTCCTCCGCAGGCCGCTTGCCTCCATCGGTATTGGTAGGCCCGCCTTGAGGCGCCCATAATGCCGATTGGTCGATGTATTCATTATTGAGCGCCAGCACGAAGCGACGCGACGCGCTGCCTTCATCCAGCGCAAACCCGGCCATGCCGTCGTGGTGCATGCCAACGCTCTCCGCCTGACGCTCGGCGGTCATTGGCTGATCGGACTGCCAACTGTCGCCAGCGCTTAACGGAGTGCCCCAGGGTACCAAGACTTGTGCAACATAACCTTCCGGCACCACCACGGCATCAGTGAGTGACCCATGAACCGCCTCAAATGCCAACGTCAGGGGTGTTTTTTGCGCGCCGCTTGAGGCAATCGCCTGGGCCGCGCCGCCAAAGCTGAGCATCGAGGCGGCCGCCATGCTCAAGCCGCCGCGCATGACATCGCGCCGGGATACATGGCGCGCCAACACCTCAGCAAACGGCTGATTGCCGCTCTGGTTAAACAGGCGATGGTCTTCGATTTCCTTGCTCATGGTGACGCCCCTCTTCTAATCGTATTGCGAGTCACGAATCGTGTTAGGAGGACACTAATTCCGTCAGGTGACAGCAAGGTGACGAACCCTCTACCGTTTTATGACCAATGCCGCTTACAATTCGGATAGATCAACGTAACTGCCACCTGCCCGTTAAGGTTTCGTCCAGGAGATCACACGATGGCCACGACCATGCCCGACCAGCTCACGCTCGATGCCCTGGCGACGCTGTCGCCGCCTCTTCCTGAAGTGGAGGTACACGGCCTGGATATGGGCTGGTATATCGTGCGTCTCCACCGTCAGGGCGCCGTCAGCGTATTGGTCAACGCCGACGGCGAGACACGCCGCTTTACCGGCACGCAGTGGATAAGCCGCACGCTGGCCCCCTTGGGGTATACGCACGGCATTCTCACCTGGGCCGACGCCGCCGATGAAATGATCGGCACGGATGTACCGCCCGTGTCCGCCGAGCAGCGCATGGCCCACGGCGTACGGGTGGCATTTGATACCCGGCATTAACGGGCCACCAGGCCACACTGTGTTACTTTCGATATGGCCATGTGGCCTGACGCGACCCAAGGCGCCTTCCGCTAATTAAGCAATAGATGCAGTCGTTGCGCATCGCTTTCGGCCAGGGCTGGCTATAAAATCAAAACAGCGCGCCGCCATTATTATTTTTGTATGAGTTACTCGTCTCCAGCAAGGAAGGACGCTATGCGCGATGATGAAAAATATACCAATTCCGAAGATCAGTTACTCCACCTCCAAAACCTTCTCGACGACCCGGACACCACCGCACTTAAAGCGTACTTTACTGAACTCGACATTCTGGATATTGCGCGGACGCTAGAATCGTTCCCCGCTAAAACCCGCGACTTTCTTTGGGAGTTTATCCCCGACGAGCTGGTCGGCGCGGTGCTTGCGGAAGTCGACGAAGATATTCGCGCTGACTATATCGAAGAGCTATCGGCAAGCGAAGTCGAGCAAATTGTCAAAGGGCTGGATGCTCAGGACGTTGCCGAGGTTCTGGAGGTTGCCGACGAGGCTATCAAGACCAGCGTTTATGACAGCCTGGATCAGGATATCCGCGCCCAGGTGGAGAACCTTTACGCCTACGAGGAAGATGTCGTGGGCCGCTACATGGATCCCGAAACCGTCAATGTCAAACAAGGGGTTTCACTGGAGGCCGTGCAGCGCTATATCCGGATTCATCATCTTCTCGACGATGAGTCGCAACAGGTAATGATCACGGACAAGGACAAACGTTTACTGGGTACTTTAAGCCTGATTGATTTAATCAAGCAGCCACAAGATGCCGTGGTCGATGCTCACATGGATGACCCATTCACCCTTAACGATCAAATGAAAGTCAGTGATGCGGCCGTGTTATTACGCTCCAAGGAGCTTCCTTTCGTTCCCGTCTGTGACAGTGATGGACGCCTGGTAGGACAGTTAAACGCCGCCGACGTACTGGAAATTACCCAAGACGATACTGACATGACATTGAAACACCTGTCAGGCGTCAGTAACGAAGAAGAGGTCTTCACGCCCGTTTTGCGCAGTGCGAAAAGTCGGGGCATCTGGTTGGGTATTAATCTGCTGACGGCGTTTTTGGCCGCGTTTGTCATCGGTCAGTTTGAAGCGGCATTGGATCAAATTGTGGCGCTGGCCATCTTGATGCCGGTGGTGGCAAGCATGGGAGGCATCGCCGGCAGCCAGACCCTCACCGTCGTCATTCGCGGTCTGGCGCTGGGCCAGCTCGCGGGCAACAACGTGCGATGGCTGTATAACAAGGAAACCTGGGTGGGCATGAGCAACGGCCTGGTCTGGGCGTTAGTGGTGGGCCTGATTGCCCATGTCTGGTTCAGCGATGCCATGATCACGCTGGTGATCACCCTGGCCATCTTCATCAACATGAGCGTGGCCAACTTATCGGGCGTGTTGATCCCCATGGTGTTGAAAAAGCTGCAGATCGACCCCGCGTTATCCGGTGCGGTGATCTTGACGACGGTGACCGATGTGGTCGGTTTTTTGTCGTTTTTGGGGCTCGCGACGCTGATTATTCTGTAACTTTTTCTCCCGTCAGGCGCCTGGGCGTTTATTGAAAAGCCCAGGCGCTCAAGGCAGAAGCAACTACGGTACCGTCACCCACTGCCCCGTCTGATCTGACGTTTCGATGGCATCTATTAATCGATTCACCCGCGCGGCTTCGCGGAAATCTGGATAGAGGGGGCGGTGGTTGATGATGCCCTCCACCAAATCGCGCACCTCGATAATCTTTTGATCGTTATAGCCCAGGCCATGGCCCGGCGCGGGGCTGAAAGCGGCATAGTCGGGATGTTCCGGGCCTGCTAACAGAGTGGTGAAGCCGCGCCTGCCGTGGGCATCGCCGTGGCGATATAGCTGCAGTTCGCTCATGCGCTCCTGGTCAAACACGATGGCACCTTTGGTGCCCGTTAGCGTGTAGGCCAAGCCCATTTTGCGGCCAGCCGCGACCCGGGAGGTTTCGATATTACCGATTAACCCCTGGTCAAACCGCAACATGGCCTGGGCCTGATCATCGTTCTCTACCGCCGCCATACCGCTGCCGTCGGCCTTGAGCCGAGTGGGGATGACGGTCTGTAGCTGACCGCATACCTCGGTAATACGCTGCCCGGTCAAGAACTCAGCCATATTGAGAATATGCGACCCTACATCGCCTAACGCACCGGCACCCGCTGTTGCCCGCTGTGTATGCCAATCGTGGGGCTTTTGCGGGTCGAGCAGGTAATCCTCGTTGTGCCGTCCACGAAAGTGAATCAGCTCACCAATTTCACCGCTGGCGACAATCTGGCGGGCCAGTTGGGTAGCGGAATTGCGAATATAGTTAAAGCCCACCAGGGTTTTGACGCCCGCCTTTTCAGCCGCAACGACCATCTCCTCGGCGTCTGCCGTGCTCAGCGCCAGCGGTTTTTCGGCGTAAACATGCTTACCAGCGGCAATGGCAGCCAGTGCCATCTCTTTATGCAGAAAGTTGGGTGCGCAGATATCCACCACATCTACGTCACTGTCTTCCACCAGGGTGCGCCAATCGTCGGTGGCGCGGGCAAATCCCCAGGCCCGCGCCCGGCTCTCTGCAGTGACGAGGTCGACATCCGCCAACAGTTCGCAAACGGGCTTGGCGGGCAGTTCAAAAACGCTGGACGCCGCGTTAAAGGCGATGGCGTGGGCTTTGCCCATAAAGCCGGTGCCGATGAGGCCAATTTTGAGGGTTTTCATTGTGGTTATCCCTGTTGTAAAAAATAACGCCGGGCTGGGCCCGGCGTTGAATGATGGCGCGTGCCCCGCAGGCTGTTTACATGGTCGGCATGGTGAAGTGATTGGTCTCTTCACGAATGCCGCTGGGCCAGCGCTGGGTGATGGTTTTCATCCGCGTGTAGAAACGCACACCGTCGGGGCCGTGCATATGCAGCGGGCCAAACAGCGAACGCTTCCAGCCGCCAAAGCTGTGGAACGCCATGGGCACCGGGATCGGCACATTAACGCCGACCATGCCGACCTGGATCTGCTCGCAGTACTGACGCGCCGCATCGCCATCGCGGGTAAAGATCGCCGTGCCGTTGCCATATTCATGGGCGTTGATCATGCTCACTGCGTCGTCGAAACTCGCCACGCGGGCCATCGCCAGTACCGGGCCGAAAATTTCTTCAGAGTGGATACGCATGTCTGGCGTTACATGATCGAACAGCGTGCCGCCGATAAAGTAGCCATCGCCTGCACCGTCAATCGTTATTTGGCGACCATCGACTACGAGTTCTGCGCCCTCATCCACCCCGGACTGGATATAGCCCGCCACTTTATCGCGGTGCTCGCGGGTGATCAGCGGCCCCATATCGTTATCCGGGCCATCGACTAGGCCAGGCCCGACCGTCAGTTTATCAAGTTCAGCCACCAGCTTTTCCCGCAGGCGGTTGGCGGTTTCTTCACCCACGGGCACTGCCACGGAAATCGCCATACAACGTTCGCCTGCCGAGCCATAGGCAGCGCCCATCAGGGCCCCCACGGCTTGATCAAGATCCGCATCGGGCATGATCACCATATGGTTTTTAGCCCCGCC
The DNA here is from genome assembly GCF_031451645.1 of Vreelandella gomseomensis. NCBI lineage: Bacteria > Pseudomonadati > Pseudomonadota > Gammaproteobacteria > Oceanospirillales > Halomonadaceae > Vreelandella > Vreelandella gomseomensis. The sequence goes on along the minus strand of NZ_JARWAI010000009.1, from coordinate 125,677 downwards.
CAGGGCCTGAACGCGCTTGCCATGGGCGGAGGCAGTGGCGTAGATGTACTCGGCGATGGACGTGGAGCCCACAAAGCTTACCGCCTGGACGCACTCATCGGTGAGCAGCACATCCACCGCTTCTTTATCGCCGTTGAGGACATTAAAGACGCCATCCGGCAGACCCGCTTCGCTTAACAACTCGGCCAAGCGCAGCGGCGTAGAGGGATCTTTTTCCGAAGGCTTCATCACAAAGGTGTTGCCGCAGGCCAGCGCGATGGGGAACATCCACATGGGCACCATGGCAGGGAAGTTAAACGGCGAGATACCTGCACACACGCCCAGCGGCTGCATCATCGAGTAGCTATCGACGCCGCTACCCACGTTCATGGAGTGCTCTCCTTTCTGCAGGTGGGGAATGCCGCAGGCAAACTCAACCACTTCCAGGCCGCGAGTCACTTCACCTTTAGCGTCAGAAAACACCTTGCCATGCTCACTGGATATGAGCCGCGCCAGCTCATCGGTGTGCTCCTCAACCAGCGCTTTAAACTTAAACAGGATGCGCGAGCGCTTCAGCGGCGAGGTTTTAGACCAGGTGACAAAGGCCTCATCGGCGATACGCACTGCGTCACGGGTCTCGTCGGCACTGGCCAGCGCCACCTGGGCGCTCTGCTCACCGGTAGCCGGGTTGTAAACCGGTGCATAGCGTTGGTTTTGGCCAGTGGTGAGCTGACCATTGAGATAGTGGGATAGCGTCTTCATAAAGACTCCTGATGAAAATGCGTCGCGGGTGCTGTCTTAGGCGGCAATATCAAACCCTGCCTGCTCGGCCAGTTGGCGTAAGTTGCGATACCCCAGGCGGGCGTAAGTCAGCGGGTGGGCCACTTCCGGGTCTTGCTCGGCTTCCACCACCAACCAGCCTTGGTACCCCTGCTCACACAGGTGGGTTAAGGCGGGCAAAAAATCCACATTGCCATCCCCGGGCACCGTAAACAGGCCGTCCAGCACCCCGTTTAAAAAGCTTTTGTCGCGGTTGCGCACGGCGTCCAGCACCGGGAAGCGCAAGTCTTTGCAGTGCACATGGTGGATACGCTGGCTGTAGCGTTTGGCGATGGCGAGCGGGTCACCGCCAGCGCCGCGCAGATGACCAAAATCGAGCAGCAGACCCACCCCTTCGCCGGTGTTATCCATTAAGCGTTCAACGTCGGCCTGGCTTTCGATCACCGTGCCCAGATGGTGGTGATACACCAGCTGTATGCCCTGGGATTTCAGGTAGTCGCCTACCACATCCAGGCCATGCAGCAGGCGCTGCCACTCTTCATCAGAAAGATGCGGACGCTGGGAGAGCGGGCGTTGCTGGTCACCGTGTACACAGTGGGTAACTTCGCACAGCACCATGACCTTGGCGCCACACTGCTTGAGCAGGTTCATATGATCCTGAACGGCTTCAATCTCTTCCTCGGGACTGCGCTCAAGCAGACGTGCGGAGTACCAGCCCGAAACGAGCGCCAGGTCATGAGCACCCAGCACCTGGCTCAAGGCGTCAGGCGTGCGGGGGAATTTGTTGCCCAGTTCAAAGCCGCTAAACCCTGCTTCGCGGCCCTCTTTCAAACAGGTTTCCAGGGGCGTTGCGCCGCCCAGGCTGGGCAAGTCATCGTTTGTCCAGGTGAGCGGATTGATGCCTAAAGTAACCGTTGGCATGGCGTGTTCCTTGTGATGATATTTGTTGGCATTAATGGCGTTGGCGCTGCTTGGCCTCGCGATAGCCTTGGTAAGCAGTATTGACTTCTTCACGTTCGGAGACCTCGGGCACGGCCACGTCCCACCAGGCGCCGCCTTCCTCGGTACTGGGTAACGGATCAGTATCCAGGGCGATCACATAGGTGGATTGGGCAGCGCGAGCGCGCACCAGCGCCTGTTCCAGTTCGGCAATGCCGCTCACTGATTCAGCCTCACAGCCCAGGGCTTTGGCGTGGGCAGCAAAATCGGTTTTGGGGGCGCCAGCCTCCACAGTGCGGCAATCTTCCAGCAGGTTGTTGAATCCCGCGCCGCCGGTGGCCTGCTGCAAGCGGTTGATACAGCCATAGCCCCGGTTATCCAACACCACTACCGTCAACTTGTGGCCCAGCATCACCGAGGTCGCCAGCTCCGAGTTGTGCATCAGGTAGCTACCATCACCCACCATCACCACCACTTCTCGCTCGGGCTTGGCCATCTTGACGCCGAGCCCACCAGCAATTTCATAGCCCATGCAGGAGAAACCGTACTCAACGTGGTAACTACCTGGGCCTGAACACTGCCAGAGTTTATGCAGTTCACCTGGCAAACCTCCGGCGGCGCATACCACGGTGGTGTCATCACCAGCCTGGCGATTAACAGCACCGATCACCTGAGCATCAGTGGGCAGCGCCAGCCCTTGATCGGCGGTTACACGATGTACCGCCTCGGCCCATTCGCGCTTGAGCGTGCTGGTCTGTTCGCGCCACTCATCGCTGCCGCGCCACTCGCCCAGCGCCGCGTCGAGTTGCCCCAGCCCGACCAAGGCATCGCAGCTAAGCGGCAGCGCTTGATGTTTCAGGCTGTCGAAGCGGCCAACGTTGAGGGCAATCAGTGTCTTATCGCTGCTTTCAAACAGCGCCCGGGAGCCGGTGGTAAAGTCCTGCAGCCGGGTGCCCACCGCCAGGATGACATCCGCCTGCTCTGCCAACTGGTTGGCGGCTGCGCTGCCGGTGACGCCAATGGCACCCACCGCACAGGAGTGGCTATCCGCCAGCGCGCCTTTCCCCGCCTGGGTTTCGGCGACCGGGATGCCGCGTGCTTTGGCAAACTCGGCCAAATCTTCGCAGGCAGCGGCGTAATGCACACCGCCACCGGCAATGATCAACGGGCGCTTGGCCTGCTTGAGTGCCGCGACTGCTTGACTAAGCTCATAAGCATCCGGCGGCGGGCGGCGAATGCGATGCACCTTGGGGGTAAAAAAGGCTTCTGGATAGTCGTAGGCAAAGGTTTGCACATCCTGGGGCAGCGCCAGGGTCGCGGGGCCGCAGTGCTCAGGGTCAAGCATTGTGGCGATCGCCTGGGGCAAGCTGGTGAGTAGCTGTTCCGGGCGGCTGATACGATCAAAGTAGCGCGACACGGGACGAAAACAGTCGTTGACGGTAATGGTCGGGTCACCGAAATGCTCCACCTGCTGGAGAACCGGGTCGGGTTCGCGGGTGGCAAAGGTGTCCCCTGGCAGCAGCAGGATCGGCAACCGGTTGGCATGGGCCAGCGCCGCGGCGGTGACCATATTGGTCGCCCCTGGGCCAATCGAGCTGGTCGCGGCCATTAAGCGCTGGCGATTATTGGCTTTGGCAAAAGCAATCGCCGCGTGGGCCATGGCCTGTTCGTTGTGGGCGCGGAAGGTTGGCAGCGTGTCCTGCACGTGGTAGAGCGCTTCCCCCATTCCGGCCACATTGCCATGACCAAAAATCGCAAACACGCCTTCAAACAGCGCCACCTCTTGGCCATCAATCTCGATACGTTGCGCGGCAAGATACTTGACCAGCGCCTGAGCCATGGTGAGTCGAATGGTGCTCATCTTACGCCTCCTCGGTGTGGGCCAGCGTTTGCGGCTGCGCCTGCCTTAATTGCCGCCACGCTTGTATTAGCTCGGCATAATTTTTGGCAACGCGTGCTACCAAAGCTGCATCGTCGATGCGCCCCGCCAGCCAGTCGCGACTGGCGCTGGCAAATAGCGTACGTCCGACGGTAAACCCCTTACAGCAAGGGTGTTTAGCAGCCTCGTCAAAGCCGCGCTTCATGTCGTCCATGGGGGCATCAAGCCCGAGCAGAACCACGCCACGGCAGTAGGTATCCTCGCGTTCAATGGTCTCGCCCACCGCCTGCCAGGCAGCATCTGACATAGTGGGTAGCTTCCACCAGTCGGGCCGAATGCCCAGGTTGTAAAGCCGCTGCAGGCTGCGCGGCAGCGTGGTGTCATCGCCGGGCATACTCGAAGGAGGAATGACCTCAATCAGCAGTTCCAGCCTATAGGCACAGGCCGCCTGATAGAGCTGGCGCAGCCGCTCTTCCTGCTCCAGGCGCAACGCAATCTCGTCGTCGGGGTGGTAAAACACCAGGCATTTGATGATCTGCTCTCTGGGCCAGTTGCGCAGGCAGGCACCTAAATCATCGCCATGCTGGAAGCGCAGCGGACGTGAGCCCGGCAGTTCCACCGGTCGACCAATCCACCAGCCTTTGCCGCTGGCTTGATTGAGCGCTTCCTGACCCAGCACGTCATCTACCAGAATCGCAGGCGTGGTAATGCCGCCCAGCTTGGCGCCCTCCTCGGCAGCCGACACCAACAGTTTCTTAAGCTTAGGCAGTCGCGCGCTGTCGGCATACTCTTCACGGGCCATATCGGTGAGCTGGCGGCGGTGGTCAAATGCCAACCCCAACACTTCTGGCCATTGAGCCGGCACTCGAGTGGTTACCCGGTGTAAATGATTCAGCCGTTGATCGATATCCGGGCGGGGAACCTCATCACGCCTGTCGAGATAATCAAATAACTCGTCTTCGGTGGGCATGGCCGGGGCACAGCCGTGGCGGGAGACCACCAGCGCCCCACAGGCGTTGGCATAGGCGGCGCTGGTTTGCCAGGGCTCACCTCGCAGCCAGCCCCGCAGCAATCCACTCATAAAGGCATCCCCGGCACCCAGCACGTTGAGCACCTCAACCTGTACGCCCTTGACCAAAATACCGTCTTCGATGCGGTCAGGAATAACGCCTTCAAACACCACGCAACCCATGGGCCCCAACTTGCATACCAGGGTAGCCTCACTTACCTCCCTAACTGCGCGCAAGGCCGACAAGGTATCCGTACTGCCGCCGGCAATATGAAACTCCTCTTCGGTGCCCACAATCAGGTCGAAATCCGGCAGCCAGCGCTGCAGGTCGGTGGTCACCTTGTCATCGGCGACAAAGCGGGTTTCGCCATCGCCGGGATTGGTCAGCCCCCACAGCACGGGACGGTAGTCGATATCCAGCACCCGCTTAACGCCACAATGGGCAGCGGCGTCCAGCGCCTTGCGGCAGGCTCGGCGGGTGGTATCCGTTGAAAGATGGGTACCGGTAATCGCCAGCGCTTTTGCCCGGGCGATAAACTCAGGATCGATGGCGTCAGCGTCAATGGCCATATCGGCGCAGTCGCGACGGTAAAACAGCAGCGGGAAGCTTTCGCGGTCTTTCAACGCCAGCAGTACCAGGCCGGTGTGACGTTCGGGGTCGGTTTGTAGCGCGGTGGTATCCACGCCAACCCGTTCTAACTCCTCGCGAACAAAGTTGCCCATCTGCTCGTCGCCCACCCGCGAGAGCATGGCGGACTTCAACCCAAGCCGCGCGGTACCGTAGGCCATGTTGCCGGAGCTACCGCCCAGGTATTTGGCAAAGCTGGCCACGTCTTCCAGGCGGCTACCGATTTGTTCGGCGTAAAGATCCACCGCTACACGCCCTAAGCAAATCAGATCAAGCGGCCGGTGTTGCATACTGTTATTCCGCATGAAATTCTCCCCACGTCACTTTCTTATACTTAATATCCGCCTGCTAAACGTTTTTCGGCAGGCTCATCGACAATCCCGCCAGCGGTCTTTGGCGTGGGCTGATCGGCAGCAGCGCTATTGGCTTTTTTCTCGCGGTCGCTGCGCTGGAACTCAGCGAGCTCTGCATCCAGACTCTCCAGTTCGGCACCACCGGCCATCATGTTGAGGACTTCTTCGCGGGTGACGTCTTCTTTGCGGAAGGAGCCCAGGCTGCCGCCACGGGATAAAAGCGTGAAGGCATCGGCCACGGGGAAGGCGTGATGGACGTTATGGGTAATGAAGATGACCGCCAGGCCATCGGCCCGCGCCTTGGCGATATAGCGCAGCACTACCGAGGCCTGCTTGACCCCAAGGGCGGACGTTGGCTCATCCAGAATCAGTACCTTGGCGCCAAAATAGACGGCTCGGGCAATCGCCACGCACTGACGTTCGCCACCGGAAAGCGTGCCCACCGGTTGACTCGGATCGCGCACATCAATGCCGATCTTTGCCATTTCCTGCTTGGCAATGCGGTCGGCGTATTTCCAATTGATACGCTTAAACGGCCCCCAGCCCACCGTCGGCTCGCGCCCCATAAAGAAGTTCCGGGTAATCGACATCAACGGCACCATCGCCAGGTCCTGGAAAACCGTTGCGATACCTGCGTCTAGCGCGTAAGCCGGTGACTTGAAGCGGGCGGGTTCGCCATCCAGCAGCATCTCGCCATGGGTGGGCTGATGAACGCCCGACAGAGTTTTGATCAGCGTCGACTTGCCAGCACCGTTATCACCGAGCAGGCACATGACCTCGCCGGCATAGACCTGCATGGAAATATCGCTCAAGGCGATCACACTGCCGAAGTGCTTGCTGACGCTGCGCATTTCGATCATTGGCGTTTGAGTTGTCATGTTACTTGGCCTCCATCGCCTTCTTGCGCATGTAGTTGTTGAACAGCACGGCCACCAGCAGCATCACGCCCAAAAAGACCTGGAACCAGTCCGTATTAACACCGGTGTAGAAGATACCCATTTGCACCATGCCGAAGATCAGCGCGCCCAGGGCGGCCCCAATGGCTGAACCGTAACCGCCGGTCAGCAAAGCGCCGCCAATCACCACCGCGATAATGGCCTCCAGCTCTTTTAACAAGCCACGAATGGTGTCCGCCGAACCGGTATCCATCACCTGAATGCAGGCAAAGATGGTGGCGGAGAAGGCAGTGAACATGAACAGAGAAATCTTGACCCGACGTACCGGCACGCCCGAATTGCGCGCGGCATTAGCGTCGCCGCCGCTGGCGAAGATCCAGTTGCCATAGGGCGTGCACAGCAGCACCCAGGTCGCCACGGCCGTTAAGCCCAACCACCAGACGATGGAGACCGGAATACCCGAAACGGTGGGGTTGCCCGCAAAGTTAGTGCCGATCCAGCCTTGCGTGGCCATCCAGGAGAACAGGCCCGTGGCGACCTCACCGGAAAACAGCGACGCGAACCAATCGCCGGGGATATGCTCTTCAACGCCACCCACCTGGGTTCGCCCGGTCAATAACCGACTGACACCAATCGCCAGGCCACGCAGGATGAACAGAAAACCCAGCGTGACGATAAAGGAAGGCAAGCCCGTGCGATTCACCAGGTTACCGTTAATCACCCCCACTAGCCCGGCACAGGCGAATGCCAATAAGATAGCGGCCCATAGTGGCCAGCCATACTCCACGGCAGGAATGGCGATCAGAATGCCGGCCAGGCCGATCATCGAGCCAATCGAGAGGTCAAACTCACCGCCGATCATCAGCAGTGCCGCCGCCGTGGCGATAATGCCGAGCTGGGCTGACACTTCCAGAAAATTAATAATCCCCGCGGGGGTAAACATCCCGGTGCCGCTGGAGACAACGATAAAAAAGGCAAGCACCAGCACGGTACCCGCCAGCGCCCCCAACTCGGGACGATTGAGCGCTTTCTTCCAGAAAGAGACTTTCTGGATCCGTTCGTCTTGATCAGCCGCTGCTGGCGCAGCCGCTTGGTTAGTGTCATTGGAACTCATGGCGATCGACTCCCAAGGCTCGGCACCGCCGAGCCTTTTCCGATTAGCTCGTTATCAACGGATACCCTGGCTACTCAGCTCAATGACCTGTGCTGCGTTTTCCTGAGTGACAAACCCTGGGCCGGTGGCCACATCCCCTGCGGGTAGCAGCCCGTTCTTGACGAACTGGTCCAGGAATATGACGGGCAAGTAGCCCTGCATGTACTGCTGTTGGTCGATCGCAAAGTCCAGCTCACCCGCATCCAAGGCTTCCAGAATGCCGGGTGAAAGATCAAAGGTACCAAGGGTGAACATATCGGTAGCGCCCTGCTCACGCATGGCCCGAATCATCGGATCAGCGGCCAGTGCACCCAAGGTCAGCACACCACGCACATCACTGTTCTCGTTGAGGTAGGCGATAATGGCATTGCGAATATTGGTGGGGTCGTAGGTGGTCGCTAGCTGCTCAGCATTGCCGTCGAAGCCCTCAACAAAGCCATCACAGCGCTGGTCAAGGCCCTGGTTGCCCTGTTCATGGTTGACGCAAACGCCTTTCTCAACGCCCATTTCCTGCATACGCTCGGCGGCCTGCTTGCCCGCTTCGTACTCACTCTGCCCAACGTGCAAGCGGGCGCCATAATCCCGCGCCACATCGCCACCGGAGTTGATGGTGATGACGGGAATGCCGTTATCGACTGCGTCTTGCACAACGCTGCCCAGGGCATTTTCATCGGTGAATGAGAGAATCAAACCGTCGGGTTGAGAGGCTACCGCTGCCTGTACGAGCTGCTGCATCTTGGCCATGTCAAAGGTGGAAGGTGCGCGGTACTCAAGCTCCGCGCCTACAAGGTCAGCCGCTGCCTCAGCGCCATTTTTGACCACCGACCAGAAAGGATCCGAGGGAACGCCATGGGTCACCATGACGAAGCGATTATCTTCTTGTGCTGTTTCCTGTGCTTGTGCGGCACCCGCCATGAGCGCCGTGGTGGCGACGGAGGCTAGAAACCATTGAGATAGACGTGCCATAAATATTTCCTCATAACGTTATCGTTGTTGGTAGGGAAGTGGCATTAAATGCCTTGGCGCTATGGAATATAGATTCCAAACAGCAATGCAGGCAAATTATTTATTCTATACTTTGGTATAAATGGAATATTTATTTCAATCTACTAGACTGCTCAACAATCAGCCCCTTTGCTTAGTTTTCTCTCAGCTAAGTGGTACACGCGTTAACGCTAAGGAAATTGTATGTCGCAGCCACCTCAAAGCTACCGTGAGCTGGAAACGCTGCTCACCGCCGAGTACGCCACGCTAAGCAAACGTTTACAGCAGACCGCGCGGTTTATGCTTGATCACCCCCAGGAGGTGGCTCTGGCGACTGTGGCCAAAATTGCCGAACAAGCGGATGTCACCCCCTCCACCTTGATTCGCCTGGCCAATAGCTTGGGCTTTAAAGGCTTTTCCGAAATGCAGCAGCTGTTTCGCAGCCGCCTGGTCGATGAACTGCCCAACTACACCGAGCGCATTCGAGCGGTGCGCAGCGCGACCGGGGAAACACCGGACAGCACCCAGCTATTATGGGAGTTCGCCGACGCTAATCGCGCCGTCTTGGAGCAACTGCCTAGTCGCATTGATCCAGAGAACCTTGAAAAAGCGCTGGATATTTTTGAGCGGGCCCATGCCATTCATGTGATGGGTGCCCGACGCAGCTTTATGGTGGCCAGCTACATGACCTATGCCCTGGCGCATGTGGATAAACCGGCGCTGCTGGTCAATGGTTTGGGCGGGATGTACGGCGAGCAACTGCGGGCCATGAGCCGACACGACGCCCTGCTGACCATCAGCTTCTCCCCCTATGCCGAAGAGAGCCAGAAAGCCTGCGAAGACGCCCATCAGCGTGGTCTGCCTATTGTGGTGATTACCGACTCGACCCTCAGCCCGCTGGCGCGTTTCGCGGATGTAGCCTTTGTGGTCAACGAGGCTGAAGTGAAAAGTTTCCGCAGTTTGACCGCCTCGCTCTGTCTGGCCCAGACCTTGGCCATTGCCCTCGGGGTGCGGCAAGACAAAACACGTGAAAAGGATCCTCAGTCGGGCCACCAACGCAACGCATAAATGCAATTCACTCACTAAAAATCCTTCAACCCCAAGAACAAGATAGGAGCGCTTATGAAACTGGCACTGATCGGCGCTGGACGCATCGGCAAGGTGCATGCCCAAGCCATTCATTTACACCCAAATGTTACCCTGGCCGCCGTGGCCGATTTTCATCAGCCTGCCGCAGAAGCGCTGGCCGAGCAGTACGGCAGCAAAGCGACCTCCGTTGATGAGATTTTTACGGATGGCGACATTGACGCCGTCCTGATTGCCTCCAGCACGCCTACCCACGCGGAGTATCTGGAGCGCGCCGCTCGCGCAGGCAAGGCGGTTCTCTGTGAAAAGCCCATCGCCCTGGATTTAGCGCGCACCCGCGATGCCCTGCAGGTACTTAGCGAAAACCCGGTGACCTGCGCGTTAGGTTTTAACCGTCGCCACGATCCTCAGTTTTCGGCACTTAAAAAGGCCATTACCCAAGGGCGTATTGGGGCACTGGAAACCCTAACCATTATCAGCCGCGATCCGTCTCCCCCACCTGCCGAATATGTGGCTGACTCAGGCGGCCTGTTCAGAGACATGATGATTCACGATCTGGACATGGCGCGCTGGCTACTTGATGAGCCGATTGAAAGCATTTTTGCCGTCGGCAGTAGCATCATCGACCCAGCCATTGGCGAAGCGGGCGATGTAGATACCGCCATGGTCACGCTTACCACCGCCAGTGGAAAACTTTGTCAAATCAGCAACTCACGGCGTGCGTGCTACGGCTATGACCAGCGTATCGAAGCCTTTGGCAGCGAAGGCATGCTGCAGGCCCAGAACGAGTCTGATACCCGGCTGCGCTTTACCGGCGAGACGGGGCAAGTGGAAGAAAAACCCAAATGGTTCTTTTTAGAGCGTTATGCCGAGGCTTATCGATTAGAGATTGGTGATTTTGTCGATGCGTGGCAGGAGAAGCGCTCCCCTCTAGCAGGCGCCCAGGATGGCTTGGAAGCATTGCGATTGGCGGATGCAGCGGAGCGCTCGCTACGCGAAGGCCGCAAAATTCTGCTCGATGCTGCGGTTTAAGCCGCCACGTAAGATTTTATTTTCAAGACGCTTGGCTGACTAGACCGTCGCCGAACCGTCAGGAGGAGCGAAGAATGACTTCACTACTGGTACGCCCCACCGCCCCGGACGCACAAGGCACCGTGATTGACGTTACCCCCGCCTCCGCTGGCTGGACGCATGTCGGCTTTCGGGTGCATAAACTCGCCAAGGGGCAGCGCCTGGAAGCCAGCAGCGATGATCAGGAAGTCTGCCTGGTGCTGCTCACAGGGCGCGCCAATGTGGCCTGCGGTGAGCACCGCTTTGATGATATCGGCAAGCGCATGGATATCTTTGAACAGATTCCACCCTACGCGGTGTACCTACCCAATGGGGTTAGCTACTCGGTGGAAGCGACCACCGACCTTGAGTTGGCCGTATGTGCGGCCCCAGGGCATGGCAATCATGCGCCACGTTTGATTGCACCGGACAACATCAAGCAGAGCACCCGTGGCCAGGGCACGAACACCCGCCATGTGCACGACATTTTGCCGGAGACGGAGCCCGCCGATAGCCTGCTGGTGGTGGAAGTCTTCACCCCCGCGGGTAACTGGTCGAGCTACCCGCCCCATAAACACGATGTGGATAACTTGCCCCACGAGTCGCAATTGGAAGAGACCTACTACCACCGCATCAATCCCGCTCAGGGCTTTGCCTTTCAGCGCGTCTACACCGATGACCGCAACCTTGATGACACCATGGCGGTAGAAAACGGCTGCTGTGTACTGGTACCCAAGGGCTATCACCCTGTTGGTGCTGCCCATGGCTACTCACTTTATTACTTAAACGTGATGGCCGGCCCCAAACGGGTATGGAAATTCCACAACGACCCCGACCACGAGTGGCTAATGAAAACTTGATGGGACGATGCTTCGCCCGCTAACATTTATCTAATGCTATGCTAACGAGCCCCGCTGATGCGGGGCTTTTTATGGTTCAACTTTTAAGCGTATTCAGAGGCCTACATGCTCCCCGACTATTCCCTAATTGCCTGGCTGCTGATCGTATTTTCCGTGTACCTGACCGGCGTTTCCAAAGGCGGCTTTGCGGGTGGTTTCGGCACGCTGTCGGTGCCGCTGATGGCGCTGGCCATCAGCCCGGCTCAGGCAGCGGGCCTTTTATTACCGCTGTTACTGGTGATGGATGTGTTTGCGGTGAAGGCGTGGTGGGGCAGGCAGGCGGTAGCCGAGGTATGGCGTTTTGTGCCGGGGCTGTTCATCGGCGTGGCAGTAGGGACGCTGCTTTTCGACAGCCTGAGCGAACAGGGCTTGCGCCTGACCCTCGGCGTGATCACCTTGATGTTTGCCGCTTACATGCTACTCAAGCCCGTCGCCAAAAAGCCCATTTCCTCCCGATGGGCATTACCGGCGGCGAGCATCTGCGGGTTTACCAGCTTCATGGCTCACGCAGGTGCACCACCGCTCAACGTGTACCTGCTGCCGCGCAAGCTGTCCAAAGAGACCTTTATCGCCACCTGCGCCGTCACCTTTGCCGTGGTCAACGTGATCAAGCTGGCCCCGTACATGTGGCTTGGTGAGATTAACGTGACCAGTGCCTGGGCCTCGCTGGTACTGGTGCCCATTGCCTGGATCGGCGTGCGCAACGGCCTGTGGCTGCAAAGTCGCGTCAACGAAGCACTGTTTTACCGCCTGGTGATTCTGGCCATGTTTTTAGTCGGCTTTAATCTGATCTATCAGGCGGTTTAGCCGTCTAGCCGCTGACGTGCTTGCCTTCCCCTCTATAGCTGGCTGTCAGACGCCGATAGCTCCTCCCGCCAGGCGTGGCGAGGCGCGAAACCGACCAGCCGGCGTGCCTTGTCGATATTGTAGAACGTCTCGAACTCGCCCATCTCGCGGCGAACCGGCACCCCTTTGTAGAAGCGCTCAATGACCTGGGCGCTGGTCAGGCCCACCGACAGGTCGTCATTGGCGACGTTGAACACCTGGTAGCCCAGACCGTCCGTCTTCAGGCAGCAGTCGACCATCTGACCGAGATCGCGGGCATCGATGTAGGCGAAGATGTTGCGCCGACGCAGCGCCGGATCCTCAAGATACGCCGGAAAGTGCTGGCGGTATTCGTGGGGTTCAATGACGTTGTTGATCCGCAGACCGTAGATATCGATGCCCGAACGTGCCTGAAAAGAGCGCGCCGTCACTTCATTGACCACCTTGCTCATGGCATAACTGTCCTGGGGCACGGTGGGGTGCTCTTCATCAATGGGCAGATAGGCCGGTTGTTGCTCGCCGTCGGCAAAACAGATGCCGTAAGTGGTCTCGCTGGACGCGAAGATCACCTTGGGAATGCCCAGTTTGGTGGCCGCGTCCAACACGTTGTAGGTGCTTAACGTATTGATACGGTAGGTCTCGTTGTCCGGACGATGGAGAATCGCCGGAATGGCGGCGAAGTGAACAATCGCGTCGTAACGCGGCACGCCGGTGCCCGGCTCCAGCTCGTCGACCCCAGCGTAGGCGTGGCAGGCGTTGAACACCTGGCCTGCATCGGTGAGGTCGGTTCTCAGGGTGGTGATGCCGGGGACATCCGATATCACCCAATCCAGATTGGTGACGCGATGGCCCTGGTCGCGCAGGTAAGCCGTTGCGTAGCGGCCTGCCTTGCCGCTGCCGCCGGTGAACAGAAGACGCATAGACATACTCCGTTGAAGGTGTTGAACCTGGCAGTCTAGCCCAATAGACCTGGCTTGCAGCCGGGAAGGTGAAAACGCCTCAACGTCTCAGCCACGCCGCCGCAAACGCATCGGCCGGTTTGGGCCGTCCAAACAGAAAGCCCTGGGCGTCGAGGCATCCCATCTCGGCCAGCAGCGCGGCCTGCTCTTGATGTTCGACGCCTTCCGCGAGGGTTTTCATGTCCAGGGCATCGGCCATGGCAATAATGGTTTGCACAATGGCACGGTCATGCTGGTTGTCGAGCATCTCGCGCACGAACGAGATATCGATTTTCAGCGCGTCGGCGGCAAAGTGCCGAAGATAGGCAAGGGATGAGTACCCGGTGCCGAAATCATCGATGTACAAGGCGTATCCGGCGGCCCGCATCGCCTGGGTGATCTCGACCGCCTGGTCGGGGTCACGCATGAAATCGCTCTCGGTTAACTCCAGCGCCAACGCGGAGGCGGGCACGCCTTGGGTCAACTCGGCAATATGCTGCGCTAGTTGCGGATCGGCAAACTGCTGGGCGGCGATATTGATGGACAGCCGTCCCGGCAGGGCGATCCCCCGGGTTTGCCATTCGCGCAGTTGCCGGGCAGCTTCGCCCAGTACCCAGTCGCCCAGCGCGCGAATCAATCCCCGTTCCTCGGCCAGGGGGATAAACTCGCCGGGGCTGACCCACCCCCATTCGGCATCGTGCCAGCGGCATAGCGCCTCAGCACCGGTCAACTGTCCGGTTTCGAGGTTGACCTGGGGCTGAAAATACAGCGCCAGACGGTTATCCACCAGCGCCTGATGCAGCCGCTCGGCCATCTTCTGACGGCGGCGCTGATGATGCATCATGTCGTGGCTAAACGGACAGATGATGCCGTCACGCTTGGCGAAGTGCAGCGCGATACTCGCCGCCTTGAAAAGCTCAGCCGCCACCGTGGCATCGGCAGGGTAGCGGGCAAAGCCCATGCTGACCTGCAGATTGAAGGCGTTATGCTCCAGGTGAATCGTCTTGCCCACCGCACCGCGCAGGTCATCCAGCTTAGCCGACAACTCAGCCTCGCTGGGATTGGCCAGCAATATCGCAAATTCGTCGCCGGACAGACGTGCCAGAAAGCCGCCGTCGGGAATGACGCCCTCCAGGCGCCCGGCGATCGTCGACAGCAGTTGATCCCCCACCTGGTGGCCATGGGTGTCGTTGATCTCTTTAAAGCGACGAATATCGAGCAGGATCAAGCTCAGCGACTGAAGGCGGCGGGCAGCGTCGCGCAACATCTTGGCGTGAATATCCATGAAGCGCACCCGGTTGGAAAGCCCGGTGGTGCCGTCCACATACGCCAGCTGATACATGCGACGCTGGTCGCGACGCCGCTCCAGTTCCGCCGCGGCCCCGGTGGACAGGATACGCAACACCGAGGTTGCAAAGGCGTTGGTACTCAGCGGCTCGCGGTAGAACACCATCATCACGCCGATCGCGTCGCCCTCGGCGTTATCCAGGCGTCGACCTATCCAGGCCTGGGCCTGGATCGCCTTTCCGGGGATCGGGGCGTAGTGGCCGCAATGGGACACCGCTTCGCGTTGAGTGATGACCTGCTCGCAGGGTGAGCCGTTCAACAAGAAGCTCTGGTTGAGCAAGGCCTCCCCGTCGGCGATGACGCTCACCGTGCTGATGGTGGCTGAGGTGTTCTCGTTGGCGTCGTAGAGAGGACGGTCGAGCAGTGCGATAAAGCCGCTATCGGCGTCCAGCAATTCGACCAGGGTGCCGATCAACTGCTGGAAGTAATCATCGCCGACGTGCGACGTGACCGTCGATGCTACCTGCATGACCGCCTGCTGAACCCGCTGGGCTTCCTGGCTCTCGGTCACATCGGTGATAAACCCTTCCAGGCAGAGCACCTCGCCCGCGTCATCAAACACCGCCTGGCCCTGCTCCCACATCCAGCGTAGTTGACCGTCACGATGGCGCAGCCGATAGGTCACCTGGTAAGGGCGCTTGTTATCGATGGCCGCCTGGGTCTCCTCAAGGACGCTTTCGGCATCTTCGGCATGTATCAGCTCGGCAAAGCTGGTTCGGTGGTTATCCACCAGCTCATCGGGATGATACCCGGTAAGCTGATAGGCTCCCTGGCTGACCAGCTCCATGGTCCAATGGTCATCGTTGAGGCAGCGATAGGCCATGCCCGGCAGATGATTGAGCAGCGTATCCAGGCGGCGTTCGCTTTCCCGCGCCACCACCTCGCTGGCCTTGAGAGCCGCCTCGGCCTGCTGGCGCCCTAGCTCGGCGCCGGCCTGGGCCGCCACGATGCTTAGCACTTCCCTGGCGAGACCATTCAGCGACATCGGCGAGTTTTTCAGCACCGCCAACAAGCCAATGGGCGTGCCGTCGCTTGAATACAACGGCAGGCCCATGTAGCTTTCAGCCCCCAGTTCGGCGAGCATATGGTCGTCGGGAAAGCGCTGCTGAACATTGCAGGCATACAGGCAAGGTTCACGACCGACCACGCCCTCGCAGGGGGTGCCGGCCAGCGGATAGGTTACGTTGGGCAGAAAGCGATCGTTGGACCAGACCGCCAGGGTTTCTGCGAGGTTGGTCGGCAAGTCGTCGTGGACGGCATTACCCGCATTGACGCGAGCCACCAGGACGTGATCCACCCCCAGCAGCTTGGCCAGACGCTCCACCAGCGTAGGATAAAAATGCGGGGTACCGGCTTGCCCCATTCCTTCCGCCAACTGCCGAAACGTATCGGCTGCTTTGATGCCCGTCTGCATGGCTTGTCTCGCTGTCCTTTTAACTCAGCTTATCTGGAAGTGCCCCGGCGGTGAAGCACCTACCCATAAACGCTTAGTCGACATCTACAGCTCCACCAAGGGTATTAGCCCCACCTCTAGCAATATAAGATGAAAAAAAGCAACCGGGCTATTAAGCTGGAGGAAGAAAAGGAGCCGACATGACGGGCATTATCATTAGCGATGACACACAGCAATTGGCCACACCGACACTCCCGGACTTTCTGCAGAGCGATTTGACCCAGTGTGCCTCGCTGCCGTCACTGCCGACGGTGGCCATTCGCGTGCTGGAAGTCGCGGGGTACCCGGACGCCACCCTGAATGATTATGCCCATGCCATCGAGCGAGACCCGGCGCTGACGCTGAGGCTTATTTCGCTTGCCAACAGCGCCTTTTATGCGCGCCATCACACCGAAACGCATTCATGCCTGGAAGCCACCTCACGGCTTGGCCTGGATGCTACGCTGGCCGCCGTGATGAGCTTCAGCCTTTGGCGCGACCGTCAGGCGGACGACCAGATTCAACGTATCTGGGGGCGCTCCATCGTCGCCGCGCTGGCAGCACGCTATCTCGCCGAACAGCTCTGCCCCGACCAGTCGAACTTCGTGTTCACCGCAGCGCTGCTGCAGGATATCGGCATGCTGGCCCTTATGGCGGTTTACCCCCGTGATGCCCAGGAGCTCTACACCACCATGCCGCTTTCCCACTCGCAAATCAGCGATGGCGAACACACGCGCTTTGGCTGCGACCATCCATCGGTAGGCGGCTGGCTCGCCGCGAGATGGGGAGTACCGGCCTCCCTGGCCCAGGCCATCAGCGACAGCCACGGCGAGATCAGCACTCGGGACGGTATTCCCCGGTTTTGCCTACGCCTGTCCGGGCTGATTGCCGACGCCTGGCTGTCCTCCACCCCCAGCCAGTTGCTTGCCGTGCTGATCAGCAAGCTGGAACCGGTGGACATCGCCTCTTCGATCTCGCTCAGCGAGCTGCTGAACAGCGTGGAGAGCCAACTGCCGCCACTGGCCGATCTGTTTGACCTTACCATGCCGTTTGCGCACGATCATGAGGCGTTGGTCACCCAGGCACAACACCTGCTTTTCCAGCAGACGCTGTCGCTCAACGCCCGCCTGGACGCCCAGCAGCAGGAAATCGAGAGCCTGCGCCAACGCCAGACCGAGCTCGAAGAGCGCAGCCGTCGGGATCCCCTCACCGGGCTCGCCAACCGCGCCTGGCTCGAAGAGCAGCTCCACCTGCACTTTGCGCTTTGTCGGGAAGAGGAACGCACCATGTCGGTGGTGTTCATCGACCTTGACCACTTCAAAAAACTCAACGACCGCTTCGGTCACCAAACCGGCGACCGGGTGCTTGAGCGCTTCGGTCATGTGTTGGGATCGCTGGCTCGTGAAGGGGATCTCGCCGGCCGTTACGGCGGCGAAGAGTTCCTGATCATTCTGCCCGGCGAGACCGCCAAAGGCGCACAGCGGTTCGCCCAGCGTATCGCCAAGCGCCTGGCGGAAACGCCCATGGAAATGATCGACGGGCGGGAGCTCTTCGTATCGGTGTCGATCGGCATCGCCTGCCTGAGCGACGGCGGGTTTAGTAATGGCCGCGAACTCATCGATGCCGCCGACCAGAGCATGTATTTCATCAAGCGCACTGGCCGCGGTGGCATCTCACTGTACGGGCATTAGGCACTGCCTGAACCCGCAGTGACCATGGACGCCGCCTCCCAAGGCTATCGGTTCATCGCGTAAGGTAAATACAGCGCAATGTTGGGGAACAGGTGCATCAAGGCCACCGCCACCAGCATCAGCAGAAAGAACGGCAGCGTTGCTTTAGTGATGGTCAGGATATCCTTCCCGGTGAGACCTTGTATCACGAAGAGATTAAAGCCCACGGGCGGCGTGATTTGCGACATCTCGACCACAATCACCAGGTAGATGCCAAACCAGATCAGGTCGAAGCCGGCGGCGGACACCAGCGGCATGATAATCGAGGTGACCAGCAGAATCAGCGAAATCCCGTCCAGAAAACAGCCCATCACCAGCAATAGCGCCGTCAACGCGATCAGCAGCATCGTCGGCGACAGGCCCATTTCCCCAATCGCTTGCGCCAGCTTCATCGGGACCTGGGTAAAGCCCATGGCCGAGGTAAGAAATGACGCCCCGGCAATGATGAAGGCGATCATGCACGCCGTGCGCACCGCCGCGAACAGCGAGCTGTGAAATATTTCGCGGTTGAAGTGGCCATTACACCGCGCAATGATCATCGACAGCACCACCCCGACCGCCGCCGCCTCGGTGGGCGACGCCAAGCCGCCGTAGATCGACACGATAATCCCGCCAATCAACAACAGGATGGGGATCAGCGACCAGGTATTACGCAGCTTTT
Organism: Vreelandella gomseomensis; assembly: GCF_031451645.1. NCBI lineage: Bacteria > Pseudomonadati > Pseudomonadota > Gammaproteobacteria > Oceanospirillales > Halomonadaceae > Vreelandella > Vreelandella gomseomensis. The sequence continues at coordinate 107,109 of NZ_JARWAI010000009.1, read as the reverse complement.
CGGCAAAGCTCATTCCCGACTCGTCATTACCGGTCAGCCCGGCACGGTTGCCCTTGAGCAGCGACCAAAGCACCAGATAGCCCATGAACATCGAAAGAATCATCAGGCCAGGGCCAATGCCTGCCATAAACAGCCGCGAGATGGATTGCTCGGTCACGACGCCATAGACGATCAGCACGATGGAGGGAGGAATCAACAACCCCAGTGTCGAGGCACTCGCCAGAGTGCCAATCGCCATCTGCGGGTCGTAACCCCGGCGTTCCAGCTCCGGTAAGGTCATCTTGCCCACCGTGGCACAGGTGGCCGCCGACGAGCCACACACCGCCGCGAACATGCCACTGCCGATGATATTGGTGTGTAGCAAACGCCCAGGGAACCGGTTTAACCAGGGCGAAAGCCCACGAAACATGTTATCGGCCAGCCCCGAGCGGAACAGGATCTCGCCCATCCAGATGAACATCGGCAGCGCGGTGAGATCCCAACCGTAACTCGCCCCCCAAAAATCAGACGCCAGCACCGGGCCTGGTTCAAACGAACTGAACATGGAGAGCGTTATCCAGGCGGTGCCAATCAACGCAAAGGCAATCCAAACGCCGCTGCCCAACAGCACCAGCAGGGTCAGGATGGTGACGACACTAAGTAGCAGCACAGGGCATCTCCCACAAGGTTCAGGGGTCGTTGTTTTCTTCGCTGGCCATGACTTCGCGAAAACGTGATGGGTCCTTGAATGCCAGGCGCAGCGCCATCACCAGCGCCTCGCCCAGCGCCAAACACAGCAAGGCAACGCCGGTCACCAACACGGCTTGGGGAATCCACAGCGGAATCGACAAAAAGCCTGAGGAAACATCGTTATAGGCGATGCTTTCGCGGATCAACGCAATCAACCCGTAGCAGAGCAGCAGGCTAAGCGTCAGCGCCACCATCAAGCCAAACACCTCGAACCAGACTCGGAGCGTCGAGGGAAGCCGGGTAATCAGCAAGGTTACCCGGATATGGGCGTGGTGGACGAAGGTATACGCCAAGCCTAGAAAGGTGGCACCAACCAGCAGATAAGATGCCATTTCAGAGACGCCGGTGATGCTGATGTTTAGTCGCGCGCTACCGACCATGACCAGTAGCGCATCGACCAACCGAGAAAACACCTGGGTCGAGACCAGCGCGCAAATCGCGATCATGCAAAGCGCAGCGCCCCAGGCACCCAGGCGATAAAGCTTATCGAATTTGAACGTCATCGGTTTGGCCTCTTGCGCGCAAAGCGGCGCAGTATCTGCGCCGCTCAACACAGGTCATCAATCCTCAAGTTGATCACGGTATGACTGCAGCGCTTCCTTGGCTTGATCGTCAGCCCGGGATTCCCAATCGGCAAACAGTTCATCACCCGCTTGTTGCAGCGCCTCCCCCACATCCTCGTTGGGTTCGGAAACGGTGATGCCGTTTTCTTTGAGTATCGCCAGGCTTTCCTGGTTATCTTCACGGCTCATTTCCCAGCCGCGCTCTTCGGCTTTCTCGGCCGCTTCCATCAAGGCATCCTGGGTGTCGTCGTCCAACTGGTCAAAGCTGCGCTGATTGATAAAGACGATATTCTTGGGCAGCCAGAGGTTGGCATCGGTGTAATGCGAGACGTAATCCCAGGCAGCCATCGAATTGCCCGTAGAACTCGAGGTGATCATGGCATCCACGCGGCCGGTGCTGAACGCCGTGGGGATATCGGACTCTTCCGTCTCCGTCGGGCTTCCCCCCAGGTTTTCAATAAACCGCTGGGTATTGATATTGGGCGCCCGCACGCGCAAGCCGTCAAACTGATCCGGGTCAGTCAGTTCTTCAGCGGTGTAAATACCCTGAGCCGGCCAGGGAACGGCGTAAAGCGGGATCAGGCCTTCTTCCTCAAAGAGGTCACTGATGATTGGCTTGGTGGCTTCCCAAAGCGCATAGGCCTCTTCATAGCCTCCGGCCACACCAGGTAGGGTATCCACCTCAAAAATCGGGTTTTCATTGGAGAGTACCGAGAGGAATATCTCCCCCGCGGCAATGGTGCCACGGCGTACCGACGGCTTGATCTCGCCGTGAGACACAAGAGCACCACCGCTTTGCACGTTGATGGTCAGGTCTCCATCCGTTGCCTCGGCAACGTCTTCGGCAAACTGCTTGGTATTCTGGGTATGAAAACTGGCATCGCCATATGGCGTGGCCATGGTCCAATCGGCGGCCTGGGCGGTGGCAGCGACGCTGCACGCTGTCGCCAGAAGCAGTGGCGTGGCAATACGGATACGCATGATAGAAGCCCTCTTGTCAGTATGGTGGTGTCGTGCCGTGTGGTGGCGAGCTTGACGTAGGCGGTGCTTTTTCATCACCTTTAAGCCTATAGCGTAGTGTCGTTGATAATCTTACCTTGCTTAAGCGTCAACCCTTTTTCCACGGCACAACAGCACGATACCCTTGGCGACGCCAAAAACGGCTGGCAGTGACGGCTACCCGTCCATATAGTGAATAAAGATTGGCTGGCACAACGATTCGTCGCTCGACTGGCGCTTGGATAACAAACAGGAGGCCCCATGACCCTTCCGCTGCTCAACTGCGATATGGGCGAGAGCTTTGGCAACTGGTCGATTGGCCTGGACGACGAAGTGATGCCCTTTGTTGACTGCGCCAACATAGCCTGCGGCTACCATGCCTCCGACCCGCACGTCATGCGCCGAACGGTCAGGCTGGCGGCCAAGCACAAGGTGCGCATCGGCGCGCACCCGGGCTACCCGGATTTGATGGGGTTTGGCCGACGCTCCATGGCCTGTTCGCCCGGCGAAGTCGAGGATATGGTGCTCTATCAAATGGGCGCCCTGGCGGGCATCTGCCAGGCAGAGGGCACCCAGCTCAGCTACGTCAAACCCCACGGCGCCATGTACAACGATATGGCCGCCAACCCGGCGCTGCTCGAGGGGGTCATGCGCGCGGTGCGCGCCTTCGATGCCCGCCTGCCGCTGATGGTCATGGCCACTGCCGCTCCCGAACCGCACCGCGAGCTGGCCGACAAGCTGGGCCTGACCCTCTGGTTTGAAACCTTTGCCGACCGGGCCTATGAAGCCAACGGCCATCTGGCGTCGCGGCGACTGCCCGACGCCGTCCATCACGACCAGGCGACCATCGTTGACCAGGCGGTCATGCTGGCTAAAGGCGAGTCACTCACCGCTTTGGATGGCACTGCCCTGTCGCTGCCTTGCGACACGCTTTGCGTTCACGGCGACAACCCCGAATCGGTGGCCGCCGTACGCGCCATTCGCGAAGCATTCAACGCGCTGGAGTCAGCGTGAAGCTGCGTATCGAAACCGCCGGGATGGAAGCCTTGATGGTGCGTTTGTTCGACACCATCGATGTCGCCAACATGGCCTGGGTCTTGGCGGCAGACCAGGCACTTCGCGAGGCCTTTGGCGACGCGCTGATTGACCTGGTGCCGTCCTATACCACCCTGCTGCTGCACTATGATGCCCGCAAGTTGAGCCATGTCGAAGCCCAGGCGCGGATCCACCATGCCCTGACAGACCTCACCCCCGCCGATACCCGGCAAGGCCAGCGCCATGAGATTCCCGTGTGGTACGACGAGAGTGTCGGGCCCGACCTGCCGCGCGTGGCCAAGCGCGCCGGCCTCAGTATTGCCGAGCTTATCGACCGGCACTGCCGGGACGAATACGGCGTGTTTGCCCTGGGATTTGCGCCGGGGTACGGGTTCATGGGGCTGGTCGATGACGCCATCGCCACGCCGCGCCTGACAACCCCGAGACGCCACGTCGCCGCCGGTAGCGTGGGCATCGCGGATCGCCAGACGGCGATTTACCCACTGCCCTCACCCGGTGGCTGGAACCTGCTGGGACGCACGGCGGTGCCGCTGTTTGAGCACGCCAAACGCGGGGAACCGCTATTGCGTCCAGGCGACAGCGTACGCTTCCGGTCTATCTCCCGCGCCGACTTTGAGGCCCAGGGTGGCGATACCACGCCGATGGAGGAACGCTCGTGAGCCAGGCAGGATTAGTGGTAAAAAAGGCAGGGCCGCTGGCATTGGTTCAAGACGCAGGACGCTTTGGCGTGGGTCATCTGGGTGTCACCCAGGGCGGCGCTGCCGACTGGATCGCGTTTTACTGGGCCAACTGGCTACTGAGCAACCCGCTGAACAGCGCGACGCTGGAAATCGTCATGGGCGGTGGTCTGACGCTCGTCGCCCACGGCGACGTTCGGCTGGCCCTCACCGGTGCCGACCTCGCGGCGACGGTGGACGGTCAACCGTTGGCGCCGAACGCCAGCTTTACCCTGCGTTCAGGGCAGCAGCTGGTGTTTCAGCAGCCGCGTCACGGTTTGCGTGCCTATCTGGCGTTTCCCGGCGGGCTCAACGCCCCCGAGGTGCTGGGCAGCCGCGCCTGTACCGCTCGCGAACAGCTGGGCGGCCTCGAGGAGGACGGCCAGCCACTTAAAGCAGGGCAATATTTAACCTGGCAGGGCAACGACCGCTCCTCACGCACGCTGCCTGAGGGGGCTGGGCCAGTAATGCCGACGTCCGGCTGTCGCCTGCCCATGGTCCTTGGATCCCAGGCGTCGAGTTTTTCCGGCCGCAGCCTTTATCAGGCGTTCAACACGCCCTGGCAGGTCGATAACCGCGCCGACCGCATGGGGGTGCGGTTAACCGGCCCGGTGCTCAGCGGCACGCTGAGCGGCATCATTTCGGAAGGCATACCGCTGGGGGCGGTGCAGGTACCCCCGGACGGTCAGCCCATTGTGTTGATGAACGACCGCCAGACCATCGGCGGCTACCCTCGCCTGGGGGCGTTGACGCCGTCCGCCTGTGCGGCGCTGGCCCAGTGCCTGCCCGGTACCGAGGTGTGGCTGACGCCGGTCAGCGTCAGCCACGCCCAGGCCGACTATCGTCGGCAACATGCCAAGTGGGCGACCGCTTAGGCAGCGCTGACCGCGTTGAGGGGCATGGCAGGACCAAAGTGCTCGTAGTGGCGATGCGAATCTGCCACGCCCAGCTGCTTCAGCGACTGCTCGACGGCTTCCATCATGCCATGGGGACCAACGAAGTAGCAGTGCGCACCTTCGGGTAAATAGTCGGCCAGCAGTGCCTGGTTAAGACGCCCTTGATGGTCGCCGGCGTCGCTTTGCTCAAACACGGTCACCAGCGTGAACTGTAACGGATAGGCTTTTTCAAGCGCACGTAGTTCATCGGCAAAGGCCCAGTGCTCGGGGGTTTGTGCCGCGTGCAGATACACCACCCGGCGGCCCTGGCCAAGCGCCTGCTTGGCCATCGGCAGCAGCGGGGTCTGACCCACGCCGCCGCTGATCAACATCAGCGGGGCTTCGCCGGGTACCAGCGTCATCTCGCCCGCCGGGGGGAGTAGCTCGACCACCCCGCCATTGGCCAACTGGTCGTGGAAATAACGACTGACGCGACCGTCGTTCTCGCGCTTGATCGACACCCGGTAAGCGCGGCCATTGGGCGTTGCCGACAGGCTGTAGTGACGATGCACCGGCTCGCCGTCGATGGTCACCTTGACGCCGATGTACTGACCAGGGGCATGCGCCGCCACGGGGCCACCGTCTTCGGGCTCGAGGATGAACGAGCGAATCACCGCGCTTTCCTGCTGACTCGCCGCCACGTGGAAGCGCCGGGTACCGCGCCAGCCGCCCTCGCGCTGCTCAAATTCCTGGTAGCGGTTTTCTTCCAGGTCGATCAGCAGGTCGGCCAGTTCCTGATACAGCGCGCCCCAGGCGTCGGCAATCTCCGGCGTCAGCGCATCACCCAACACCTCGCCAATCGCCATCATCAGGCACTCGCCCACAATCGGATACTGCTCGGGCAGGATACCCAGCGACACGTGCTTGTTGACGACCGTTTCCAGCGTTTCGCGCGCTTTGACCGGATCCTGACGAATCCCCACGTAGGCCAACACCGCCCCCGCCAGCGCCCGCGGCTGGGCGCCGTTTTGCTGGTGAACCTGATTGAAAAGCGGCTTCACGCTGGGGTAGCGCTCGAACATCAGCGGGTAAAAACGCTGGGTAATAGTGTTCAGGTGTTCCGCCACGACGGGGGCGGTGGCGGCGATTAACGCTTCTTGGTCTTGAGTCAGCATGGTGAGCCTCACGGATTGGGTGGTGCGTGCATGGTTTTATTAAAGTAGTATCCATAATACATCTTTAAGTGTGCTCGCCAATCCCCAGCGACAATCTGCCACATCGCCACACTCGACCCGGCGGGGGGGGGCTTGTATAAGCTTCGCCCTGGCACCGATTCACCGTACAATGACGCCTGCCCGATGCTTCTCTTTGACCCTCCCCGGACGGCTTATGCACCTGACCAGTTTTACCGATTACTCCATTCGCGTGCTGCTGTATCTGGCGGTGAAAGGCGAGGCGCGCGCGACGATCGACGAAATCGCCTCGACTTATAACGTCTCGCGCCATCACGTAATGAAGATCGTCCAGGAGCTCAATCAAAAAGGCTATCTCACCGCCCTGCGCGGCAAGCACGGCGGCCTGTGGCTGAAGCGCGACCCGGCCACCATCCGGCTGGGCGCGCTGGTGCGCGACACCGAGCCCGAATTTGGCCTGGTGGAGTGCTTCCGCGATAAAAACGCCTGCGTCATCACCCCCGCCTGCCGCCTGCCGCCGGTGCTCAACGAGGCCCTGGAGGCGTTTTTTGCGGTGCTGGATCGCTACACCCTGGCGGACTTGCTGGACGAGCGACTACCTCAGCTACGCCAGCTGCTGCGCATCCCAGCGCTGGACGTAACCACTTAGCCGACGGGCCATACCTGAACGGCAAAACGTGACAATAAAATATAGCGACAAAAAAAGGGCGCTGCCTAATGGCAGCGCCCTTGTCTATCACGGGATCACTTAGACGATGAGGTCGAAGCGATCCGCGTTCATCACTTTCGTCCAGGCAGCAACGAAGTCGTTCACGAACTTCTCGGCGTTGTCGTCCTGAGCGTAGACTTCCGCGTAGGAGCGCAGCAGCGAGTTCGAACCGAACACCAGATCGACCCGCGAGGCTGTCCACTTCACGGCGTCCGTCCGGCGGTCACGGATTTCGTAAGCGTTGTTGCCCGCAGGCTTCCAGGCGTTACCCATGTCGGTCAGGTTAACGAAGAAGTCGTTGGTCAGCTGGCCTTCGCGGTCGGTGAAGACGCCGTGCTGGGTGCCACCGTGGTTGGTGCCAAGGACGCGCATACCACCGACCAGGACGGTCAATTCCGGGCCGGTCAGCCCCATCAACTGGGCGCGATCAAGCAGCATTTCTTCCGGCTTGACCACATAGTCTTTCTTCATCCAGTTGCGGAAACCATCGGCCAGCGGTTCAAGGGGCGCGAAGGAATCGGCATCGGTCATCTCGTCGGTGGCGTCACCGCGACCCGGCGTGAAGGGGACAAGCACCTCGTAACCCGCTGCTTTAGCCGCTTTCTCGATGCCTACGCTGCCGCCCAGCACGATCACATCGGCAATGCTGGCACCCGAGTCGGCAGAGATTTTTTCGTATACTGACAGCACCTTGGCCAGCCGCTCGGGCTCGTTGCCCGCCCAGTCTTTCTGAGGGGCAAGACGAATACGGGCGCCGTTGGCACCGCCACGCATGTCAGAACCACGATAGGTACGCGCGCTGTCCCAGGCGGTGGTGATCATGTCGCTGATGCTAAGACCACTTTCCGCGATCTGCTTTTTGACTTTCTCGATGGAATAGTCGGTGTTGCCGGCCGGAACGGGATCCTGCCAAATCAGATCTTCGTCGGGCACTTCCGGGCCGATGTAGCGCGACTTGGGCCCCAGATCGCGGTGGGTCAGCTTGAACCACGCCTTGGCGAAGGTCTGCTTGAAGTACTCCGGGTCAGCCATGAATTTTTCACAGTATGCCCGGTAGGTCGGATCCATCTTCATCGCCATGTCCGCGTCGGTCATGATCGGATTGTGACGGATCGACGGGTCGCTGGCGTCGACCGGCTTGTCTTCTTCCTTGATGTCCACCGGCTCCCACTGGTGAGCACCAGCGGGGCTTTTGCGCAGTTCCCACTCGTAGCCAAACAGCAGGTCAAAGTAACCCATGTCGAACTGGGTTGGGTTCGTCGTCCATGCGCCTTCGATACCCGATGTAACGGCATTGCTGGCCTTGCCGTCCATGTGCGGGTTATTCCAGCCAAAGCCCTGATTCTCGACGTCGGACGCTTCCGGCTCGGCGCTCAGCGCAGCCGCATCGCCGTTGCCGTGGCACTTACCTACGGTGTGGCCACCGGCGGTCAGCGCGGCGGTTTCTTCGTCGTTCATCGCCATACGAGCGAAGGTTTCGCGGATCTGCTGGCCGGTTTTCAGCGGATCGGGCTGACCATTGACGCCCTCGGGGTTAACGTAGATAAGCCCCATCTGCACCGCTGCCAGCGGGTTTTCCATGGTTTCGGGCTTGTCGACGTCGTCGTAACGCTCGTCGGAGGGCGCCAGCCACTCTTTCTCGTCACCCCAGTAGATGTCTTTTTCCGGCTCCCAGATATCTTCGCGACCGAAAGAGAAACCGTAGGCCGGCAGCCCCATGGATTCGTAGGCAACGGTGCCCGCGAGAATGAACAGATCCCCCCAGCTGAGCTTGTTGCCGTACTTCTTCTTGATCGGCCACAGCAGACGACGCGCCTTGTCCAGACTGGTGTTGTCCGGCCAGGAGTTCAGCGGCGCAAAGCGCTGGCTACCTGTACCGCCGCCACCACGGCCGTCGGCAATGCGGTAGGTACCCGCCGCGTGCCAGGCTAGACGAATCATCAGGCCGCCGTAATGGCCCCAGTCGGCCGGCCACCAGGGCTGGCTGTCGGTCATCAGCGCGTGAACGTCACGCTTGAGCGCATCGAAGTCGAGCTTTCTGACTTCTTCACGATAGTTGAAATCGACACCCATCGGGTCGGATTTGCGATCTTGCTGATGCAGGATATCCAGATTGATACCTTCCGGCCACCAATCCTTGTTGGAGGTGCCCGCAGAGGTGTTGCCACCGTGCATTACCGGACATTTGCCGCTCATGTTGCTCTCCCCTCAATTACTTTCGTCGCTGGCAAGTGCCAGCATGACCGTCGGTGGGTGCTCGCTAGCCAACGCTGACCCCGCAAACACCGCATTTATGTATCTAACGTTTTAGACCACTATCGCCATAGTCTCAATTTGCATTTAATCACTGATTTAATAGCTTTGACCTATAGACCACGGTAATCCCCGTTCCTAGCGGGTGAGCGTAAACGCTTCGGTGTCGATATCGGCCTGCTGGGCCTCGCTGTAGCGCTCGCCAGCGACTTGCTCGGGCGTCAGCATCGCGGTGAGCTGCTGACAGGTGGCGGCGTCCAGGTAGAGGGTCTCGGCCGAGAGGTTGTCGCGCATGTGGGCCATCGAGGTGGAGCCGGGGATCGGAATGACGTCGGCGCCCTGGGCATTGATCCACGCCAGCGCTAGCTGGGCAGAGGTGACGCCCAGACGCTTGGCAAGCAGGATGACGTCATCGAGCAGCTGCCGGTTATGGCGGAAGTTTTCCGCACTGAAGCGTGGCATCTGGCGGCGCATGTCGCCCTCGGGCAAGCGCGCCGGATCGCTGATTGCCTCGGCCAGGAACCCGCGCCCCAGCGGGCTGAATGCCACCAGGGCCGTGTTCGTCTCCCGGCAGGCCTCGAGCAGGGCAATCTCGGGATTGCGCGTCCACAGCGAGTATTCAGACTGCACGGCGGCAACGGGGTATTCCGTCACCGCACGGCGCAGCGTCGCCGCGGAAATTTCGGAAAGCCCCACCCCGCCGATCTTGCCGGCCTCCACCAGGCGGCCCAGCGCCCCGACGCTTTCCTCGATCGGCACTTGGCGGTCGAGGCGGTGCAGGTAATAGATGTCGATGTGATCGGTTTGCAGACGTTTAAGGCTGGCATCGCACTGGCGACGTAGCGTATCGGGGTGCCCGTCGATCACCCGCTTGCTTGTCGCGGGGTCAATCGCCATGCCGCCCTTGCTGGCCAGTAGCACCTGCTCACGCTTGCCCTTCAGCGCGCGGCCAAGCAGCGTTTCGTTGGCCGTGGCGCCGTAGAGCGTGGCAGTATCAAAGTGGCGGTAGCCCATATCGAACGCCGAATCGAGGGCGCGCAGCGCGTCCGCCTCGGGCACTTGCTGACCGTAGCCGTGGGAAAGGTTCATGCAGCCAAGCCCGATCGAAGGGGCGTGGACGGCGCGGAGGCGTTGAAGAAAACTCGACATGGCAATTCCCGTATTGATCACGCAACTGTTTTATAACGTTTCACCACCAAACTGCAACGCGACCAAATGGCGATAGAGCGCACTGGTCGTGATCAGCTCGCGGTGCGTCCCCGCCGCCACTAATCGGCCACCGTCGAGCACCAGCAGGCGATCCGCGGCGATCACCGTGGCCAGCCGATGGGCAATGACGATGCTGGTGCGCCCGACCATCAGCCGATCCAGCGCCTGCTGGACAAGGCGCTCGCTTTCCGCATCCAGCGCGCTGGTGGCTTCATCCAACAACAGCACGGCAGGATCTTTGAGCAGCGCCCGGGCGATGGCGAGGCGCTGACGTTGACCGCCGGAAAGCTGCACGCCTCCCGGGCCGAGAGGCGTATCGAAACCTTGCGGCAGCGCGTCGATAAAGCCCAGGGCGCTGGCGTCCTGGGCCGCCATGCGCAGTTTTTCGCTGCTCGCCCGAGGATCGCCGTAGCGCAGATTCTCGGCCACCGTGCCGCTGAACAGCACCGGCGCCTGCGCCACCAGCCCCATGACGCCGCGCAAGGCCACCAGGTCCAGGGTGCGAATATCGTAGCCATCCAGGGTGATGTGCCCGTTGTCTGGATCGTAAAAACGCAGCAACAGGGCCAACAAGGTGCTTTTGCCCGCCCCCGAGGGCCCCACAATGGCCACCCGTTCGCCCGGCTGGATATGCAGATCAACATCGACCAGCGCCGGGGTTTCCCGGCCAGGGTAGGTGAAGCTTAAGTTTTCCAGCGCAATATCGCCCTGCGATGGCCTCGGAAGGGCTTGCGGCTGCGTGGGCGACTGGATAGTGGGCTGGGTATCGAGCAGTTCCAGCAGGCGTTCCGCCGCCCCCGCCGCACGCTGCACGTCGCCCGCCACTTCGGCCAGGGTGGCAATCGCCCCTGCCGCCAGCACGGCGTAGAAAATAAACGCCGACAGCTCACCGGGACTCATGGTGCCGGCCAACACCGCCTGACCGCCCTGCCAGAGCATCAAGCCCACGGCGGTGAACACCACCAGCATGGCGATGCCGGTCAGCCAGGCGCGCTGCTGAGTGCGCTCCACGGCGCTGCCGAACGCCTGCTCCACGCGCTGGCCGTAGTGGGCTTTATCCACCGGCTCGTGGGTAAACGCTTGAAGTGTCTGGAGGCCACTCAAAGCTTCTTCGGCATAGCGACCAAGCTCGGCGACCCGATCCTGGCTGGTACGCGAAAGTCGCCTGACCCGGCGGCCGTACCACACGATAGGCAATAGCGTCGCCGGAATGCCGATCAGCACCATCGCCGACAGCCACGGCTGGGTCACCAGCATGAGCACCACGGCACCCACCAGCATGACCAGGTTACGCAGCGCCAACGACACCGACGAGCCGAACAGGCTTTGCAGGACGCTGGTATCCGCCGTCAGCCGTGAGGCGATCTCGCCGGCGGCGCGGCCGTCGCTGGCGCTCTCGAAAAAGCTCGGCTCGAGAGTCAATAAATGGTCAAACACGCGCTGACGCAGGTCGGCCGCCAGCCGCTCGCCGATCCAGGTCACCTGGTAATAGCGCAGCGCGGACGCCAGCGCCAGCACCGTCACCACGACCAGCATCAGCGCCAGCGATTGGGCCAGCGCCTGCTGATTTGCGGCCAGAAACCCACGATCGATCACCAGACGCAGTCCGTTGCCCAGCAGCAGAACGCTCCCCGAGGCCAACAAAAGCGCCAGGCCTGCCAGGGCCAGCCGCACCCGATAGGGGCGAAGCAGCCCCAGCAGGCGCAGCAGCACGCGGGGGTCAGGGCGTTGGTTCATGATGGCAAGTACTCGAAAAAGAAGGCGGTCAATGACCATAGCAGGCGTATCGAGGGCATGCACAGCATAAAAAAAGCCCGCGATGGCTCGCGGGCTTCTTGCTTGGTCGCTATCTCACTGGCTCGAACCTATTCAACCAGCGGCAGTAGCGAGTTGATGCTGTCGCGGGCGTCGCCGTAGAACATCCGGCTGTTTTCCTTGAAGAACAGCGGGTTCTCGATGCCCGAGTAGCCAGTGCCCTGGCCGCGCTTGCAGATGAACACCTGCTTGGCTTCCCAGACCTTCAATACCGGCATGCCAGCGATCGGGCTGTTGGGATCTTCCTCGGCCGCCGGATTGACGATGTCGTTGGAGCCAATCACGATCACCACGTCGGTCGAGGCGAAATCGTCGTTGATTTCGTCCATTTCCAGCACGATGTCATAGGGCACCTTGGCCTCGGCGAGCAGCACGTTCATATGGCCTGGCAGGCGTCCCGCCACGGGGTGGATACCGAAGCGTACTTCCTTGCCCGCCGCACGCAGCTTGCGCACCAGGTCGCTGACCGCGGTTTGCGCCTGCGCCACTGCCATGCCGTAACCCGGCACGATGATGACGCTGTCGGCGTCGTTCAAGGCGCTGGCTACCCCGTTTGCATCAATCGCCACCTGCTCGCCTTCAATCTCGGCGGCCGGCCCTTGGGTGCCGCCAAAGCCGCCCAGGATGACGCTCACAAAGTTACGGTTCATCGCCTTGCACATGATGTAGGAGAGAATCGCACCGGAGGAGCCAACCAGCGCACCGGTGACGATCAGCAGGTCGTTGGATAGCGTGAAGCCGATGGCAGCCGCCGCCCAGCCCGAGTAGCTGTTGAGCATGGAGACCACGACCGGCATGTCCGCCCCGCCGATGCCCATGATCAGGTGGTAGCCGATAAAGAACGCCAGCGCCGCCAGCAGGATCAGCGTCCAGAAGCCCGCGCCGTTGAGGTACATGATCGCCAGCAGAAGCGACAGCGCCGCTGCCCCGGCGTTGAGCATATGCCCGCCCGGCAGCTGCTTCGGCTTACCGTCGACCTTGCCGGCCAGCTTGCCAAAGGCGATGACCGAGCCGGTAAAGGTCACCGCGCCGATGAAGATCCCCAGCACCACCTCGACCTGCAGGAACATCAGCTCGTCCGGTGCCTTGGTGGCCACCAGCGCCGCAAAGGCAGAGAACGCTTCCGTCGAGGCGTCCGCCGCTTGCGCCGCCATCACTCGACGGCGCTCCAGATCCGCGCTCCAGGCAACGAAGACCGCCGCCAGACCCACAAAGCTGTGCAGCGCGGCGACCAGCTGGGGCATTTCGGTCATCTCGACCTTTTTAGCCAGATAGATGCCGATGGCCGCCCCGATCAGCATCATGGGAATCAGCCACCAGTAGCCGCCGATGCCCGGGCCAAAGGCGGTAAAAAACACCGCCACTGCCATGCCGACGATGCCGTACCACACCGCCCGCTTGGCTTTTTCCTGATTGCTCAACCCCCCAAGCGAGAGGATGAATAACACGCTCGCCGCGATGGACGCAGCGGATACGAATTCTTGACCTAACATAGTCTGTCTCCGCCGCTTAAGATTTTTGGAACATCGCGAGCATCCGGCGTGTCACCAGGAAGCCGCCCACGATATTGATGGTCGCGATCAACACCGAGATCGCCGCGAGAATACCGACGATCACACTGCCGGTGCCAATCTGCAGAATGGCGCCGAGAATGATGATGCCCGAAATCGCGTTGGTGACCGCCATCAGCGGCGTGTGCAACGAGTGGCTGACGTTCCAGATCACCTGGAAGCCGATAAAGCAGCCCAGCACGAACACGATGAAGTGCTGCATGAATGACGCGGGGGCGACCTGCCCAAGCAGCAGCATCAGCGCGCCACCCACGGCCAGCAAGCCGATCTGGCGCTTGGACTGCGCCTTGAACGCAGCGTGCTCGGCGGCCTTTTTCTCCTCCGGCGTAGGCTCCTTTTCTTTCTTCTTGGGCTTGGCCGCACCGATCGCTTTCACCTTGGGCGGCGGCGGCGGGAAGGTAACTTCACCCTGGTGCGTCACGGTGGCACCACGGATCACGTCATCGTCCATGTTGTGATTGATCACGCCGTCTTTTTCGGGCGTCAGATCGGTCAGCATGTGACGAATATTGGTGGCGTAGAGCAGCGACGACTGGGTGGCCATGCGCGAGGGGAAGTCAGTGTAACCCACCACGACCACGCCGTTATCACTTACCACACGCTCGTCGGGCTTGGTCAGGTCGCAGTTGCCGCCCTTCTCGGCGGCCAGGTCGATGATCACCGAGCCGGGCTTCATTTCGGCGACCATGTCCTCGAGCCACAGCTTGGGCGCGGGCTTACCGGGGATCAGCGCGGTGGTAATAACGATGTCCACGTCCGGCGCCTGCTCGCGGAAACAGGCCAGCTGCTTCTCGCGGAACTCGGGGCTGGAAGGCGCCGCATAACCACCGCTTTCGGAACCGTCCTGGCTTTCGTCAAACTCGAGAAACAGGAACTCGGCGCCCATGGACTCGATCTGCTCGGAGACTTCGGGGCGCACGTCGAAGGCGCGCACGACCGCCCCCAGACTGGTGGCCGTACCGATCGCCGCCAGACCCGCCACGCCGGCACCGACCACCAGCACCTTGGCAGGCGGCACCTTGCCGGCGGCGGTGACCTGACCGGTGAAGAAGCGGCCAAAGTTGTTGCCTGCCTCGATGACCGCACGGTAACCCGCGATATTGGCCATGGACGATAGCGCGTCCATCTTCTGTGCCCGGGAGATACGCGGCACCATGTCCATGGCCACCACGGTGGCGCCCTGCGCCTTGCAGGCTTCCAGCAGCGCCTCGTTCTGCGCTGGCCAGAAGAAGGTAATCAGGGTCTGGCCTTCACGCAGCAGCGTCACTTCCGCGTCGGACGGTTCGCGGACTTTAATGACCACCTCGGCATCGCGCCAGAGCGCATCGGCGCTGTCCAGCACGCTGACACCCGCATTGCGATAGGCGTCGTCATTGAAGCCCGCCGCCTCACCGGCGCCGGTTTCAATCAGACACTCGTGGCCCAATTTCTGGATATGTTGGGCGCTCTCGGGCGTGAGCGCGACGCGCGCTTCACCCCGGGCGCTTTCCTTCGGTGCGCCTATTTTCACTCGCATTCTCCTTTATTTTAGGCCTTAAGCTTTACCTTCCTGCAGTGCCGCCGGTCAGACATTGGACACTGCCCATTTTCGACGTTAGTCAAAGCGCTTCTCAGTCGCCTAGGATCTAACGCGATCATCGATAGATACTATTCAACCTTTGATTCAACTGCGTTGTTTAATTACAACATGGGGCTAAGCCAGTGTGCATGATGGGCTCACCAACGTCTAAATTCGTTAGCCAGCTCAAAAAAAGCCTGATAAAACCACCTACCAGCATAACGCTTAGGGTACCGTCATTTGGCGTGGGAGCGTCATGCTCGCTTCCGTGAGCGCCATTACGTTTGAGAGGCCGCCAGCGCTTGATCAATATCCGCCAGCAGGTCGTCGATATGCTCAATACCGATCGATAGGCGTACCATATCCGGCGTGACGCCAGCGGTTTTGAGCTCTTCCTCATTCAGTTGGCGGTGCGTGGTCGACGCCGGAATGGAAGAACAGCTCTTGGCATCGCCGATATTGACTAGCCGCAGGATGAGCGCCAGGGCATCGTAGAAGCGCTCACCGGCGGCCTGGCCCCCTTCAATACCAAAGCTGAGAATCCCCGAGGCGTGGCCGTTCATGTACTGCTTGGCCAGCGCGTGATCGGGGTGATTTTCCAAGCCGGCATAGTGTACCCAGGTGACCAACGGGTGGCTCTCCAGGTGTTTGGCAACGGCCAGGGCGTTAGCACAAATACGCTCAATGCGCAGCGAAAGCGTTTCCAGCCCCTGCAATAGATTCCAGGCCGCCTGAGCAGACAGCGCTGCGCCCATATTGCGTAGCGGCACCACCCGGGCGCGGGCAATGAAGGCTGCATCGCCCACATCGCGGGTATAGCTCACGCCGTGATAGGAAACATCGGGTTCCGTCAGCAGTGGAAAGCGATGGGCGTTCGCGGCCCAGGGGAAGGCACCCGAATCCACGATCACGCCGCCCACGGTGGTGCCGTGGCCACCGATATATTTGGTGGCGGAATGGATGACGATATCCGCCCCGTGTTCAATGGGCCGACACAGAAACGGCGTCGCGGTGGTGTTATCGACCATCACCGGCACCCCGTGACGATGGGCCGCCTCGGCGAGCTTCATCAGGTCGACCACTCCCCCGGAGGGGTTACCAATACTTTCGCAGAAAACCGCTTTGGTTCGCTCGTCGATCAGTGCTTCGATACCGTCAATATCGTCCTTGTCGGCAAAGCGTACCTGGATACCCTGGCGTGGCAAGGTGTGGGCAAACAGATTGTAGGTACCGCCATACAGCTCGCTGATCGAGACAATGTTATCGCCCGCTTCGGCGATGGTCTGGATCGCATAGGTGATCGCCGCCATCCCCGACGCCACCGCCAGCCCGGCGATACCGCCTTCCAGCGCAGCGACCCGCTGCTCCAGCACCGCGCAGGTGGGGTTCATGATGCGCGAGTAAATGTTGCCTTCCACTTTAAGATCAAACAGATCCGCCGCGTGCTGCGCACTGTCGAAGGAAAACGACGTGGTTTGATGAATCGGCACCGCGACGGCATTTTGTGAATCCGGCGCGTAGCCATGGTGAAGGGCAATGGTGTCTGGTTTCATGAGGACGGCTCGCTATTTTTTGTTGAGTTCCGCTAATGATCCTAAACAAGCGCCGCACGGAAGGCCAATAATGCAGTAAGACTCAGGAGGGCTTTTTAATCTCTGGATGGGTAGACATCACCATGCTTAACCGTGAAAGCATTCATCAACAACCGCATCAGGGGATAGATACGGAATATCACAACGACCACTTGTCTATGTTCTGACGCATATCTTGAAAGGCGACGTTCCTATTCACGCGCTGCAAATGCAGGCTTAGGCGCATTGACGTTGCGCATGCTTGGTGGCCTAAGCCCGGCTGACATAACGACACCCCGAAAGCGGCGAAACCGGCAACGTCGGGAGGGGTGCTATCGACACCTCCCAGAGCTGAGCGGCTTAGCACTCGATGGCATTGACGGCGAGGCCACCCTTGGAGGTCTCCTTATACTTGTCCAGCATGTCTCGACCGGTATCGCGCATGGTACGGATGACCTTATCCAGCGAGATGAAATGCGTGCCATCGCCGTGCAGGGCCATCTGAGCGGCATTGATGGCCTTGATGGTGGCAATGGCGTTGCGCTCGATACAGGGCACCTGCACCAGTCCGCCAACGGGGTCGCAGGTCAAGCCCAGGTTATGCTCCAGGCCGATTTCGGCGGCATGCTCCACCTGCTCAGGGGTTCCTCCCATGACATCCGCCAGGCCGGCGGCTGCCATGGCGCACGCCGAGCCCACCTCTCCCTGGCAGCCGACTTCGGCGCCGGAGATCGAGGCATTTTTCTTGCAGAGAATGCCGATGGCGCCTGCCGCCAGCAAGAAGTCCACCACGTTTTTCTCACAGGCGTTGGCCTGGAATTTCATGTAGTAGTGCAGGACGGCGGGGATGATGCCCGCAGCGCCGTTGGTGGGCGCGGTGACCATGCGACCGCCTGCGGCGTTTTCTTCGTTGACGGCAAGGGCAAAGATGTTTACCCACTCCATGGCGGAAAACGTCGAGGCGATCAGGCACTCATTCTGTTCCGCCGCCTCAAGCCGCTGGTGAAGCAGCTTGGCACGCCGCTTGACGTTCAAGCCCCCCGGCAGAATCCCCTCATGCGTCAGTCCATTGTCGACGCATTCGCACATGACCTGCCAGATACGCCACAGCTCGTCTCTGACCTCTTCTTCCGTGCGCCAGACTTTTTCGTTTTCCAGCATCAACCGGCTGACGCTCAGCTGGTTGTCTTTACACAGCGCCAGGAGTTCTTCCGCAGTGTCGAAGTTGTACGGCAGGGTGACGCCCCCCAGATCGTCCAGCGGCATATCCACCTGGGCCTGTTCGACGACAAAGCCCCCCCCCACCGAATAGTAGGTGTTTTCATAGACCAATTGGCCCTGATGCGTAAAAGCGGCCAGCTTCATGGCATTAGGGTGGTGAGGTAGGCTCTCTTCATGAAAATAAAGATCCTGCTTCCAGTCGAACTGGACGTCTTTTTCTCGACCCAACGGCAGGATCTGGCTTTCTTTCAGTGCCTGGATGGCTGGATTGATGATCGAGGGATCGATCCTATCGGGGCGCTCCCCCATCAGCCCCATGATGATCGCATGATCGGTGGCGTGCCCAACCCCCGTCGCGGACAGCGACCCGTAAAGATGCACTTCCAGACGCGCCACCTGATCCATCAGACGGTGTTCGCGCAGCGTGGCGACATAGTTGAACGCCGCCTGCATGGGCCCGACGGTATGGGAACTGGAGGGGCCTACACCAATCTTGAAAAGGTCGAAGACACTGATAGGCATTGGAACACCTCTTATCGTAGAAACAGGTAACCTCAGGCATGGCCTGAAACGTTTTATAAGTTATTGAGTGTTTGACATGACCATAACGACAACGACGTTATGGGCAGTTACCGCCCAGTGACGTCTATCGTTGCTGATCCGTCTTTTTAGCCAAGCAAAGGGGTAGTTAACGCTAGCCAGCGTCTGTTAGCGGTTGCCGTCACCCGATCATGAAACGCGCTTTTTTGACAGCGCTTATTCGTTATTTAATTGCTGAATACGACGGTACGCCCGGCGTAAAAGAAGACCCGGCGTTCCAGATGATAGCTGACCGCCCTGGCCAGGGTGAGACATTCGATATCACGTCCCTTGGCGACCAGATCCTCGGGATAATGGGTATGGTCCACGGGCTCGACGCCCTGTGCAATAATCGGCCCTTCGTCGAGGTCGTTATTGATGTAGTGCGCCGTGGCGCCGACCAGCTTGACCCCTTTCTCGTAGGCCTGATGATAGGGCTTGGCGCCCTTGAAGCCTGGCAGCAGCGAATGGTGGATATTGATCGCCCGACCGGCCAGCAGCTCGCACATGCCAGGCGACAGCACCTGCATGTACCTTGCCAGCACCACCAGCTCGGCGTCGGTTTCCGCGATAATGTCGCGCACCTGAGCCTCTTGCTGCAGTTTCGTCTCGGGGCTGATGGGTAGATAGTGATAAGGCAGGCCGTGCCATGTGGCCAGCGGCTCAAGATCCGGATGATTGGAAATGATGGCCCGGATATCGATGGGCAACTGCCCGGTACGATAGCGGTAGAGCAGATCATTCAGGCAGTGATCCGCCTTCGAGACAAGAATCACGGTACCCGTACGCTTGCCGGGCGGTGTCAGCTCGAACTGCATGCCGAATTCGTCCGCCCGCGCGGCAAAATCCGCATGGAAGAGCGATTCGTCGAACGCGTCACGTTCTGGGCGGAACTCGGCGCGAATGAAGAAGCGCCCGCCGAGCCGATCGTCGAAAGAGTTGAGTTCGGTGATGTAGCACGCCTGCTCTTTGAGAAAGCGTGTAACGACGTCCACCGTGCCCAGACGGCTCGGGCATTGGGCGGCAAGTATCCAGGTATCACTCATTCGGCTCATGGTGCATGCATCTCGGTTAGCGGCAGGTAATAACGGCCGGAACACAGTCCGGCCGACCCGCTTATTGTTGTACGTTGATGTTGTATTCTGCCCCGGCATCCAGCAACCAGCGGTAGCAGTAATCGGCAAAGCTGCGCCGGATCACCAGCTCCCAACGGTCTTCGCTGGGACGGCGAATAATGGTGGTCGCCTTGGCGAAGACCGTCGTGACCCCCTTGCCCACCGGGAAGTGGCTGGGATGGACGTCGTAGATCACCGTTTTCATCAGCAGCTCGCGGGCCGCCTCACCGGAAAGTTCGACCAGAGTCTGGCCGCCGCTGACGTCGCTGATCGCGAAGTGAGCGCTGCCCAGGTGCTCGCGCAGCTTGGTCTCCAGCGGAAACTCCTCGCCGCCGGGCACGATCACCAGCCATTCGTCCGGGGAAAGCCACTGAATGGAGCGCTCGCCGCTTGCGTCCTGCACCAGCGTCTGGGGCTGGCCGGGCAGGTTGAGGCCCAGCACGTCGCGCACCGCCTCATCGAGCACGATGGCGCCGCCACGCAGGATCAAATGCCCCTGCATTGCCCGCTCGCGCAGCTGGAGCCGGCTTGCGCCGCCGGCCCGTGGAGCGCCGCTGTTCCGATAGCTGTAGGCCAGCGGAGATTCTACCGGGATAGCGGTATCGGTACGGGTATCGAAGGTGGCCGCGTTAGACATTCTGGCGCTCTCCCTTGGGATCGTAGAAAATGGTACTGACGATTTCGGCCTCGAAGGTCTGGCCGTCCGCCATGGGCAGGTAGACCGTCTCGCCCAGTTTCTGATGGCCACCCTTGACCACCGCCAGCGCAAACCCAGAGTCCAGGATCGGACTGTAGTAGCTGGAGGTCACGTGCCCCACCATGGGCATGGGAATGGCGTGCTTGGGATCGAGGACGATCTGGGCCCCCTCTTCAAGGACTACCTTGGGATCCTTGGGCTTGAGGCCCACCAACTGCTTGCGATTCTCGCGCTTGGTGTCGGAACGCGTCAGGGCGCGCTTGCCGATCCATGAGTAGGGCTTGTCGTAGCCGACACACCAGTGCATCCCCAAATCTTCCGGGGTGACCGAGCCGTCGGTTTCCTGACCCACGATGATGAAGCCCTTTTCAGCGCGCAGGACGTGCATGGTCTCGGTGCCGTAGGGCGTCAGGTCGTACTTCTCGCCGTGCTTGAACAGGGTCTGCCACACGTGCATCGCGTAGTTGGCCTGGACGTTGATCTCGAAGGTCAGCTCGCCGGTAAAGGAAATGCGAAAGACCCGTGCAGGCACCCCCGCCACTTTCCCGGAACGCCAGTCCATGAACTTGAAGCTGTCGCGATCCAGGTCGATATCCGTGATCTCGCCAAGCAGCTTGCGCGCGTCGGGTCCGGTGACCGTCATGGTCGCCCAGTGGTCGGTCACCGAGGAAAAATACACGTCCAGTTCCGGCCATTCGGTCTGATGCCACAACTCCAGCCACTCGAGGATCGCCGCAGCGCCGCCGGTGGTAGTGGTCATCAAGAAGTGGTTGTCGGCGAGACAGCTGGTTACACCGTCATCGGTGACCATGCCGTCGTCCTTGCACATCAGGCCGTAACGACACCGGCCAACCGCCAGTTTTTCCCACTTGTTGGTATAGACCCGCGCCAGGAACTCACGCGCATCAGGCCCCTGGATATCGATCTTGCCAAGCGTCGAGGCATCGAGGATACCGACTTTCTCGCGCACCGCCAGGCACTCGCGGGCCACCGCTTCGTGCATGGTTTCGGTCTTGCCGCTCACCTTCTGCGGGTAGTACCAGGGGCGCTTCCACTGGCCGACGTCCTCGAACTCGGCGCCGCGCTCCACGTGCCACTGGTGCAGCGCGGTGTAGCGCTCAGGGTCGAACAGGTCACGGCAGTGGCGACCAACGATGGCGCCGAAGGTGATCGGGGTGTAGTTAGGGCGGAACACCGTGGTGCCCACCTCGGGAATCGAGCGATTCAGACAACGAGCGGCAATCGCCATGCCGTTGATGTTGCCAAGCTTGCCCTGATCCGTACCAAAGCCCATCGCGGTGTAGCGCTTGATGTGCTCGATGGACTCGAAGCCTTCCCGGGTCGCAAGCTCGATGCCCGCGGCGGTGACGTCGTTCTGCAGGTCGACGAACTGCTTGGGGCCGCGCAGCGTGGGCTTCTCGTGGGGCACCTGGAAAAGGGCTACCGCAGGCCCTTGCTGAAGGTGCTCAGCGCTCGGCAGGCTGACCGTCTGGGCGGCATGCCCCATGGCGGCGGCCGCCTTGATGCCCGCTTCGACGCCTTCGGCAAGCACGTCAGCCAGCGCGTAGCAGCCGTTGGCACCGCCACACGCCTGCACGCCCTTCACCAGCCCCGGTACGAAGCCGAGAATATCGTCGCGCCAGGTTGGCCGCGCACCGGTGTGGGACGCCAGGTGGATCACCGGGCTGTAACCGCCGGAGCTGGCAATGGTGTCGCAGGCCAGTTCCTGAACCGGACCGCTGACATTGAACGCGTCAATATCGATCTTGGCGACCCGTGCGCCGGTCACCCGATTGCTGCCCTTCGCTTCGATAACGGCACTGCCGGCAATGATCTTGATACCCTGGGCGCGGGCGGCATCGACCCAGTCGCCCGTCGGCGCCTCGCGGGCGTCCACGATAGCGACGACCTCACAGCCGGCCTCTTTCCAGTCCAGGGCAGCGCGGTAGCCATAGTCGTTGCTGGTGGAGAGCACCAGCTTACGGCCCGGCGCTACGCCGTAGCGGCGAATATAGGTCGACACGGCGCCGGCCAGCAGGTTGCCCGGCACATCATTGCCCGCGTAAACCAGCGGCCGCTCGTGGGCGCCCGTGGACAGGATCACCTGGCCGGCACGCACCCGGTGCAGGCGCGCGCGTACCTGACGGTGGCCGTTTTCCACCGGCGCCGTATCGCCCAGGTGCTCGGTGCGCCGCTCATGCAGGGTGACGAAATTGTGATCGTGGTAGCCGTTGGCCGTGGTACGCGGCAGCAGCGTGACGTTGTCGTAGCCGGCCAACTCGTCCAGCACCCGGGCCACCCACTGATCCGCCGGCTTGCCTTCCAGGGTTTCGCGGCTGGCCAGCAGCGAGCCGCCCATTTCTTCCTGCTCGTCGGCCACCATCACCCGGGCGCCGCTGCGCGCGGCGGCCAGCGCCGCCGCCAGGCCTGCAGCGCCTGCGCCGACGACCAGCACGTCGCAGTGCTGATTGAAGTGATCGTAGCTGTCCGGATCGGTTTCCATGGGGCTGCGACCCAGCCCCGCCGCCTTGCGGATGTACTTCTCGTAGGTCAGCCACATCGAGGCCGGCGCCATGAAGGTCTTGTAGTAAAAGCCCGGCGGCATGAACTGCCCGCCCAGCTTGCCGACCAAGCCCATCAGGTCGCGCTGGACGTTCGGCCAGCCGTTGGTGCTGCTGGCGGCCAGGCCGTCATACAGCGCCTGCTGGGTGGCGCGTACGTTGGGCACCTGGCCAGCTTCACTGCTGCCCAGCTGTACGATGGCATTGGGTTCTTCGGCACCGGCGGCGACGATGCCGCGGGGGCGCGAGTATTTAAAGCTGCGGTTGACGATATCCACGCCGTTGGCCAGCAGCGCCGAGGCCAGGGTGTCCCCCGGATGCCCTTGGTAACGCTCGCCGTTGAAGGTGAAGCTCAACGTGCGGGAGCGGTCGATACGGCCGCCCGTGTTAAGGCGGTACACTTGTTGCTTGGACTGGCTCATGCCCGCACTCCTTCTTTGTGGCTTACCGCGGCGGCCTCGCGAGGCTGGTTCTGGCTGTCGGCGGTAATCGACGGCTGCTCGCCCATTTTGTAGGTCTCGAGAATCTCGTAGCTCACGGTGTGACGCGTCATGTTGAAAAACTTGCGGCAACCCACCGCGTGCACCCACATCTCATGGTGCACGCCACGGGGGTTATCGCGGAAAAACAGGTAGTCGCCCCATTCCTCGTCACTGCACGCCTCGGGCTCCTTGGGTCGCTCGAGATGCGCCTGGCCCTTGGGGTGAAATTCCTCTTCCTCACGGTGTTCGCCGCAGTAGGGGCAATAGATATAAAACATGCGGATACTCCTTAGTGGGCCACGCCGGCAGCGCCGTGCTCGTCGATCAGCGCACCGCTGTGGAAGCGGAACATGGAGAACGGCTCGGCGATGGGGTGCATTTCCCCCTTGGCCAGGCTGGCGGCAAACACGTGCCCCGATCCCGGCGTCGCCTTGAAGCCGCCGGTGCCCCAACCGCAGTTGAAGTACAGACCTTTCACCGGTGTCTTGGAGATGATCGGACAGGCATCCGGGCAGGTGTCGACGATACCGCCCCACTGGCGGTTCATGCGCACCCGCGAGAAGATCGGGAACATCTCGACGATCGCCTGGAGCGTGTGCTCCACGGTGGGGTAGCTACCGCGCTGGCCATAGCCGTTGTAGCCGTCGATGCCTGCGCCGATGACCAGGTCGCCCTTGTCGGACTGACTGATATAGCCATGCACCTGGTTGGACATCACCACCGTATCGAGTACCGGCTTGATCGGTTCGGACACCAGCGCCTGCAGCGGGTGGGATTCCACCGGCAGATTGAAGCCTCCCATCTTGGCGAGCACGCTTGAGTTGCCGGCGGTCACGCAGCCCACGGTCTTGGCCTCAATATCGCCACGGTTGGTGTGTACGCCGTAGATCTGGCCGTCACGAATCTTGAAGCCAGTGACTTCGGTCTGCTGCAGAATGTCCACGCCGTGGGCATCGGCGCCGCGGGCATAGCCCCAGGCCACCGCATCGTGGCGCGCCACGCCGGCACGTGGCTGCCAGGAGGCGCCCATCACCGGGTAGCGAGCGTTCTTGGAACAGTCCATGATCGGCACCAGCGACTGAACACCCTGGGCATCCAGCACTTCGCCGTCGATACCGTTCAGGCGGTTGGCGTTGACGCGGCGCTGAATATCGCGCATGTCCTGCAGGGTATGCCCCAGGTTGAGCACCCCCCGCTGGGAGAACATGACGTTGTAGTTCAGGTCCTGGGAAAGCCCTTCCCACAGCTTCATGGCGTGTTCGTAAAGCGCGGCCGATTCGTCCCACAGATAGTTGGAACGTACGATGGTGGTATTACGGGCGGTGTTGCCGCCGCCCAGCCAGCCTTTCTCGATCACCGCCACGTTCTTGACGCCGAACTCCTTGGCAAGATAGTAGGCCGTGGCCAGGCCATGGCCACCACCGCCGACGATGATCACATCGTACTGCTTCTTCGGCGTGGGATTACGCCACTGGCGCTCCCAATTCTCGTGGTGGCTCAGCGCGTGCTTGACCAGGCCGAAGCCGGAATAGCGTTGCATAGATGTCTCCTCAGTTCAGCCGCGCCGGGCCCTGCCGGCAAGCCAATTCAAGCAATGGATTCGACGGTTTCAGCGACGGCGGCGCCGTAGACCGGATGGCGGGCACACACCTCGGACACCTTGGCGCGCACCTCGGCTTCAATGGCATCGGTATCGTGCCCGATTGCCAGCTCGTCCAGGATGTCGCAGATCCACCCAGCCAGCTCGCCACACTCCTCGGCATCAAAGCCGCGCGTGGTCACCGCCGGGGTGCCGAGACGCAGACCGGAGGTCACGAAGGGGCTCTGGGGATCGTTGGGCACCGTGTTCTTGTTGACGGTGATATGCGCACGCCCCAGGGCCGCATCCGCATTTTTACCCGTGACGCCCTGGCGAATCAGCGAGACCAGGAAGAGGTGGTCGTCGGTACCGCCGGATACCACGTCGTAGCCACGCTCCATGAACACCGTGGCCATGGCCTGGGCGTTGTCGATCACCTGCTGCTGGTAGCGCACGAACTCCTGGTTCATGGCCTCCTTGAAGGCCACCGCCTTGGCGGCGATGACATGCATCAGCGGGCCGCCCTGCTGGCCCGGGAAGACCGCGCCGTTCAACTTCTTGTACAGCGCTTCGTCGCCATCGGCGGAGAGGATCAGACCACCCCGCGGACCACGCAGCGTCTTGTGGGTGGTGGTCGTCACCACATGGGCATAGGGAAGCGGGCTTGGATAGAGACCAGCAGCCACCAGACCGGCAATGTGCGCCATATCGACCAGCAGGTAAGCCCCCACCTCGTCGGCGATGGTGCGGAAACGCCGCCAGTCCACCACGCGCGAATAGGCCGAGAACCCGGCAATGATCATCTTCGGCTGATGCTCGCGCGCCAGGCGCTCCATTTCTTTGTAGTCGATCTCGCCGGTTTCCGGCTTGAGGCCGTACTGCACGGCGTTGTAGTGCTTGCCCGAGAAGTTGGGCGCGGCACCGTGGGTCAAGTGCCCGCCGTGGGCGAGGCTCATGCCCAGCACTGTGTCGCCGGGCGAGACCAGCGCCATGAACACCGCCGCATTGGCCTGGGCGCCGGAATGCGGCTGCACGTTGGCGTAATTGGCGCTGAACAGGTCACAGGCGCGCTCGATAGCCAGGGCTTCGACCTTGTCAACGAACTCGCACCCGCCGTAATAACGGCGACCAGGGTAACCTTCCGCATACTTGTTGGTCAGCTGGGTGCCCTGTGCTTCCATGACAAGCTTGCTGGTATAGTTTTCGGAGGCGATCAACTCGATATGCGCTTCCTGGCGATCCGTTTCTTCAGCGATTGCCTCGGCGAGCAAGCTGTCGTAATGGGCCAGGCGAGCATTGGGGGAAAAATTATCTTGAAGCATTAGCGCCTCCTGATGAGTCACTTTTTGTTAAGTGCTGAATATACTCTTGATGCTGATGAACCCCGGTCGCGATCAACCCAAGTCCCTATCAACGCGTTATTACCGCGATACTATCGTTGGTGTCCGGCCCCAAGATGCTTGCCGACGTCACCACTCGATGCATTTGCGACATCGGCAAGATTTAGCCAGCGGCATGGCAAAGAGCGCTCCAGAAGCCGCCGCTCAGGCACCGCCAGCAGCGCGGACACACCCGGCATTCCGGCGGATGCCGCACCGCCCGAAAAGCAAAGCGCCCTAGACGGACAGTAGCCGTTTAGGGCGCTTGAACCTGGCTCGCCATATCCCTGCAGGGCTAGAAATCCACCACCAGATTGCCCTTAGGCCGACTGCAGCACGACAGAATGTAGCCTTCTTCGATATCTTCTTCCGTGATGCCGCCGTTATGCTCCATCTCCACTTCACCGGACTTGAGGGCTACCCGGCACGTGCCGCAAATCCCCATACCGCAGGCCTTGGGAATATGCAGGCCAAGCTTCGCTGCCGCCGAGTGAACCGTCTCTTCGGGCTGGATGCGGACACTTTTGCCCGTGGACGCAAACTCGATGCTGTGCAGGTCGCGGGTATCGACGTTTTCGGCTTCGACCTCGGCCTGTTCGGCCAACTCGCGCACATCCTCGCGCACCTCGACCGGCGTGGCGCCAAACGACTCTTCATGGTAGTGATCCATGTCGAAGTTGTTGCTGCGCAGAATATTCTTGATGGCGTTCATGTAAGGGGTCGGGCCGCAGCAGAAGATCTCCCGCTCCATGAAGTCCGGCACCATCAGCTCGAACAGCGGCTGGGTGAGGTAGCCCCGGTAGCCGGCCCAGGCTTCGCCGATATCTTCCTTGCTCTCGCAGATGATATGCAGCTTGAACTCGGGGATGCGCGAGAACATATGCACCAGCTCGCGGTGATAAATCACATCCCGGGGCGCACGGGCGCTGTGAATGAACTCGACGTCGACCGCAGCGTTGGTATCGAAAAGCCAGCGCGTCATGGACATCAAGGGCGTAATGCCCACGCCGCCCGAGAGGAACAGCACTTTCTCGGCGGGGTAATCGATGGAGTTGAAGTTACCCACCGGCCCGTGCACGACCAGTTCGTCACCCACCTTCAGGTTGGCGTGCAGCCAGTTGGAGACCTTGCCGCCCGGCACCTGCTTGACGGTAATGGAAAAGCTGTAGGGAATCGAAGGCGAGCTGGAAATCGTGTAGGAGCGCATGATCGGCTGGTTATCGATCTCAAGCTCCAGGGTCACGAACTGACCGGGCTTGAAGAAGAACAGCACGGGCTGCTCGGCCATGAAGCAGAATGTGCGCACATCCTGGGTTTCCTGGATGATCTTGACGCACCGCACCTGGTGGCGGCCGTTGGTCCAGGTTTGGGTCGTGACCGGGTTGAAGAAATTAGTTGTCATTGTCGCCTCTGCCTGAACAGCCTTCATCACCATGCATCACCGAACCGTCTCTGCGATACGGTCGGCACCTTTGAGCTGCATTTTGGGGACGCGCCTGCCGACCGACTTGCCTCACAGCGACTCGCACTTACCTCGTGCCCCTCTTTATCGTTTAGAAACCTCTGTTTTAGTCGCCACGACGCCACCTGATGTCGCGGGTAGATAACTGGCAGGGAGGCACCTGCAACACAATCGGTTCCTGTCGTCGGGCCACATTTGCATCAAGCGCCAGGTTACGGAACAGAACAACAAGATACGCAATCTTGACTATCGGCCGATTCGCAGCCCTTTGAGGGGGGAGCGGAGGTTTACGAGGATACTGGTAATGGAAAAAAGTGTTTCTAATCGGATGGACGACCCACTCGCTGCGGCGCGTGAGTCCACGGCTCAGATGCTGCAGGAAAGAGCGCGTACCTTTTCGCTTCCGCAGCCGTTTTACAATGATGCCCGTCTGTTCGCGCTTGATATGCAGGAGGTCTTCGAGAAAGAGTGGCTGTTTGCCGGCATGACGTGCGAAATCCCGGCCAAGGGCAATTTCATGACATTGGATATCGGTGACAATCCCATTGTCATCGTGCGTGGCAATGAAGGCGCCATCCATGCGTTTCACAATGTCTGCCGCCACCGCGGGTCGCGTCTTTGCGTCAAAGATAAAGGCAAGGTGGCAAAGCTCGTCTGCCCCTACCACCAGTGGACCTACGAACTTGATGGTCGATTGCTGTTTGCCGGCAGCGACATGGGCACTGACTTCGACCTCAAGCAGTTTGGCCTCAAGCCGGTCAACGTGCGTACCGCCGGCGGCTTCATCTTTATCAACCTGAGCGATGAACCGCCCGCGATTGACGACTTTCTGACAACGCTCGAGCATTACCTCGAGCCTTACCAGATGGACAACGTCAAGGTCGCCACCGAGTCCAGTATCGTCGAGCAGGCCAACTGGAAGCTGGTCATCGAAAACAACCGCGAGTGCTATCACTGCAACGGCGCCCACCCCGAGCTGCTGAACTCGCTGCAGGAATTCGATGACACTGACGACCCGCGCGCCACGCCCGCCTACAAGGCGCTGGTGGCCCGCAAGCAGGCGGACTGGGATGAGGAGCAGGTGCCCTACCAGCTGACGCGGCATGGTCAGCAGAACCGTCTGACCCGCACGCCGCTGCTGGATGGCATCGTATCCATGACCATGGACGGCCAGCCCGGTTGCAAGAAGCTGATGGGCCGCCTGAAAAGCCCCGACATGGGCTCCCTGCGCATCCTGCACCTGCCCAACTCATGGAACCATTTCATGGGCGACCACGCCGTCGTGTTCCGCGTGTTGCCGCTTGGCCCGCAGCAAACCCTGGTGACCACCAAATGGCTGGTGCGCAAGGACGCCGAAGAGGGTGTCGACTACGACCCCGAAGAGCTTCGCCGCGTATGGGATGCCACCAACGACCAGGATCGCCAACTGGCCGAGGAGAACCAGCGCGGTATCAACTCCAAGGCTTACCAGCCCGGCCCCTACTCCGAGACCTACGAGTTTGGCGTTATTGACTTTGTCGACTGGTACGCCAAGCGCATGCTCGAGAATCTGCAGCATGACGCCCCCTCGCTGAAGCTGGCTCAAGGCTAGCCAGGTACTGCGATCAACCACGCGCTAGATAGACAGGGGAGGCTTGGCCTCCCCTTTTTTTGTTTTTGCTTACCCCGGGGTGACGCCCCGAAGCCGCTCGCCGCGACGGCGTAACAGCTCCAGAGTGGTGAGCAGCAGCATCGACAGCAGCACCAGTAGCGTGGCCACCGCAAGGATCGTCGGGCTGATCTGCTCGCGAATGCCCGACCACATCTGGATCGGCATGGTGCGCTGCTCAGGCCCTGCAATGAACAGCACCACCACTACCTCGTCGAAGGACGTAATGAAGGCGAACAGCGCCCCCGACACCACCCCTGGCGTGACCAGCGGCAGCACCACCTTGAAGAAGGTCCGCGTGGGATTGGCGCCGAGGCTATGCGCGGCGCGGATCAGCGTGGTGTCGAAGCTCGATAGCGTGGCCGTCACGGTGATGACCACGAAGGGAATGCCCAGCGCCGTGTGGGCCAGGATCACGCCTACGTAGGTCTGGGCGAGATTGACCTTGGAAAAGAAGAAGAACATCGCCGCCGCGGAAATGATCAACGGCACGATCATCGGCGAAATCAACAGCGCCATGATCGCGCCACGCGCCGGCATGTGCCGACTCGTCAGCCCCAGCGCCGCCACCGTCCCCAGCACCGTGGCCAGCAACGTCGATGCGATACCGATAATGAAGCTGTTCTTGATGGCATTGAGCCACTCGCTCGAGGTAAAGAAATCCTGATACCAGCGCAACGAATAACCGGCCGGGTCGAAGGTCAGCATTTCCTTGCTGAAGGTAAAGTAGGGCTCCGCATTGAAGGACAGCGGTATGATCACCAGTAGCGGCCCGATCAGGAACAGAAAGACCAGGCCGCAGATAACCAGAAAGACATAGTGCCAGATGCGCTCGCCACGGGTGGCGTAGGAAGGAATGGCCATGATTTACCCCAGCTTGACCTTGTCGACGCCGATCAGACGATTGAACACCAGGTAACAGATAATCACCACGAACAGCAGGATGGAGGCAATCGCGGCCGCCAGTCCCCAATTGAGCGATGTCTGCATATGGTAGGCGATGTAATTGGTGATGAAGCGCCCCGACTGCCCGCCCACCAACGCTGGCGTGATGTAGTAACCGATCGACAGGATGAACACCAGAATACCGCCGGCGGCAATACCCGGAATCGTCAGCGGTAAATAGACCCGGCGGAAGCTCAGAAACGGCTTGCCCCCCAACGAGCGGGCGGCCCGCATGTAGCTGGGCGGGATGGTCTTCATCACCGAGTAGAGCGGCAGAATCATGAACGGCAGCAAGATATGCGTCATGGCAATGATCGTGCCCGTCTTGTTGTGAATCATCTGCCAGCGCGCCTCATCGGCGACCACGCCGAGGGCCACCATGACGTCATTGAGCACGCCCTGGGACTGCAGGATGGCGATCCAGGTGGTGGTGCGCACCAGCAGCGAGGTCCAGAACGGCAGCAGTACCAGAATCATCAGCAGGTTGGAGTGACGCATCGGCAGATTCGCCAGCAGGAAGGCCACCGGAAAACCGAGCACCAGCGTCAGCCCCGTGATGACCGCGCTCATCCACAGCGTTCGCCAAAACAGCGTGGCGTGGATTTGCATGTACTCCGGAACCTTGACGATCTCACCGTCCGGACTCAACTGGCGATCAACCGCTGCCAGATAATACGACATCGTGTATGGAGACGCCTCGCGCTGGATCAGCTTCCAGGTATCGAGCTCTCCCCAGGTATCGTTGACCTCGATGAGCGACTCGCGGTAGGGGGGTTCCAGAGTACCGACACGGCGCGCCGTGCGGCTGATGGTCGATCGCATGCCCGACTTTTCGTAGTTCAGTCGGCTGGACAGAAGCCCCAGATTGCGTTCCTGCTGGCCTTCGCGGAGATCCTCGGCCAAAGCGGCAAAGGCAGCTTCATCGGGTAACGACTCACCGTTCCAGCCTTCCAGGGCGGAAACGGTGCGGGATAAATGGGTAGACACTTCCGGGTTATCGACACTGCGCCAGAGCATTTCGACCAAGGGCATCAGAAAGGCGATGAACAGGAATGTCAGGAGCGGCGCCACCAGCAACAGCGCCTTGATTTTCGAGCGTCGCACGGCACGACGCAGACTGACCTTGAGCGGCACACCATCGGCCGTTGTCAGAGGAGCTGCAGGCGGTTCGGACACGTGGGTATCTCCGTCAGGCGAAAGAAGCGATCAGCAACGATCGGCTATCGGCAGGCCGCCGCCCGATGATCACCGGGCGGCGGCAGCGCCTTACTGGGACAGCCAGGCGTTGAAGCGCTGGGTCAGCTCATCGTTGTAGTCGGCCCAGAACAGGTCGTCTTTTTGCAGCGCCGTTGCGAAGTTCGGGCCGTAGGTCGGCATGTGCGGCGTCATCTCGATGCCGGTGTCGGCATGGGTGGAGACCAGTTCAGAGGAAGACTTGCGCGCCGGGCCATAGGAGATGTACTGGGCCTGATCGGCGAGGCGCTGGGTATCGGTGGCGAAATGGAGGTAATCACTCACCTTGTCGAGCTTGCCGGTGGGTACCACCCAGCCATCCAGCTCGAACACCTGCGCATCCCAGATGATTTCGAAGGGCTGGTCTTCCGTCACCATGGCATTGAAGATACGGCCATTGTAGGCAGAGGCAAAGGCGACTTCCTGATCGGCCAGCAGCTGAGGCGGCTGGGCGCCCTCTTCCCACCAGATGACTTCATCCTTGATGGTATCCAGCTTGGCGAAGGCACGCTGCACGCCTTCTTCGGTCTCGAGCATGGCGTAGACGTCATCACGATCGACGCCGTCGGCGATCAAGGCCCATTCCATGTTGTTGATCGGTTTGCGCAGCAGCGCCCGCTTGCCGGGATAGTTTTCCAGGTCGAAGACATCTTCGATGGTGCTGGGCTGGTCGTCCTCGGGGAACATCTCGCTGTTGAAGGCGACGATATTGGAATAGACGATGGAAGCCACGAAACAGTCACCCAAGGCACCGTCGACGAAGTCCTCGCTGGGCGGCGTGCCATCCGGCGCGTCGGCCAGAAGTTCATCGTGGTCGAGCCGCTCGATAAGCCCTTCGGCACAGGCGATCATGGCATCGGCGGGGAGCATGTCGACCAGATCCCAGGTCACGTTGCCGGCTTGTGACTGCGCGCGCAGTCCGGCCAGGGCATTACCGCTGCGGTCGATATTGACGATCTCGTCGCCGGTCTTCTCCATCCACGGCTTATCGTAGGCCTCGTGCTGGCTCATGCTATAGGCACCGCCCCAGGACACAATGTTCAGCGTCTGCTGGGCATGGGCGCTGACCGCCACGGCCAGTGCCGAGACCCCCAGGGCAGCGACACCGGTCTTGACAATGCGATTGTTGATGCTGGTTTTCATGATTATTCTCCGTTAATTGTTGCCATCGCCGCCGACACCATGGGGTGCCGATAAACGGCGCACTTGACTGCCGTCCGGCTCATGCATCCAGCGCGCGGCAATCGGCGCTCGACCAGCCGACCTGGATCTGCTGGCCGGGGCGCATCACCCCACACCCTTGGGCGTTGGGCGTCTTCAAGATGAAGTCATCGTTACCGCACACCGACACCCGCGTGCGCAGATGGTCGCCAAGGTAGATAACTTCCTGCACCGTGGCGGTAAACTGATTGTCGAACTGTGCGCCGTCGGCATCGTCCGCCAGGATGCTGACCCGCTCGGGGCGAAGCGACAGCGTCGTCCGCGAGCCCGCGCCGCTCACCGCCACCGCTTTGGCAACCACCGTGTCGCCGCTATCCAGGCGCACCTTGCAGTTATCACCAAGGCGCTCACTGATCTCGCCAACCAGCCGGTTGTTTTCGCCAATAAAATAGGCAACGAAAGCGTTCTCCGGCCGTTCGTAGAGCTCATCCGGCGAGGCCAGCTGCTGCACAATGCCGTCGTTGAAGACCGCTATGCGGTCGGACATGGTCAGTGCCTCGGTCTGGTCGTGGGTGACGTAGATCATGGTCACCCCGAGGCGGGCGTGAATGCGCTTGATCTCGTACTGCATCTCTTCGCGAAGATTCTTGTCCAGCGCGCCCAGCGGCTCGTCCATCAGCACCAGCTCAGGCTCGAAGACCAGCGCACGAGCCAAGGCCACGCGCTGCTGCTGGCCGCCAGAGAGCTGCGCCGGGCGGCGGTCGCCAAACTCTTCCAGGCGCACCATAGCCAGTGCCTTGGCGACTTTTTCGTTGATCTCCGCCTTGCTGAGATGGCGCACCTCGAGCGGGAAGGCAAGGTTCTCGGCCACCGTCATGTGCGGAAACAGCGCATAGTTCTGAAAGACCATGCCGATGCCGCGCTTGTGCGGGGGCAAGCCATTGATCGGCTCGTCTTTGAGGAGAATCTCACCGTGGGTGGGGGTTTCGAAGCCCGCCATCATCATCAGGCAGGTGGTCTTTCCGGAGCCCGAAGGCCCCAGCAGGGTGACGAATTCACCCTTGCGGATATCAAGATTGAAGTCCTTGACGACCAGTTCGACACCGTCATAGCTCTTCTGGACATTGACGAAGCGGGCAAAAATCGACGGCGCTTCCGTCGTTGCCGCCGCCTCCCCAGCGTCTGCAAGGGTTTCGTTCATGCACATTCCCCGTTAAACGTTCCGTTGCGCCAGGGTCAGTGCACGACGCCACACACCTGACCCCACGCACCCTCTGGAACCCTGTTGATTTATATTTTTTTGCTAATGCTGGGTAACGACCATAAAGCTGGATTACATCGCATTACAATTTTCCAGGGGACAATTAGCGTTGAATATCAACCTGTCACAGGCGCAGCAACGTCAACTAAGGAAGCGGGGTAATGATGCCTGGAAATGAAAACGCCCATGGAGGCTTCCTCCATGGGCGGGGGGTGGGAGCGGTAACCGATCAGGCCACGTTCGAACGGCTCAAGCGGCAGGCGGCGTACTTGAACTCGGGAATTTTCCCGAACGGATCCAGCGCCGGGTTGGTGAGTAGATTCGCCGCTGCTTCACCGTAACAGAAAGGCACGAACACCATACCCTCGGGCATGCCCGGGTCGGTTCTCGCCTTGAGGGTGATGGATCCTCGCCGGGTGGCGATGGTCAAATCATCGCCCGGGGCAATACCCAGGCGGATAAACTCAGCGGGCGCCAGGCTGGCCACGGCTTCCGGCTCCAGGTCGTCGAGCACCTTGGCACGCCGGGTCATGGAACCGGTATGCCAGTGCTCCAACTGACGCCCGGTGGTCAATACTGTCGGGTAGTCGTTGTCCACCGGCTCATCCGGGGGCAGTGGGCGTGTGGGTGCGAACGTCGCCCGACCGCTGGCGGTGGGGAAGGCATCGCTGAAGACCACGTCGTGCCCCGGCGCGTCCTCCGCTGGGCAGGGATAGGTCACCGACTGCTCACGCTCCAAACGCTCCCAGGAAATATGGTCGAGAGAGGTCATGCCTTGTTTCATCTCGGCGAAGACGTCCCGTGGATGCTGGTAATTCCAGTCCAGACCAAAGCGTTTGGCGATTTCCTGGATAATCCACCAATCCGGCTTGGCCTGGCCCGGTAGCGGCAACGCCGCACGCCCCATCTGCACCTGTCGATTGGTGTTGGTAACGGTGCCGTCCTTCTCGGGCCAGGCGGAGGCCGGCAGGATGACATCGGCAAACTGGGCGGTCTCGGTGACGAAGAGGTCCTGCACCACCAGGTGCTCCAGCTTGGCCAGGGCGGCCCGCGCGTGGTCGAGGTCCGGGTCGGACATCGCCGGGTTTTCGCCCTGGATATACATGCCGCGAATGGTGCCTGCGGCGATGGCGTCCATGATTTCCACCACGGTGAGCCCCGGCTCCGGGTCGAGCTTGGTATTCCACAGCTCCTCGAAGGCGGCGCGTACCTGGGCATCGCTGACCGGCTGATAGTCGGGCATCACCATGGGGATCAGCCCGGCATCAGACGCCCCCTGAACGTTGTTCTGCCCACGTAATGGGTGCAGGCCGGTGCCGGGGCGCCCGGTCTGACCACAGGCCAGAGCCAGCGAAATCAGACAGCGGGCGTTGTCGGTACCATGGGTATGTTGGGAAATGCCCATGCCCCAGAAGATCATCGCCCGCTCGGCGTTGGCGTAGAGCCTGGCCACCTCGCGGATGGTCTCGGGTTCGACACCGCACAGCCCGCTCATCGCTTCCGGGGTCATGTCCACGGTGTGCGTTTTAAGCGCCTCGAAGCCTTCGGTATGCTCGGCGATATAGGCCGCGTCATACAGCCCTTCGCTGATCACCACATTGAGCATGGCGTTGAACAGGGCCACGTCGGCGCCCGGCGAGAAGCGCACGCTCAGGTGGGCATAGGCATCCAGTGACTGACCGCGAGGGTCAAGGATCACGATCTTGGTGCCGCGCTTGGCAGCCTGCTTGAAGAAAGTGGCCGCCACCGGGTGGTTCACCGCCGGGTTGCAGCCGGTAAGGATCACCACGTCGGCCTGCTCGGCCTGCATGAAGGAGGCGGTGACCGAGCCTGAACCGATGCACTCCATCAATGCCGCCACCGAGCTTGCGTGACACAAACGAGTACAGTGATCGACGTGGTTGGAGCCAAAGCCGGTGCGCACCAGCTTCTGGAACAGCCACGCCTCTTCGTTGGAGCACTTGGCGCTGCCGAAACCGGCCAGAGCGCCAGGGCCATGGGCCGCTTTAAGGTCCACAAGCCCGCCGGCGGCGATTTCCAGCGCTTCGTCCCAGCTCGCCTCGCGGAAATGCGTTAGCGGCTTGGCCGGATCAAAGTCCGGGTCGATGCCCTTGGCCACGCCCTCACGACGAATCAGCGGGGTAATCAGCCGCGACGGATGGCGTGGATAGTCATAGCCGAAGCGCCCTTTGACACATAGCCGGTTCTGGTTGGAGGGGCCTTCGCGACCTTCCACATACAGGATCTCGTCGTCCTTGATATGGTAGGTGAGCTGGCAGCCCACCCCGCAGTAGGGGCACACCGAATCGACCTTGTGGTCGGCGGCGGTAGAATCACCGCGGCCCGCCTCATCGACCACGGTGGCGGGCATCAGCGCACCGGTGGGGCAGGCCTGAACGCACTCGCCGCAGGCCACGCAGGTGCTATCCCCCATGGGGTCGTCGAAGTCGAAAACGATCTTGGACGCCGCGCCGCGGTTCGCCAAGCCGATCACGTCGTTGACCTGAACCTCCCGGCAGGCGCGCACGCACAGGTTGCACTCGATGCAGGCGTCAAGGTTGACGCGCATGGCGGAGTGACTGCTGTCCTGCACCAGGCTGCCCGCCCGGGACGCCACATGGTGCACGGTGGGCGCCTCGCGCTCGTCTCGCCTGGGCAGCTTGCGGCGCACCTCGGTGGCATCGATGGCCAGCTGGTTCGCCATGTCCCAGAAATGGCTGGCCCGGTCGGGGCTTTCTTCCCGCTCGGGCTGGTCGACCACCAGCATTTCCATGACCATCTTGCGGGCGGTATGCGCACGCTCGGAGTGGGCGCTATTGACCACCATGCCGGGCGCTGCTTCGCGCAGACAGCTGGCGGCCAACGCCCGCTCGCCCTCGATTTCCACCATGCAGGCGCGGCAGTTACCGTCGGCGCGGTAGCCGCTGGCGTCCTTGAAACACAGGTGGGGAATGGTTTCGCCGGCGCGCTTGGCGACCTGCCAGAGGCTTTCGCCGGGATAGGCGCTGACGTCAACACCGTCCAGCGTCAGCGTGAAGCTTGTACCTAGCGTCTGTTCGCTCATGCTCATGTTCATCTCCCCTACCCCTTGACGATGACGTTCTGGGCGGCAAGCTCGCCGCGAAAATCCTTGAGCAGCCCCAGCACCGGATTGGGCGCCGCCTGGCCAAGCCCGCAGATGGAGGCGTCCACCATCACCTGTGAGAGCTGCGTCATCAGCCCGGCGTCCCACTCGTTGCGTTCGAGCAGGGTGAGCATCTTTTCCGTGCCCACCCGGCAGGGCGTGCACTGACCACAGGATTCGTCGGCAAAGAACGCCAGCAGATTGGTCGCGACCCCGCGCAGATCGTCCTGGTCGGAAAGCACGATCACCGCGGCGGAGCCAATAAAGCAGCCGTGCTCCTGGAGGGTGTCAAAGTCGAGGGGGATATCGGCCTTGGCTGCGGGCAGAATGCCGCCCGATGCGCCGCCGGGTAGATAGGCGACCAGTCGATGGCCGTCGGCCATGCCGCCGCAGTACTCGTCAATCAGCTCGTTTAAGGTGATCCCCGCCGGTGCCAGATACACGCCGGGGTGCTTGACCCGACCCGAGACCGAGAAGCTGCGCACCCCCACCCGGCCATGGCGACCCTGGCTTGCAAAGGCCTCCGCGCCGCGCTGCCAGATCATCGGGATCCAGTAGACGGTCTCGACGTTATTGACCAGCGTCGGCTGATCGAAGAGCCCCCGCTGGGCGACGAACGGCGGGCGATGGCGGGGCTTGCCCGGCTTGCCTTCCAGGGACTCGATCATCGCCGACTCTTCACCGCAGATGTAAGCCCCCGCACCGCGCCGCAGCACGATATAGCCAGGCGCCACCAGGCCCGCCGCCTCGAGCTCGCCAATGGCCTCGCGCAGCACGCCATGCAAGGCCGGATACTCATCGCGCAGGTAGATATACAGTGCCTCGGCGTCGACCGCCCAAGCGCTGACCAGCGCCCCTTCCAGAAACTGGTGGGGCGAGCGCTCCAGGTAATAGCGGTCCTTGAAGGTGCCAGGCTCGCCCTCGTCGGCGTTGATGGCGCAGTAGCGGGGACCGGCCTCCTGGCGCACGAAGTACCACTTCTTGAAGGTCGGGAACCCCGCACCGCCCAGACCGCGCAGATTGGCCTGCTGCATTGCGTCCATCAGCGCCTCCACCGTGACCTCGCCCTCGCGACAGGCTTGCAGCAGGGCGAAACCGTCTTCGCGGCGATAGTCGTCCAGTCGCTGCCAGACGACGGGATCCGGGTGAAAGTGTGCTTCCTCGATCACCGACGCGACGCGTGCCTGGGTGGCGAACGGCACATGATAGTGCCCCACCTCGGCCACCGGTGCCGTGTCGCAGCGGCCCATGCAGGGCGCCCGCAGCACCCGCACCTGCTCGACATCCACGTCGGCTTCAAGCTGTGCCTTGAGCGCCTCGGCACCGGCCAGCTGGCAGGACAGGGAATCGCAGACGCGAATGGTCACCGCAGGCGGCACCTGCTGGTCGTCATGGATGACGTCGAAGTGGGCGTAGAAGGTAGCGGTCTCGTAGACGGCGGCCATGGGCAGGTTCATGTAGGTCGCCAGGGCGCGCAGATCCGCCAGCAGCAGATGGCCCCGAACATCCTGAATGACGTGAAGGTGTTCGATCAGCAGGTCGCGGCGGCGCAGCGTGGCGTCCTGGCGCTCGTCGCCCAGCAGGTCGCGCAAGCCCTCAAGGCGGATGGGATCGAGGTCACGGCCGCGAGGCTTGCCGCGGAAGGGGCGCTTGGGGGTCACGGTCTGGACGGTCATGGGTCACTCATTATTAGCTATACGGCTTTTTTTAACGGAGGAACGAAGACGGCACCCCGCGGGGCGCCGTCTAGGGTCTCACTAACCTGTCCTCAGGCGGAAACAGGCGATACTAATCGGTTGCTCAGTTATCAGGCCACGCTGCCATGGGGATCGATGACGAATTTCTTGGCCGCACCGCCGTCGAAGTCGGCATAGCCCTGAGGCGCCTGATCCAGGTTGATCATCTGGACATTGACCGCATCGGCGATGTTGACCTTGCCAAACAGAATAGCCTGCATCAGCGGGCGATGGTACTTCATTACCGGACACTGACCGGTATGGAAACTGTGGGATTTGGCCCAGCCGAGACCAAAGCGCATGCTCAGGGCACCCTGCTTGGCCGCCTCGTCTTCCGAACCGGGGTCTTCGGTCACGTAGAGGCCGGGAATACCGATCTGGCCGCCCGCGCGGGTCAGCGACATCGCCGAGTTGAGCACCGTGGCAGGCGCTTCCTTGCCGTGGTTGCAGCCGCAAGCGTGAGCTTCAAAGCCGACGCAGTCGACAAAGGCATCGACCTCGCGCTCGCCGAGAATCACCTCGATCTTGTCGGCCATGTCGCCGTCCTGGGTCAGGTCGATCGTCTCGCAGCCGAAGCTCCGGGCCTGGGCCAGGCGCTCTTCGATCATGTCGCCGACGATCACACAGGCCGCGCCCAGCAGCTGGGCGGACACCGCCGCCGCCAACCCGACGGGCCCGGCACCGGCGATATAGACGGTGCTGCCCGGACCGACACCGGCGGTCACGCAGCCGTGGAAGCCGGTGGGGAAGATATCGGAAAGCAGGGTCAGGTCCTTGATCTTCTCCATGGCCTGATCGGCGTCCGGGAATTTCAGCAGGTTAAAGTCGGCGTAGGGCACCATGACGTATTCGGTCTGACCGCCGACCCAGCCGCCCATGTCCACGTAGCCGTAGGCGGCGCCCGGGCGGGACGGGTTGACGTTGAGGCAGATCCCGGTCTGGCCGGACTTGCAGTTGCGGCAGCGGCCGCAGGCAATATTGAACGGCACCGAGACCAGGTCGCCCGGCTTGATGAACTCGACGTCGCGCCCGGTCTCGACCACCATACCGGTGATCTCGTGGCCGAGTACCAGGCCAGGTTGGGCAGTGGTACGGCCGCGCACCATATGCTGGTCGCTGCCGCAGATATTGGTGGTGACGACCTTGAGGATGACGCCGTGCTCGCATTTGCGATTGCCTAGAGCAAGCTCAGGATAGGCGATGGACTCGACGGCGACTTCACCCGGCCCTTTGTAGACCACTCCGCGATTGGCTGCATTCATGGCTGGCTCCTGTGGTTTGTTATTCTGCTCGAATGGTGGATTGCGCTTTTCCACCCTAGCCCGTCCGTGGCGCTGGACTTACTCCAAAAAGGCACTCACATATCTATTCGAGACATCCCTGTCAGGACGAATAGCTAGGGGTCGCTTTCACGACACTGTTGTTCTGAAACAGGCTCAACAATTTGCAGGGTCGGCGACGCTGACACCTCGCCGATGTCTAACAAGAGCCACCAAGGAAACCCAATGAACAACAATGACGACCCGGTCCTGTCGCCAGGACAGGACAACACTCAGATAATGGGGCTGGATTTTCATAATCCCGTTTTCCCGCTGTCGGCGCTGGCCATTCTGGCCTTCATTCTTTACGCGCTCATCTACCCGGATGCTGCCAACAGTCATCTGGGCTTTGCCAAGAACTGGTCGATCGAGCACTTCGACTGGCTGTTCATGATCGCGGGCAACATCTTTGTCGTGTTCTGCCTCGTGTTGATCTGCCTGCCGCTGGGGCGGATTCGCCTGGGCGGCAAGGATGCCAAGCCGGAATACTCGCTCGCCTCCTGGTTCGCCATGCTGTTTGCGGCGGGCATGGGCATCGGCCTGATGTTCTGGAGCGTGGCCGAGCCCGTGGCCTACTACACCGACTGGTACGGCACGCCCCTGAATACGCCGGCGGGAACGCCGGAAGGCGCCAGCGCCGCCATGGGCGCGACCATGTTCCACTGGGGCCTGCACCCCTGGGCGATCTACGGCGTGGTCGCCCTGTCCCTGGCCTTCTTTGCCTATAACAAGGGCATGCCGCTGACGCTGCGCTCCGCTTTCTACCCGATCCTGGGCGAGCGGACCCGTGGCTGGGCGGGGCATATCATCGATATCTTTGCCGTGCTGGCCACTATCTTTGGCCTGGCCACCTCGCTTGGCTTTGGCGCCACCCAGGCTGCGGGCGGGCTTGCCTATCTGTTCGGCATTCCCAACACCATCGGCACCCAATTGGCGATTATCGTGGCCGTGACGGTGATCGCGCTGTTCTCGGTATGGCGGGGCATCGACGGCGGCGTCAAGCTGTTCTCGAACATCAACATGGTCATCGCCGCACTGCTATTGCTGTTTGTGGTGATCGCGGGCCCGACGCTGATGATCGTGACCGGGTTCGGCACCACGGCGCTGGACTACGTGGGCCACTTGCTGCCGCTGTCCAACTGGATTGGCCGCGAGGACGATACCTGGTACCACGGCTGGACGATCTTCTACTGGGCGTGGTGGATTTCCTGGTCTCCGTTCGTCGGCATGTTCATTGCCCGCGTTTCCCGGGGCCGCACGGTGCGTGAGTTCCTGATCGCGGTACTGCTGGTGCCCACAGTGGTGACGCTGGTGTGGATGAGCGCCTTTGGCGGCACGGCACTCTTCCAGGCCTCCAACGGCGTGGGCGAGCTGGCCAACGGCATTGGCGACGTCTCGCTGGCCATGTTCCACATGCTCGAGCAGCTTCCACTGACCGGCATCACCTCGACGCTGGCGATTATTCTGGTGCTGGTGTTCTTCATCACCTCGTCGGACTCCGGCTCACTGGTCATCGACAACATCACCGCCGGCGGCAAGACCGATGCGCCCAAGGGCCAGCGGGTATTCTGGGCCGCACTTGAAGGCGTGATCGCCGGCGTGCTGCTGTACGGCGGCGGCAACACGGCACTCAGCGCGCTGCAAGCCGGCGCCGTCGCCACCGGTCTGCCCTTCACACTGGTGCTGCTGGTGATGTGCTTCAGCCTTTACATGGGGCTTCACAAGGAGTGGCGCGAGCTCAACGCCGTGCCCACCCCTGCCCGCTGATCAGCGCAGCGGCTGTTATCGGGGCGCCATTATCATGGCGCCCTTTTTTCGTGTCGTAATTGCTGCATTGGGTGCCGCTGGCAACAATGAGCGCGCCGATAAAGCGCTGCACCATGACGTCACAATGTTAACAACCCCATGGTTATGCTCATGATTTATACCATCGCAATACTGTTGAGTCTGGTCGGCTATTTTGTCATCGGCCATCTGGCCGGGCGACGCGTCAAAGGGCTGGATGACTATCTGGTCGCCGGTCGTAATGCGCCTACCTTCTTTATTCTGGGCACGCTGGTGGCCAGTTACCTGAGCACCAGCGCCTTTCTCGGCGAAACGGGCTTTGCCTACCAGGGCTACCCCTTTGTCATGCTGATTTTTGCGGCGGTGAGCACCTCGGGCTGCCTGCTGGGCGCCTTGGTATTTGGCCGCTATCTGCGCCGCAGCGGCGCCAAGACCGTGCCGGAGTTTTTTGGCAAACGTTTTGCCTCACGCCGTGTTCAGGTCATTGCCGGGCTCACCACGGTGTTCGGCCTGGGTGCCTATCTACTGGGCGTGATGCAGGGCGCGGGCATCATGTTCGCCGAGCTGACCGGCATGCCCTATTGGGTGGGCCTGGTGCTGGTGTGGGCCACCTACACTGGCTTTATTCTGTATTCGGGCTCGCCCGGCGTGATGCTCACCGATACCATCATGTTCGTGATTTTCTCGCTGGCGGCGGTGGGCGGGTCGCTCTACGTGATCCAGGACCTGGGTGGCTGGAGCGGCGTTGTCGAGGGTCTACTGACCCAGACCGACAAGCCCGGTATTGCCCTGTGGCACGGGGTGATCGACGGGCCCGATGCCAGCTTCTCCTCCCCCGGCGAAGCGCTTGTCTGGGGTCTGACCCTGGGCCTCGTCTGGGCGGCGGTGCTGGCGGCCAGCCCCTGGCAGTCGAGCCGCTACCTGATGGCGCGTAACGAGCACGTGGTGATGCGCTCGGCCATGCTCACGGCAGTGGCCCTGGGTGTCTTCTATGCGCTGATGATGATGACCGGTGCGGCGATCAATCTCTACGACCCGACCCTCGACCCCGAACGTTCCATGGTCTGGGTGGCGCTCAATATCCTGCCCGCCTGGCTTGGGGTGGTCATTCTCACCGGGGTGTTCGCGGCCGGGCTGTCATCCTGCTCGACGTTCCTGTCGATCATCGGCTTTAGCCTGTCCAACGACATTCTCCCCGCCTCGCTGGACGAAAAGTCGGCCCTGCGCAAGAGCCGCATCGCCGTGCTTGCAGCGGGACTGATCGCGCTGGTGCTGGCGCTCTTCCAGCCACCGGCGGTGATGGCGGTGGTCTGGTTTGCCGCCACGCTGTTTGCCTCCTCCTGGGGGCCGGTGGCCCTGATGAGCATCTGGAGCCGGCGGATTACCGCTGCGGGCGCCAGCTGGGGCCTGGCGGTGGGGTTTGTCGGCAACCTGATCCTGTCGCTGATGGTACAGGCCGAGTGGGTCAGCCTGCCGGTATACCTGCACCCGGTGCTGCTGAGCACGCTGATGGCGCTGGCAGCTATCGTGCTGGCATCCGCCCTGACCCGCGTCAGCCCGTCCGAGGCCGACTATCGAGCCTTCCTGCATGAGTTCGATGCCAAGGCGCTAAGCGGCTGGGTGTCCGGCACCCGCTGGATTGCGCTGTGCACCATGCTGTCCGGGGTCGCCATCGGGGTATTTTTATGGCAACAATACGCGGTCACCCTGGCAGGCTACGCCGAGCGCTTCGGGCTCTCATCCGGCGCGGTGCAGGGCGGCTACCTGCTGGCGGTCGGCTGCGGCGGTATGCTGCTGCTTGCCGGTGCCGTCGGCTACCGGGTGGTGCGCCCCCGCCCCCAGAACGCCGCTGCGGCGCCTGCGGCCAAGGTCGACACCCCCTAGTCACAGGGAAGTCTGGCGAGCCAATGACCCTTGGCCCGCCATGAATGCCCCAACCGCCCACCTGATCGGTGGGCGGTTATCTTTTTATTCACGGCAGGGAATCCGACAATGCAGGCAAGTCATTATCAACGCGGCCTCGTCATGGTGGTGCTGGGCGTGGTGTGCCTCAGCTTCGACGGCTTGCTGATACGCCTGGCGCGCACCGACGGCTGGACCATCGT
This sequence comes from Vreelandella gomseomensis, assembly GCF_031451645.1. NCBI lineage: Bacteria > Pseudomonadati > Pseudomonadota > Gammaproteobacteria > Oceanospirillales > Halomonadaceae > Vreelandella > Vreelandella gomseomensis. The sequence continues at coordinate 62,900 of NZ_JARWAI010000009.1, read as the reverse complement.
GTTCTGGCGCGGGTTATTGATGTTCTGCGTGCTGGGGCTATTGTGCTGGGCAGGCAAGCGGCTGGCGACACTCTGCAGCAATCCGTTTTCCTCACTGGCCTCGGCCCTGCTGCTGGGGCTGATATCCAGCCTGTTCGTGCTGGCGGTCATGAACGCCAACGTCGCCAATGTGGTGGTGATCCTGAGTACCGCGCCGCTGTTTGCCGCGCTGTTTTCACGGATCTTCCTGGGCGAAAACGTCGCGCGGCGAACCCTGGTGGCCATTGCCGTCTGCATGCTGGGCATGGGCCTGGTGTTCATGGGCGACGGGGCCATGGGGATGCTGGCCGGCAACCTGTATGCCTTGGCGGCGGCGGCGGCCATCGGCGGCAACCTGACGCTGCTGCGCCGCTATCCAGCGATTGACCCCATGACGGTGATTGCCGGTGGCGGGCTGCTCTCGGCGGCGATTGCCCTGCCCATGGCCTCGCCGCTGACCCTGGACGCTGAGCGCTATGGCGTACTGGCAGTGATGGGACTGATACAGATGCCCTTGGCAACGGTGCTGATCAACAGCGCCACCCGCTACCTTCCGTCGACTGAGGTGGCGCTATTCTATCTGGTCGAAACCGCACTGGGCACGCTCTGGGTCTGGTGGTTGCTGGGCGAGACACCTACGACCTCCACGCTGATTGGCGGTGGCGTGGTGATTCTGGTGCTGGTCTTGCACGCCTGGCGCGGCTTGCACCTGGAGCGACAGCGCCTGCAGCTTTACCCGGAGGTTCCGGTTCATAAGTAAAAAGCCCGCCGGAAAAGGCGGGCTTGAATAGCGGTCACCTGCTTGATAATCCAACAGCGTCAGCGCAGCACATCTTCTTCCTTGAGCAGCTTGTAGATCGCCTCGGCGCCTTCCTCGGGGGACACGTCGGTGAGCACCTGTCCGCCCTTGCCCTCCGACTTGGAGGCCGCCGCCTTGAAGCGATCCCTGGCTGAAGCGGATTTGACGATCTTCAGACGCTTGGGCCGTTTACGCGCGGGGGCCAGATGCCATTGAGCCAGCTCGCTGTCGGCTTCAGGGTGGGTGGCTGCCATCGAGAAGGTGGCCCGACGCGCCGGGCCGAAGGCGCTCTGGCGTGCCGCCGGCGCCGCTTCGTCCACGCTGATGATGGCGGGCAGGCGCACCTTGAGACGGCGACGCTGCCCTCGGGGCAACGCCTGAAGCAGCGTCACCACGCCGTTTTCCACCGACTCGACCGCCGCCAGACCGTTCACCAGCGGCCAGCCCAGCCGCTCGGCCAGGGCATAGGGCAAAAGCCCCGACCCCTCGCCGCGCTCGGCCCGGGCGCCAGTGATCACCAACTGGGGTGCGGCGGTCGCCAGGTGCGTTGCCAGCGCGGGAATGGCATCGCTGCCTTCGGGCTGTTCGAGCAGGGTCATGGACTCCAGCCCCATGCCCAGGTAGCCGCGCAGGGCGGCTTCACTGCCATCGTCCTGGGGACCCGCGTGCAGCATGCTGATCCGGGTGCCCGGCAGTTCGGCCTCCATGGCCAGCGCAAGCTCCAGGCCCCGGGCGTCCTGTTCGGCGCGCCGGGGGCGGCCGGTGGTGGGGTGGCGGCCGATGGAGACCAGCACTGCCACGTCGATTCCCTGCTGTTCAGGCTGCATCGCGCTGCCCTCCCCGCTGCTGTTCTACCATGGCCACCAGGGCGGCCAGGATCTGGGTACTGTCGCCAATCACCGCCAGGTCGGCGCGCTTGATGATGTCGCACCCCGGATCGAGGTTGATCGCCACCACCTTGTCGCAGCGCTGAATGCCCTGCAGGTGCTGGATAGCGCCCGAGATACCCACTGCCACATAGACCCGGGCGGTGACCCAAGTGCCGGTCGCGCCTACCTGCCGGTCGCGGGCCATATAGCCATCGTCCACCGCGACGCGCGAGGCGCCTTCGGTAGCGCCGAGGACTTTCGCGGCGTGATGGAAGGCGTCCCATTCCTTGACGCCGTTGCCGCCGGAGAGAATGAACTCGGCCTCGTCCAGCGCCACACCGGCAGGGTCCACCGCCACCTGCCCCAAGTCTTCGATGCGTGACAGGTTGGTGGGAATTGAGGCCGAAAGTGTCAGGTGTTCGGCCGCGTGCCGGGTCTCGTCCACCGGCTCGGCGCACTCGGCCAGCGCCAGCGCCACTCGCGGTAGAGGACGCTGAATATCCAGGCTTCCGGCGCCGCCCCGGGCCGTACATTGCCAGCCGAGCGGTGCGTCATGGTCGGCCTCGACCTGCCACACCCCGGTGGCGGCCCGTTCGCCCAGACGCAGGGACAGCCGCCGCCCCAGATCGGCACCGCCCAGCGGAGAGTCCGGCAACAGCCAGAAGCGCGGCGCCATCTCCCGCTCGACGGCGCTTAACACCGCCAGGCGTGCCTCTGGCGCAAAGCCCGAGTAGCGCTCGTCCTCAAGATGCACGACGCGATCGATGCCGGCTTCGCCCAGGGCGTCTTCCTTATGCTCGCCGAACAGGATCGCCACCACGGCGCCAGGCTGGTCGGCGTCGGCATCCGCCACGCGCCGGGCCAGCCCCAGCAGATCCTTGTCCTGACTGGAGAGACGCCCACCGGTCATGTCGGGCACCACGGCCACCAGGAAAGCGGGGGCATCAATGGTCACCGTGCGCCGGCTATCCCGCGCCGCCGCGGCAGCGCCGGGGGACTGCCCGCCCTGCTGAAGGCCGCTTCGGTCAATCCGCCTGACGCCATGGGGGCCGATAAAGCCGATGGCACGCGGGTTCTTGCGCACCACGCCGTTAGGGCCGAGCCATTCGCTGACTGCGCCGCCGCTCATTTCGGCGAGCACGGTGGCGTTGTCAGGATGCAGACGGTTCCGGGCGATCCACTCACGCCGTGGATCGCGGCGAATAATCTCACTCATACGATCACCTCTTCAGCCGTCGTCGTTGCCGCAGGCCGGTGGGACGTGCCGGACGTATCGGCGGCGGGACGCTCAACCAGCGCATCCGCCACCAGCTCGGCGATATCGCGCACCTCGGCGTTGGCATCCACCACGCCTTCCAGCATGGCAGTACACTGCGGGCAGCCCACCGCGACCAGCTCGGCGCCGGTCTCCTGAACATCGTTCATGCGCATGTCGGGTATCCGCTGCTTGCCGGGAATATCGGTGATCGGTGCCCCGCCACCGCCGCCGCAGCAGCGCGAGCGGAAGCCGGAGCGCTCCATCTCCTTGACCTCGATACCCAGCGCCTTGAGCACGTTGCGAGGCGCCTCGAACTCGCCGTTATAACGCCCCAGGTAGCACGGGTCGTGATAGGTGACGCTGCCGCCCCTCCAGGGAGCAAAGCTCAATCGGCCGGCTTCAAACAGCTCGGCGATAAAGGTGCTGTGGTGACGCACCTGGTAATGGCCGCCCAGCTCGCCGTACTCGTTGCCCAGCACATGGAAACTGTGGGGGTCGCAGGTCACGATCTGCAAGAACTGATACTGGGACAGGGTGGCAATATTGCGTTTCGCCAGGGATTGGAAGGTCGCCTCATCGCCCAGGCGCCGGGCCACATCGCCGCTGTCGCGTTCTTCATTGCCCAACACGGCGAAGTCTACCTCGGCGGCTTTCAACACCTTGATCAGCGCCCGCAGGGTTCGCTGGTTGCGCATATCAAAAGCGCCATCACCCAGCCATAGCAGCACGTCGACCTGCTTGAGATCAGCCATAAGCGGCAGCTCGAGATCCGCCGCCCAGTTGAGCCGCGAGCCGGGGTCGAAACCGCCGGGATTGTCGGTGGCGATCAGGTTGTCGAGCACCTCGGCGCCTTTATTAGGCGTCTTGCCCCGCTCCAGAGTCAGGTGGCGGCGCATGTCGACGATCGCATCCACGTGTTCGATCATCATCGGGCACTCTTCCACGCAGGCGCGGCAGGTGGTGCACGACCAGAGCGTATCGGCGTCGACCAGCGCCTTGCCTTCCAGCGCCACGATAGGCCCGTGGGGCGAGCCAGCGTGCTCGCCCACCGGCTTACCAGGATAGGGAGAACCGGCATAGGCGGCATCGCTGCCCCCGGCCATGCCCACGACCATGTCCTGGATCAGCTTCTTGGGGTTGAGCGGCTGACCGGCGGCAAACGCCGGGCACACCGCTTCGCAGCGCCCGCACTGCACGCAGGCGTCGAACCCCAGCAGCTGGTTCCAGGTGAAGTCGGCGGGCTTTTCCACGCCCAGGGGCGCCGCTTCATTCTCCAGGTTGAGCGCCTTGAGGCCCGTTGACCGGCCGCCACCAAAGCGCTCGGCGCGACGGTGGAAGGCCAGGTGCAGGGCGCCAGCGAAGGCATGCTTCATGGGGCCGCCCCAGGTCATGCCGAAAAACATTTCGCCCAGGCCCCAGGCCACGACGCCCGCCAGAATCAGTGCCAGCAGCCAGCTACCGCTCCCTTCGAGCAGACCTTCGGGCAGCAGTCCCACCGTGGGCAGCGTGATCAGGAAGACGCCCAGCGAGAACGCCATCAGGCTCTTGGGCAGGCGCATCCAGGGGCCCTTGGAAAGCCGGGCGGGGGGATTGATGCGCCGCCTCGCCACAAACAGACTGCCAATGAACATGGACGTACTCGCCAGCAGCAGCAGCCCACCCAGAACCGGGTTGGCAAGCCCCAGCCCGTGCACCAGAATCATCAGTACGGCGGCCGCCACGAAGCCACCGGCGGTAGCCACGTGGGTGTTGGAAATCATCTTGTCGCGCCCCACCACATGGTGCAGATCCACCAGATAGCGGCGCGGCACGGCCGCCAATCCCTTGAGAAGATTGACCGGCGAGGGGCGCCCCTGACGCCACAGACGTATACGGCGTACAGCGCCGATCGCCGCCAGGGTCAGGGCAGTGAAAATCAGTATCGGCAAGAGCGTATCGAGCATTGTGCTCACCTCATCTTTGGTGCCATTGGCTTTGGCGGCGGCGCTGCTCCGGGGGTAGACCTACGCGAGGGCGCTGTAAACCCATCCTTGGGCGCTACTTTTGCCATCTGACCGCCATGGATGGCGGAAATGCCGTAAACGTATGGAACTGTTTTACGGCCATGGCAAAAGACCCTCGCTACGGCCTACCCCCGGCGCGCTGGCTCTCGCTCAGGTCAAAAGTCCTTGCAGATCCGCAGGGCGTCGTAGATAGCCGCATGCGTATTTCGCGGTGCCGTGCAGTCGCCCAGACGGAACAGCAGGAAGCCATCGCCCTCCTCGCTCAGGCAAGGCTGCGGCTTGATGGCATAGAGCGCCTCCAGGTCCACCTGCCCTTTGTTGCGGGACTGCGCCTTCAGGGCGTAGTAGAGCGCTTCATCGGGACGCACGCCGTTCTCGACCACCACCTGATCCACCACGCGCTCTTCCAGGGCACCGGTGTACTCGTTTTCGAGCACCGCCACCAGGCCATCGCCCTCGCGGTAGACCTTGTGCAGCATCAGGTCGGAGGACATGATCACCTCTTTCTCGTAGAGGCTGCGATAGTAGGTGGGGAAGGTGGTGCCGCCCACCGCCGCGCCGGGCTTGATATCGTCGGTGACGATCTCGACCTTGGCGCCCTTGTCGGCCAGGTAGTCCGCCGCCGAGACGCCGGAGAACTCGCAGATGGCGTCGTAGATCAGCACGTTCTTGCCCGGCGCGACCTTGCCGCTGAGTATGTCCCAGGTACTGACGACCAGGCTTTCCTCGGGATTCTCGTCGTAGCCCCACTCCGGGAACTGGTTGAGGAACGGCTGGCCGCCGGTGGCGAGCACCACGATATCCGGGCGCAGGTCGAGTAGCGTTGCCTCATCGGCACGGGTGCCCAGACGCAGGTCGACGTTGAGACGCGCCAATTCCAGTTGGAACCAGCGGGTGATACCGGCGATCTGGTCGCGCTGCGGGGCCTGGGCGGCAATGGTAATCTGGCCGCCCAGCGCTTCGTCGGCCTCGAACAGGGTGACATCGTGACCGCGCTCGGCGGCAACACGCGCCGCTTCCATGCCGCCGGGGCCACCGCCTACCACGACGACCTTGCGCTTGACGCCTTCGGATTTCTCGATGATGTGCGGCAGACCCAGGTACTCCCGCGACGTCGCGGCGTTCTGGATGCACAGCACGTCCAGGCCCTGGTACTGGCGGTCGATGCAGTAGTTGGCGCCGACGCACTGCTTGATCTGGTCGACCTGACCCATCTTGATCTTGGCGATCAGGTGAGGGTCGGCGATGTGCGCACGGGTCATGCCCACCAGATCCACATAGCCGCCTTCGAGGATGCGCTGGGCCTGATTGGGATCCTTGATATTCTGGGCATGGATCACCGGCACGCTGACCACTTCCTTGATCCCCGCCGCCAGGTGCAAAAAGGGCTCCGGCGGATAGGACATGTTGGGAATGACGTTGGCGAGCGTGTTGTGAGTGTCACAGCCGGAGCCGACCACGCCGAAGAAATCCACCATGCCGGTAGCATCGTAGTAGGCGGCGATCTGCTTCATGTCGTCTTGAGAGAGGCCGTCCGGATGGAACTCGTCGCCGCAGATGCGCATGCCGACGCAGAAGTCGTCGCCCACTTCGGCGCGTACTGCCTTGAGGACTTCCATACCGAACTTCATGCGCCCTTCGAAGCTGCCGCCCCACTCGTCCTCGCGCTTGTTGACGCGCGGGCTCCAGAACTGGTCGATCAGGTGCTGGTGCACGGCGGACAGCTCGACGCCGTCAAGGCCGCCTTCCTTCGCCCGGCGCGCCGCCTGGGCAAAGTCACCGATGATCCGCCAGATATCCTCTTCTTCGATGGTCTTGCAGGTAGACCGGTGCACCGGCTCACGGATGCCGGAGGGCGATAGCAGCGTCGACCAGTCAAAACCGTCCCAGCGGGAGCGGCGGCCCATATGGGTGATCTGGATCATGATCTTGCCGCCGTGCTTGTGCACGGCTCTAGACAGATTCTGGAAGTGCGGAATGATGCGATCGGTGGACAGGTTCACCGAACTCCACCAGCCCTGAGGGCTGTCGATGGACACCACCGACGAGCCACCGCAGATACACAGGCCGCAGCCGCCCTTGGCCTTTTCCTCGTAGTACTTGACGTAGCGCTCGGTGGTCATGCCGCCGTCGGTGGCATGCACCTCAGCGTGAGCGGTACTGACCACGCGATTGCGGATGGTCAGCTTGCCGATGTCGATCGGCTCGAAGATTGCGTCGAATGCCATGATGTTCTCTCCTCGTAGCCGGGTTAGCGGTCGGCGTCGGTCAGCGGCTTGACGTCGAAAATACCCACCTCGCAGCCAGGCTCGGCCGCGCTCTGGGTCTGCTCGGCGACGGTACGCAGTGAACTGCCCCGCGCGGCGAGGATCTGATCCATGGCGCCGGCGAACCAGCCGGTGAACATGTACTCCACCTTACGTCCCACCTTGCCCATCTGGTACACAAAGGCGCTGTGTTCGAGGCGTACCTGAGCGGTGCCCGACTCGAGGTCGATCTGCTCGGTGACGAACAGTCCCCAGCCGCGCTGGGAGAGGCGCAGCATATAGTGCTCAAAGACCGCCTCCCCGCTGATGCCGTGAAGCTCGGCTTCTTTTTCACACCAGTGCCAGGCGCTCTTGTAGCCGGCGTGGTAGAGGATCTCGGCGTACTTCTCGGCGCCCAGCGCCTCCTCGACGGCCATGTGGTTGTTGATAAAAAAGTGTCGCGGCACATACAGCATCGGCAGGGCGTCGGTCGTCCAGACGCCGGTTTCGCTATCCACTTCAATGGGCAGTGCGGGGGCCAGTTTGGTCACGGTGATATTCCTCAAAATCTTTGTTATGTCAGGTTGTCGGCGGGGCTATCCCGGGAGCATGCCTACGAGGAGGCGCTGTGAATCCATCCTTGGACACTACCGACGCCATCCCTGGCGTCGAACCTCCTCTACGGCATGCTCCCGGCGCCCCTCACTTCGGAGACATGCTTAGTCAGGCGCCCCACACGTCCTTAAGCACGCGCACCCAGTTCTCGCCCATGATCTTACGCACCTGGGATTCGCTCATTCCGCGCTTCAGGAGCGCCTCGGTGAGATTGGGAAACTCCCCAACGGTGCGAATGCCTTCGGGGTTGATGATCTTGCCAAAGTCGGTCAGGCGGCGGGCGTAGCCCTTGTCATGGGTCAGCCACTCGAAGAAGGCCTGGTCGTGCCCCTGGGTGAAGTCCGTGCCGATACCAATGGCATCCTCCCCCACGATGTTCATGATGTATTCGATCGCCTCGCAGTAATCGTCGATGGTGGAATCGACGCCCTTCTTGAGGAACGGGGTAAACATGGTGACGCCGACAAAGCCGCCGTGGTCGGCAATAAACTTCAGCTCTTCATCGGACTTGTTGCGCGGATGCTCCTTGAGGCCGGAGGGCAGGCAGTGGGAGTAGCAGACCGGTTTCTGGGACTCGAGGATGACTTCCTCGGAGGTCTTGGCGCCCACGTGCGAGAGATCACACATGATGCCGACACGGTTCATCTCGGCGACGATTTCGCGACCGAAGCCCGACAGGCCGCCGTCGCGCTCGTAGCAGCCGGTTCCCACCAGGTTCTGGGTGTTGTAGCACATCTGTACGATGCCCACGCCCAACTGCTTGAAGATCTCGACATAGCCGATCTGATCCTCAAAGGCATGGGCATTCTGGAAGCCGTAGATGATGCCGGTCTTGCCTTCTTCCTTGGCGCGGGTGATATCGGCGGTCGTGCGGACGGGGCGCACCAGGTCGCTACACTCCGCCATCAGCTGGTTGGAGGCGACAATATTATCGACCGTGGCCTGGAAGCCTTCCCACACCGAGACCGTGCAGTTGGCGGCCGTCAGGCCGCCGCGCCGCATGTCCTCAAGCAGCTCACGGTTCCATTTGGCGATGATCAGACCATCAATGACGATAGCGTCATCGTGCAGTTCGGTGGGGGTCATGGCTAAGCTCCAGCAACGTTGATTAATGCTGCGAGCATAGCGCTGACGTTGCGTTTAGCTGCTATTGGAAACGACGGCGGAAATTCCAAAAGCGTCATTGTGTTGTCATTGCGACAGCAAGTTGCCGGCGGGTGACCGCCGAGGTAGTGCAGATATGCCACCCATAAAAAAACGTGCTGCCCGTTACCGGTCAGCACGCTTCAAATGTAATGGACGAACGCGATCACTTCAGCAGCAGCACGCTGGCAAAGGTGGGCTCACCCTGAGCGTTGGCCAGTGCCTGCTGCGCGCCGGAAGACGGCTCGTTGGCGCTCGACTGATCGCCCCAGCGCTGTACGAAGGGGGGCGAACTATTCTGCTGCCCCTGGCGTTCACCGCCCCCCAGCCGCTCATTGCGTGGCGGCACGCCAAAATATTCGCGGTAGCACTTCGAGAAATGCGGCGTGGAGACAAAGCCACAAACGGAGGCAATCTCGATAATCGACAGTGGGGTCTGCTTGAGCAGCTGTCGTGCGCGGGTCAACCGCAGCTTGAGGTAATAGCGCGACGGTGAGCACAGCAGATAGCGCTGGAACAGCCGCTCCAGCTGGCGCCGGGACACATTAACGTAGTTGGCCAGCTCGTCGAGCTCGATGGGCTCTTCCAGGTTGGATTCCATCAAGGCGACGATTTCCAGCAGCTTGGGCTGGGTCGTGCCGAGCACGTGTTTCAGCGGGACACGCTGCTGATCCTGCTCGTTACGCACGCGCTCATAGATGAACATCTCCGAGATACCCGCCGACAGCTCGCGCCCATGGTCGTGGCCAATCAGGTTGAGCATCATGTCCAGCGGGGCGGTGCCCCCCGACGCCGTGAACCGATCCCGGTCAATGGAGAACAGGTAGGTCGTCAGGATGACATTCGGAAACGCCTCCTGCATGGACGCCAGGCACTCCCAATGGATACTGGTTTCGTAGTAATCGAGCAGTCCCGCCTTGGCCAACGCCCAGCTTCCTGTACACACGGACCCCAAGCGCCTCAGCTGACGCGACTGCGACTGCAGCCAGCGCACGTGCTCACGGGTAACGCTATGTTGAGGGCCGACCCCACCACAAACGACGACCCACTCCAGCGACAGCGGCGTGTGCATGGAGGCATCAGGCGTCACCTGCAATCCATCGCTGGCCCGAACCGGCAGGCCATCCTGGGTCAGGGTATACCAGCGATACAGTTCGCGGCCGGCCAATTGATTGGCCATCCGTAAAGGTTCTATCGCCGATGCCAGGGAAATCAGTGTGAAATTATCTAGCAGTAGAAAGCCAAGGGTCTGCGGTTCACCAGAGCGGTCGAGCTTTGCTGCTGGTGCGTTTGATTGATCTGCAGTCATCGGTTTTACCTTCCGTCACCCGTACTTGATGCGTTTTTCTTATTCGTATAGGTGTCGCTGGCGTCTATAGTAGTTCCCCCCGCCGAGATAAACATCTCGCGGAGGGGTCATGGCGCTTTCGTCGTATATTGGCACAAATTGGGCGGATAGCGACAAAGCTGGCGCATAAAATTAATAATGACGTCGCAAATGAAACGCTGAATGTCGCACCCGAAGCACATCCGCAGGGCGATGGCCGGGCGTCTGCTTGCCTGGGTGAGCCGTTCTCGGGGCGGGCGTGGTCGCCATCAATCAAAGCCCGCGAGGGCTCGCGGGCTGATGCATGAGTATGCCTATGGCTGACGGGGTCTCACTTCATCGTAAAGCCTTTCTCGACAAGAAAGTCACGCATATGCGGGCGCAGCTTCTGATTGAACAGCGGCGTTAGATTCTGTGACCAGTTGGCATCCTTGTTGCCCCCTTTGCGCGACTGGTAGTAGCCGTGCATGGTGCTGTCGAAGTCGGCCACCTGGGCTTCGTCGTCGCCATAGCGATCTGTCTTCAATACCGCGCTAACCGGCAGGCGTGGCTTGATTTCGGGCTCGTGCGCCGGATAGCCAATGCACATGCCAAAGACCGGGTAGACATGCTTGGGCAGATCCAGCAGCTCACTCACGGCCTGGGGGTTATTGCGGATACCGCCAATGTAGCAGATACCTAGCCCTTCCGATTCGGCCGCGATCGCCACGTTCTGTGCCATCAGCGCAACATCCACCGTCGCCACCAACAGCTGCTCGGTCATGCCGCTGACCACGTCTTCGCCAGTGCGTGCCGCGGCCTCCAGCGGCCGCTTCATGTCCGCACAGAACACCAGAAACTCACTGCAGTTCGCCACGTATTGCTGGCCACCGGTGAGCGCTACCAACTGGTCGCGGGATGACGGCAGCGTGACGCGGATAACGCTATAGGCCTGGATATGACTCGACGTCGCCGCTGACTGACCCGCCTCGATCAGCGTATCGAGCAGGCCTTCCGGCAACTCGCGCGCGGCAAATTTGCGAATCGAACGGTGAGACGTTAACAGCTTGATGACGTCGTTCATCGGGCACTCCCTTTCAAAAAGTCCTGCTCACTATAAACAAATCCCTACTTTCTCGACATGAGCTTTCCAGACATGAGAAAAAGTAGCAGGCTAACATTTAACTGGGGTTGATGGCCATTCGCGTTGCGCATTCTTAATGCCCATCGTCGGCATGCTAAACTGGGTGACATTATCGACAGCGCTGGCGCAGCGAAGCGCTCAGGCCAAGGCTTCGCGCAACGCATGGCGTTACTTATCACCCCCAAGGAGCCCTATGCTGCGTATTTCCAACACGGTGGAACTTGCCGACGGGGAGATCGAGCTGCACCCCATCCGCGCCCAGGGAGCAGGCGGTCAGAACGTCAACAAGGTGGCGTCCGCCATCCATCTGCGCTTCGATATTCAAGACTCCAGCCTGCCACCTTTCTACAAGGAACGGCTGCTGGCGCTGACGGATCAACGCATCACCCAGGAAGGCGTGGTCATCATCAAGGCACAGCGCTTTCGCACCCAGGAACATAACCGCGAGGATGCCCTGGCGCGCCTGCGGGAGCTGATTCGCGAAGCGGTCAAGCAGCAAAAAACCCGCAAACCGACAAAACCCACCCGCTCCGCCAAGCGCAAACGTGTGGACGCCAAAACCCGCAAGGGCAAAACCAAACATCTGCGCGGCAAGGTGACGCCCTAAGCCACTTCGGGCACCGATGCGTCGCTGATGTCACTCACCCATGGTTGCGATAAAACTTATACAGCCGTTGGCCAGAAGCCTTACAACCAAGTTGCCATTTATAACCTAGTCGACTAGCTTGGATAAAGGATGGGGTGCGCTTAGAGCTTCCCTAGCGCTGGCTTACTCAACCGCGTCTGAATAAACACTGTAGTGGCTCAGTTCACCGGGTGCGCTCCAACGTAGGCGCCGTCAGACTAGGTTAACCAGCAAGGAGAATGTCGAATGTCGATACGATCAGAGAAGCAGTTACCCGAGGCCGTTGCCGCTTGGCGCGACCCGGAAATGGACTCCGTCAAGGGCACCGAGACGCCCAAGGATCCCAACAAGGGGTACATCGCGCTGCTTGGCTGGAGCGTGAATGCGATCAAGGCGGCGCAAACGTTCGACCGCCGCTATGTGGTGGTGGCGCCCGAATGGGCAGAGGATTTCTGCACCGCCAACAATATCCCGTTTATTCCATGGGACTTTATTCGACTAAATGACCGGTCCATGGAAATTGCCGAGCGGTTGAAGGCCGAAGGGGTTGATGTAGCCATCCCGCTCTTCGAGGAAACCGTTGAATGGTCGGGCGCCATCAACTCTGTACTCCTCGACAGTCCCCGCATGTACGGCCAGTCCATCCTGTTCCGTGACAAGGCATTGATGAAGCGGCGTGCCCAGCTTGGCGGTATTCGCGTAGGGATTTTTGAAGAAGCTCACGAGAAGGAAGACATCGTGCGCTTCATGAAGCGCGTCAACCAGACGCTGCTCAAGCTGGACGGTGACCCGGATGATCCGATTCACGTCAAGGCATTCGACAAGGCAGGCTGCCTTGGCCACCGCATGATCCGCACGTTAGAAGAAATCGACCATATTCCCGACGAGGAATACCCGCTGCTGATGGAAAGCCACTTGAGCGGCTGGGAGTTTGCGGTTGAAGCCTGGATCCACGATGGCAAGATCCAGTTCCTCAACATTTCGGAATACGTGACGCTGGGTTATTCGGTCTTCGTGCCCGCTACCCAGGAGCTAGAGAGCTGGCGTAACGCGATCACCAAGCAGATTGAGCTGTTGATCAAGACGTTTGATATCCAGTTCGGCCTGATCCACCCCGAGTACTTCGTAACCGCCGACGGTGAGATGTACTTTGGCGAAGTGGCCTACCGTCCGCCCGGCTTCAAGGCCTTCGAACTGATCGAGAGAGCCTACGGGTTCAATGCCTATCAAGCCTCGATGCTGGTGTTCGATCCCAAGAGCACCAAAGAGGAAGTAGCGGCGTTCTTCCCCAAGGAGGTGGAGGACGCAAAAGGTTATGCGGGCTGCTTCGGCGTGTACCCTCGCCGTCGCGTGGTCAGCAAGCTGGAAATGCCGCCGGAGTGTGTCGACCACCCCTACTTCGAGTCCCACGAACTGGTTGCGCCAACGGAAGAAACCGTTCCCGACCGCTCGGCCTACGGGACGCACTGGGGCCTCGTCTTCTTCTTTGGTGACGATCCCATCAAAATGCGTGACCTGCTCAAGGCCCAGGAAGACCTCGACTTCTACGTCTAGTGCAGTAACGCAACAGCGCTAACTAAACTAAAAAGGGGCCGTTTCTATTTAGGAAACGGCCCTTTTTCAACGCGTAGGGACAAGCCTTAAACGGCCGGTTCCCAGACGCGACCCATTGTCGCCGTTTAATTTTTCTGGCCGGATTGTGTACTTACGGTGGTATTCTGTTAAAAAAGTCATTGGCAGTAGGCCCTCTAAAAACCATATTGCTACCTGCCCTCCGCTGCCTTCCTCACACGTCACAGGAGCCACCATGCCGGTTTATACCAATATCGAAGATCTCCGTCGTCATTATGTCCGGCGGACTCCCAAGATGTTCTATGACTACGCTGAGTCGGGCAGCTGGACAGAGCAGACGTTTCGCGAAAACACCAGTGACTTCCAGCATATCCACCTCAAGCAGCGGGTGGCCGTTGACATGTCGGGGCGCACGACGCGCCGCCAGATGATTGGTGAAGACGTATCCATGCCGGTGGCCCTCGCGCCGGTGGGTTTGACCGGCATGCAGTCGGCCGATGGTGAGATCAAGGCCGCGCGGGCGGCCGAGAAGTTTGGCGTCCCCTACACGCTTTCCACCATGTCGATCTGCTCGATCGAAGACGTGGCCGAGCACACCACCAAGCCTTTCTGGTTCCAGGTTTACACGCTGAAAGATGACGACTTCATGCGCCGGCTGTTCGAACGCGCCAAGGCGGTCAACTGCTCGGCCATCGTGGTCACGGTGGATCTTCAGGTGCTGGGGCAGCGCCACAAAGACATCAAGAACGGGCTGTCAGCGCCCCCCAAGCTGACTCCCCGTTCGATTGCCAACATGGCGACCAAGGTGCCCTGGGGGCTCGAAATGCTGCGCACCAAGCGGCGCTCGTTCGGTAACATCGTCGGCCATGCCAAGGGCGTGACCGACCCGTCGTCGCTGTCCGCCTGGACCGCGGAAGCGTTCGACGTTTCGCTGGATTGGAAGCGTATTGCCCAGTTCAAGGAATGGTGGGGCGGCAAGCTGATCGTCAAGGGCATCATGGCGCCCGAGGACGCCCGACGTGCCGTCGAGATCGGCGCCGATGCAATCATCGTTTCCAACCACGGCGGGCGCCAGCTTGACGGCGCGGTCAGCTCCATCCGCATGCTGCCGGCTATCATGGACGCCGTGGGCGATGACGTGGAAGTGCATCTCGATTCGGGCATTCGTTCAGGGCAGGATGTGCTCAAGGCGCTGGCGCTGGGCGCCAAGGGCACCTACATCGGCCGGGCCTATACCTATGGGCTGGGTGCTGCCGGGGAGGCGGGCGTTACGCGCGCGCTGGAAATCATCCACAAGGAACTGGACACCACCATGGCGCTCTGCGGGGAAACGGATACCCGCAACTTGGGCGAGCACAATCTGTACGTGCCGCAGGGCTTTGGCGACCCCACCGTCAAACTTTGACGTCAAGCGGGCGGCTAGGTTGCCGCCCGTCGTGTACTGCTTGTAGTGGCCGTTTGCGTATTGCGTACTCACGTTTATGAGTGCGCTATTCGCGGCCTAGCCACCAAACTTCTCGTTTTCGCCCAGATCCGGGGTGGTGCCTTTCTTGACGTTGGCCTTGGCCACTTCATACAGCTGGAACGCCTTGCTCTCCTTGGCTTTCCAGTGTTCCCCCATCTGCACCTTGACTTCCAGCAGTGCCACGTCGGGGTCGTCCTTGCCTTCCGGGAACCAAGCGGCGATGAAGGGATTCCAGTACCTGTCGATCAGCTCGCGGTTATCGGTCAGGTTAGCCTTGCCGGACAGCGACACATAGACCCCTTCTTCCTGATCGGAAAAACTCAGGCATACGTCGTGATCCTGCTCGGTTTCGGTGACTTTCTCGGCACTGCGCCGGGTGAAGAACCACAGGGTGCCGTCATAGGCATCCTGCACCAGATGCATCGGCCGCGCGCGGGGCATCTCACCATCCAGCGTCACCAGCATGCCGACCTTGATGTCTTTGATCATCTTCCATATTTTCTGCTTATGTTCAGGGCTGGACATAGCGTCAACCTCCTGTTGAATAAAATTTTAAGTATTACATAACCTGTACAAGCCTAGCTCCCATTACTACTATGAGCAAACATCGATGCTGGCGGTGTGTGCTCAGTTCACGCAAAGCACACACCATGCGATCACCCGCCCAGGCTGTCGATGGCATCCGCTACATCGGCGACAGCGCCTGACGCGCTCGACATGGTAACTCTGCGTTAGCTATCAGACCGTTAATGAACAACAGGAGCCATCAATGACCACATCCGTCACGCTGCGCGAGCTGTTAGGGCTCGGGCACACTCCCAATAAGCTGTCAGAATCGGCATTAGTCCTTATCGACTGCCAGAACACCTATCGCGAAGGGGTGATGCAGTTAGAAGGCGTCGAAGACGCGCTGCTGGAGGCCCAGAAGCTGCTCGAAAAAGCGCGGCAGGCCGGTATTCCCGTTATTCATATTCAACACGACACCGGCGAAGGCACGCCCTACGACATCAAGGCGCCGATCGGCCAGATTGCCGATATCGTGAAGCCGATGAACGATGAGCCGGTCATCACCAAGCAGTTTCCCAACGCCTTCGTCCAGACTGACCTTGAAGCGCAATTGAAGCAGATGGGCTGCAAAAAGCTGGTGCTGGCGGGCTTCATGACCCACATGTGCGTCAACTCGACCGCCCACGGCGCGTTCAATCTGGGCTTTGATGTGACGGTGGTAGCCAGCGCGACGGCAACCCGAGCGCTGCAGGCAGATAACGGCAAGGCACTCTCGGCCCAGGCGGTTCACGAGGGGGCGCTGGCCTCAACACGGGATCTTTACGCCGCCGTTGTGGATAACGTGGACGATCTGCCTGTTTAAGCTGCCGGAAACAGGCCTTGCTTAAACCATCGCGCCGCTCATTCGATGGCGGCGTGTATTCCCCGGTTCGTATCCGCCAACACAACACGATCACGGCCGGCGCGTTTGGCGGCAATATTATCAAGCGCCGTTCAGCTTCATGCCCTCTGCCACCTTAGCCACCACGCGACCATCAACGAATGGGGCACCGTCAGTACGGCCAACCCCCAAAACACCACTGTGACACCATCTGCCAGCCACGCCATGTCGCCGCCGGGCTGCCAATAGCGCATACCCAGCCACACCAGCAGGCCCAACAGGAGGGCGCCAAGGGTGGCGGGGGCCGCGTGTCGCGCTAGCGCTTGCATGCCAAACGCGAGCTGGGTGTCTTGCGCCGAGGCCATTAACAGCAAGAAATGCCGCACGCTGTGCACACAGCAGAAGTAAAACGCGAAAGCGAGCAGAGGCGGCAGTAATATCATCGCCGACGCAAGGACGCTCAGCTCGACCAGCATGCGCCCGCGGGCAGTGCGCGGCGAGCGCCTGTAGCCGATCACCAGGCCGATGACCCAGGCCGTCAAGAGGACTTTTCCGGCAACGGACACCACCGTCAGCAGGCTGGCGGGCTCACGTAGCAACAGCCAGCCAAACAGCGTCGCGACCTGATCGGGGTATCCCACCATGGGCCCGATAATCGCCAGGCTGCCGCTCAACCATCCCGCCAATCGCGATGCGCCATCCGGCATGAACTCATGATCCGTGCTGGCAAAGTGCCAGACAGACAGCCACAGAAAGCCGATCAGCGCCCAGGACGGTTGCCACAGAATGAACGCCACCGCCAGCGCCATCAGCGCAACATAGCCGCTCAGGAACAGCAGCGTACTGCGCCCATGCGCCGTCTTGAGCGAGGTGATGATCAGCGGATCCGCGCCGCCGTGGGACATGCCAAACAGCGCAACAGGTATCAGCACGATCCAGAATTGGCGTTCAAGATCCAGGGCAGGCAGCCAGGGCCCCATGGCACCAAGCGCCAGAGCGGTCAGGATCATCATGCGCCAGTGACGCTGTGCGCGCAGGAACGCGATGGTGTGCATGAAGCCTCTCTTTCGCTGTCATGAAGAAGGTGAGAACGACGCCTGGCGCTTATGTCACCCTTGCCAGGCGTCGCATGGCGGCGGCCAGAAAAGGCCGCGCGGGCAACGCCCGCATGATCTCCAGCAGGTCGGCAAGCGAGGGCTCATCGCTCAGAAAGCGACGCTGCTGAGCGGCGTTCGTCGCTGCAAACAGCGCCATGAACCAGTGGGCAGCTCGGTCGGGATGGCGGCGCATGGCGTTCAAGAACACGCCATCCATCCACTCAAGCAGCGGTGATCGCAAGTCTGGCGCCGTCAGCTGCCACTGACCGGAGCGATGCGCTTTCAGCAACTGACTGGCGACATTGGCGGCCCCCCGCTGGCAGCTGACAAACATGTAGCCGGTGGCTGGGCGCATCCATCCACCGCGTATACCCGCGGACAGGTAGCGACTGCCGGAACGCGGCGGCTGGACGGGCATCATCGGCAAACAACCGGTCTCGTGGCGCTCGACTTGCCACCTGTCGCCAAGGTGCGTATTCAGCCACTGGCGCAACGGTGGCGGTACCTGATCCGGCGACATCAGCGCCTGACAGGCGGGGTCACGATAATCGGCATGGAAACACGTCCACTCCACCAGCAGCCGATCCGCGTCCAGCGGCAACAGATAGACAAACTCGACGCCTGTCGAGCCTGACTGGAAATCCATGAGCCTGGCCGTTGACAGGTCGTAGCCGTGATCGGCGAGGCGAATGTCGACCCCGTGAAACACCTGCCATACGCCCTGCTGAGCGGATAAAGCCTCCGGAGGCGGCGGGCGGGTATCGATCACCACCTGAGCCTCGATGCTGCCCCGGGACGTGTCAACCCTCATGCCTGACGGTTGAGCCACCACCTGGCTGACGTCAACACCACGCCGGAGATGAAACTCGTCGCGCCCGGCGATAACGCCATAGGCTTTTTGCCGGACGTCACCCGACGACAGCATGGCGTAACCGGCCTCATGATCTTCACGGTCAACCCGCTGGTCGGTGGAATGAAAGCACCAGCGCGGCCAGCGGTGGCTGATCATCTCGCGGAACGGGTGCGGTCGGTGATCCCAGAAACACCAGGTGCGGTCAGGCGCATCCGTGAGACGGGATTCGAGAAGGTCAACCCGTGGCGCCTTGTCTTGGGCAGGCAGCAGGTCATCCAGCCAAGTGGCAATACTCAGGCCCGCCAACCCCGCGCCCAGGATAGCCACATCGGTGCTTGCCGGCAGGCTCATGTTGCGGCCAGGCCCGACGTCGACTGGTAAGCCACAAGCGATCCGGCAATAGGTCGATGGAGCCGTTCGTCGTGGCGGGGCCATTCCCCCTGGCGCCACATGCTCGGCAGGGCGAGCAGGCTCTGCCCTGCCTTGGCCCACCCCGGTACCCGCACACGACGCTGCCAGTAAGCGTTTTCCTCGAGCGTCAGCAGGCGCCGGCCGATATCGCGATAGACGCGCAGCGCAATGCCAATCGCCAGCTGCGGACGCCACGGCAGATAAGCCAACCCCTGCTGACCGCTTTGATAATACACCTCGGCCCGCTCGACCAGGTGCCGGGCGCCCAGCCACACCTGATGCCTGGCTGAGGCAACACCTTGGGCAATGTCTGACGCCATGATATCGCCAGCCATCCAGCTGGCGGGCACGTAGACCCTGTCGCGCTGGGCGTCTTCCAGCACATCACGGGCTATATTGGTCATTTGCATGGCGATGCCCAGATCCATGGCAAAAGGCAGCGCGCGTTCGCGCTGGCGTGCGTCAAGCAGCTGACACATCATGACCCCGACGGTGCCGGCGGCCCCGAACGCATAGGTCAGCAGGGCGCGCTCATCTGCCATGCGCACGGGCGACAGATCGACGATCATCGTCGAAATCAGGTCTTGCATGGCCTGTCGGGCCAGCCTGTCGTCCGCAAAGAGATGGCGAATATCCGCATCGAGCTGGCGGACGACATCGCGTTCCTTGGCCGCAAGCGATGATTCGCATGACGGGCCTTGAGCGCTTCCGGCCAGACGCTGCTGAAGAGACACCAGCACGTTGCGGGCCGATTGCCGCTCAGCGCCGGTCTGGGCATCGTCGGCGATGTCATCGACCTGGCGGCAGATATGATAGAGACGCGCACCATCTTCCAGCTGGCCACTGGATAGAAAATGTCCGGCCCAATGAAAGCTTCGCCCGTGACGGCGCAGCGTATCGCGCGACGCTGTGGTGGAGGTACTCGTCATGGTGCCGGCTCCTGAATCACTCGGGATACGCCGGTGGGCATCGACGCCGTGTCTTCGCGCACCAGTCGCTCGACGACTCCCGCCGACGATACGACCCCCGGCACCCCTGCGCCTGGATGGGTGCCGGCACCCACAAAATAGAGGTTAGGATAATGCGGCGACCGGTTGTGAAAACGTAGCCCCGCCGATTGGGTCAAGGTCGGCGCGATGGAAAAACCGCTACCGAACGGGCTTGAAAGCGCCTCGTAAAAGTAGCGTGGCGATATAGTATGTGTCGCCCCAAGCTGCTCATCAAGATCCGGCATCAGCCGCTGTTTCAGCATCGCGAAAATATGACGTGACAGAACAGGTTCCAGCGATTCCCAATCCTGGTCTCCTTGCAGATTGGGCACCGGCACGAGCACATAGAAGGCGTCGCCGTCTGCGGGTGCCATGTGCGGATCCGTTGCCCCCGGACGATGCAGGTAAAGGCTCAGGTCATCGGGCATTTCGTGGCGCTCAAAGATCGCGTCGAGAATCTCGCGGAAGGTATCGCCAAAGAGGATGGTGTGGTGCTTTAGCGCCGGATACGCCCGCCGCGTGGTGAAGTACACCACCATCAGGCCCATCGACTGCTTCATGTTTCGCCGCCAGGCGTTGACCAGGCGACCCCAGCGCCCCAGGGGTAACCAGTGCTCGTACACATGCAGAGGGTCGACGTTGCTGACCACAATATCGGCGGAATACGCGTCTCCCGACGCCACCTGAACGCCAACGATGCGGCTTTCCTGCACGCTCAGTGACGTCACCTGCTGCCGGGTGCGTATGACGCCACCGTGTCGTTTGAACAACGCTGCAAGCGCCTGAACCAGTGCCCCGGTACCGCCTTCGGGATACCAGACACCTCCCCGTCTTTCCAGCGCATGGATCAGGCCATACAGCGACGACGTGCGGAACGGATGTCCACCCACCAGCAACGAAGGCACCGAAAACGCGCGACGCAGTCGCTCGTCGTGGAAAAACCGCGAAACAAATCCGTACAGGCTGATATCCGCGCGCAATCTCACCAGATCCGGCAGTACCTTCAGCATATCGGTGACACGCGTAAAGGGTTGCTCGGCCAGATCGACAAATCCTCGCTGATACATCTTTTCGGTAGCGGCCAGAAAATCGTGGTAGGCGTTCCCTTCGCCGGGGCAAAGGCGCTCTATTTCGGCGATGATCTGTTCGGTATGGCATCCGTAGTCGAAATACGACCCATCGGCAAAATCCATGCGATAAAAGGGCTCGACAGGCAACAGCGTCACATGGTCGTACAACGATTCACCAAAACGCTCGAAAAGCGCCTCGAACAGGAACGGGGCGGTAATCACCGTGGGGCCTGCGTCAAAGGCCACCCCTTCCAGCTGAAACACCCGTGCCCGACCGCCAATATCCTCGTGGCGCTCCAGCACCTCAACGTCCCAGCCGTCAGCAAGCAAACGCAGGGCGACTGCCAGCCCGCCAAATCCAGAGCCAATGACCACCGCCTTGCCTGGGGCAGGCTGTTCAACGGGTTTATTCATAGCAGCGATTCACTTTGCGGTGTATCAACACGGCTGGCAGACGCAAGACGATGTTCGACAAGGCGTTGATTAAGCTTGGCGAGCATGTCGTCCAGCGCAGCGCTCAGCGGGTTGGGGAAATAATGAACCAGGCCCGACGCTCTTGAAAGCGCCCCGGCGGCATGGCGTACAGCGCGCAGCATGGCCGTTGATGCAGGGTCTGTATGATTTGGGGTGTGCCAGGGCCAATGCCGTGGCCAGGCATGATAACGATGATAGTAACCGGGAGATGAACGCTGGGCACACTGCAGATCGACATCGTCCAGGTCGTCGATGATCTGGTAGGCAAGCCCTACCGCGTTTGCAAAACGGCCCAGCCGCTGGTGCTGCTCGTCGGACAGCTCACCGCCGGCCGCGCCCGCTTCCAGAGGTAATACGATCAGGGGCGCCGTTTTCGCAAGCGTTGCCTGCAGGTAGTGATCCAGGGTGTTGGTGGCATGGGTTGTCGTTTCAGGAGACGCCAATTCGATACTTTGACCGGCAATGACCTGGCTGACGCGATCGGTGAGCAGCTCTACCAGCGCCAGACGGTGTTCAGGCAAGTCACTGTTCAACGCCGCGCGAAAGGCGGCGGTGAGCAATAAATCGCCGGTGCATAACGCAACGCCAGGGCTCTCCTTGCGCCAGACGGCGGGTTTGCCCCGGCGCTCGACATCCCCATCGCAAAGATCGTCGTGCACCAGCGACGCGTTATGAACCAGCTCGGCCGCCGCCGCTGCGGCGATACGGTGCGCGGAAGAAGCGCCGTACGCCATCCCGCTCAACAGTGCCAATCGGGCGCGCAACCGGCTACCGCCGGTATCAAGATGATAAAGCCCCGCTGCGGTGGCTGGCCAATGATCGGCCACCCCCACGCTGTCACGCATCAGTGCTTTTGCGTGCTCAAGCTCCTGCGCTACCTGATCGGGGACATCGTCATCCCTGGCAAACGACCCTTGCGCCGAACTGTTGCCGGCGACATCGAAATTGGCGGTGTGATGTATGTTCGCAGTGACCATGCCAATGTCCTTTCGATCGGGTGGTTAAACGTGGCATGACGCAACGTACTTTCCATGCGGCATGCCGATATCTCGATGACTCAAACATTATCTTCAAAATGACAGATACTTTTCTGTTTACAAGCCACTGTTCGTTAATTTGCGTGCTTTGCCGGGCGCCATCCCTGGCCAGCCTCTCTCAACGTCCCGGTTGTTCAAAGCCGCTTCATGCGGGTAACGGGTTAAGAAGACGGCGTCTCATGGTGAGTGGCATCGTGCGACTCACTTGCCTGCGACTTGCGCATCGCAATGGTAAAGATGAAGACACCAAAGACCGCCTTGGCCACGATGTCCGCCACGGTATAACCCACTTCGACAGCGGTAATGGCGGCGCCACCTGTCAAACCGACCAGCGGGAACAGATACACGATCGGGTAGAAGAGCCAGGAGCCGATCACCAGATATACCGACATGTTGATCAGGTTCTTGACGTTGTCAGGCTGCGCGGATATGGACGCCTTGAGGCCCACGACCAGCTGATAGACGATGTAGACAAACGGAATCATCGACAACACCCAGAAGACGAAGCGAATACCGCCGGAGCTGGCCACTTCACCTGGGTAGCCTAGAACGATCATCAACGCCGCAGCACCGCCCAGCATGGTCGATTTGCGGATGGTTTCTTCCTTGGAAAGACGCATGACCAGAATGAGCTCAATGAGCAGCAGTGGCACCGTCAGTAGCCAGTCTACGTAGCGGTATGCCTGATTGAAGGGTTTACCTGTCGCGACGACCTCACCGGAGGTGACATCAATGGCGGCAGACCATGACAGCATGATTTGAAGGTAGTGATAGGCAGCGACTGCTGTCACCAAGCCCGTGATGGTGACTGCAAGTCGGTAAGCTGGGGCAATCTCGGATTTCATCAGCCAGAAGAAAAGGGTCGCGGCCGCCATGACGGCAAAGCCGAACGAATAGGCGTTCTGGGTGAAGGAGTATTGCCCTAGGGATAGCGCTTCAAGTTCCATGAGTATCTCCAACGTCGGTGGGGGTTGTTGGCAAGCTTCGCGTACCTGTTTTCATCATCACGCGACTGACGTGGACGAACTGTATAAAATCAGCCTGGCTACGTCGTGGTGGTGACGCCCTGACAGCAGGCATAGTTGCACAACAGTTATCCAACTAATTTTTATTGGATAACAATTACAAGCTAGTTAGGTTCCGGACGAAAAACAAGAAGATTATGCAAATACTTTAAACGACATTTGCCGTGTATAAATTAAGCTTTATCTAAGCAAGAAAACACTGCATTAGAGCGCTTCCTGTGACGGCAGGATGCAGGGGATGATCCGGACGAAAACCGACTCTTGGTCTGGCGGTAAGCGTGCAGTATCTTGAAAGGACGACGATGGGGAGGGCGAGGCCGGCCGAGGTTAACCGCGCATCAGTTCAGCGACAGGTTGATAACGATCAGAAACGCAAGCGCCGCTGCCGCCGGCCAGGGACTGCGCAGCACGACGCCGAACAGGGTCAGCGGCACCAGGACGGTCAGCGCCGCCATCAGGTGGGGCAGTTCAGCCAGACCGCTTGCCGACATGCTGCGGATATAGATCAGCCCCAGAACGCCGAGCAGCAGTCCAAACCAGACGTTGCGGTCACGCAGCCGTGATGGCATGTGTCTTTCCTCTTGCAAGCTAACCGATGGGTCATCATAAGGTTGAAAGACGCCGTTGGTAAACCAACGCCATGTGGTGCACAGTCGGACAAAGGCAGGTTGACACTCGGTGCCTGGCTGCCTGCTTCTTCCCCACGCCCCTTTCCTGACTGTGAGTGCAATATGACTGTACCTGCCCAACCGACACCAACGCCTGCCACCAACCGACTGCCCTGCCGAGGCTGTACAACAAACTGCCGTTACTATGCCACCTGTGACGGCAAGCCATGGCGCAAACAGGCGCTATAGCGCCGCCCTGCCACGGGGCTTCTTTTTAACACCCGGCTACGCCGTTCTCGTTGCAAAGCCCCGTCATGCGTTAACTAAAATGAATTACTTGGCGTGCTTTTTAAAGATCACGATATAATCACAGAACGCTCGCCGGGATAGCTTGCCCCATGAACGTTGACCTGCCGTCGCTCTACCCGAAGCTCATCAACTTGATGCTGGATACCGTCTTTGTAGTCGATAGCGACAATCAGATCGTCTTTGTCAGCGATGCCTGCGAATCACTGCTGGGTTACCGTGCCGACGAGCTGATTGGCACCGCCATCACCGACTACATGCACCCCGACGACCTGGAAGCAACGCAAACCGCTATTCGCATGGTCATGGACGGCAAACCGCACATCGATTTTCGTAATCGCTATCTGCGCAAGGATGGCGATGTCGTCTATATCCTGTGGTCTGCTCGCTGGCACGAGGAAGAGCGCGCCAGAATTGGCGTTGCGCGTAATGTGACGGATCTTGTTGAGGCCGAAACAGCATTACGCTATCTCGCCCACCATGATCCACTGACCAAGCTCACCAACCGCAGCCTGTTTTACGACCGGCTAAAGACCGGCCTGGCAGTCGCCCAGCGCCACCAGACCGGCCTGGCACTGCTGTTTGTGGATATCGACAGGTTCAAGCATATCAACGACGCCCACGGGCACGCAGTGGGAGACGCCGTGCTATGCAGCGTCGCAAGACGGCTGGAAAGCTGCGTCCGTGAAACCGACACCGTCGCCCGGATGGGCGGCGACGAGTTCATCGTGCTGTTAACGGACATTCCATCAGACGATGCCATATCGATGAAGATGGCGCAGATTCGTGACGCCATGTCCGAGCCGTTAGGCGCCGAATTTGACGGCATCGACATGCCGTCCTGCAGCATTGGCGTGGCGGTCTATCCCACCGATGGCGAGGATGCCGAAACACTGATGAGCCATGCGGACGGCGACATGTACCGCATGAAAAGCACTCCCCATTAAATAAAGCCGCGCCGCCGGCGACGCGGGAGTGCCTATCGCCATGACGGATCTGCGCCTTGCTGCGCCACTATCACGGCAGGCCAAGCACTCCCTTCAGCGCGTATCAGCATCTTCAGTAGCAGACTCTTCGGCAACGGGGTCGTCCTCCACCGGGTCTTCGAGGGGCTGTCCGTCCTCATCCACCAGCTGGTGGTCGTAGGCAGCCTGAAGGCCGGTATCTTCCACATGCTCCTCCTCGGCCTGCGGTTCTTCGTCATCGGTCAGGTAGTCGATATGGCCGGGATAAAGCGGCGAAATGACCGCCGTCAGGATGCCGATCACCGTAAAGATCGCAAACGCATCCGCGTACCCAACGCTTTCGACCAGCCCGCCGATCACCGGCGAGCCCACCGCCTGCCCAAGGGCGCAGGCCATGAACGGCAGCACCGGCCCCACCGATATACGTCCCGGTAGCAGCCGGATGCCGGTCATCAGATAAAGCCCCGTCAAACTCATGTAGGCCAGACCGAATACCATCGCGGAGAACATCGCCAGCGGTAACTGACTGGGGCTCGCGGCCAGCAGAACCAGGCTTGATGACAGCATCATCAACATCAAGGCCTGGGTAATCGGCGGGTTGTTACGGTCGGCCAGGTCACTGATGACGGCGCCGCCGAGGCCGGCGACACCCACCGCAAACCACAGCCAACCGGTGTTCTGCGCAGACAGTGCGCCGAGGTTGACCAGCAGGTCGGGCGCAAAAAGCCAGTACGGCGCGGACACAAAGCCCATGGCAAAGGCAAACAGCGTCAGCCGAATCAGCCGCGACCACTGCACACGGGTGATGGGCGGCGGCGGCGCCGCGTTCGCGGGGATGACACGAGATACCGAAGGAATGAAAAACCAAGCCGCCACGACACCCAGCCCGGCCAGCACCGCAAATATCGTGTAGGTAAGCCGCCAGGCATCGGCCAGAAAGACCACCGTCGGCACGGCCACGATGATACCGATGCTGGTGCCGGCATTCATGATCGAGCTGACGCGGCCGTGCATGGAACGGCTGACCAACGCCTGCATCGCCGCCGTGAGCGCAGGCATCATCAAACCGGTGCAGACCCCGCAGATGAACACGCCCACCCCCAGCGAGAGCGCCGTTGACGACTGGCTGATCAGGGCAAGGCCGCCAAGCCCGAAGCTGCTGGAGAGCACCGCCAGATTGCGGGCGCCGAGGCGGTCAGCGGCAAGCGGAGCCACCAGCGTGGCCAGCACAAAACTGACGAACGGCAGCGCGCCGATAATACCTACCAGATAAGAAGAGAGTGACAGCTCATCACTGATAGAAGGGACAAACAGGCCAAACGCAAAGCGCGCGAGGCCATAACTGATGGCGACCAGCGCCGCACCGAATAGGGCAAATCCCATGTTCGACAACGTCTTCATACTAGGCACTCCCTCCACCGCCGCTGGTTGCATCTATATGCGTCAAGCTGACTTATTGTGGTCGCAACCTTGGTGATGAGCAATGCAGAAACGCCACCATTCAGGCAAAAAAATACATTAACCGGATGGCTACCATGGCGTAGCCGCTGAGTGCGTTGGCTAGCAGACACTGCTATAAAGAAAAGCGCTAGACGTATCGACGGAGCTGCAACGTCAATGCCGTTCATCGCCATCACCACCAGGAGCGCACGCCATGAGTCAACGCGACGAATTTGTCGAGGAAATGAAAGCCCGGCTCGACGAATGGAATCAAGAGATCGACGAGCTGGTCGTCAAGGCCCGCCAGGCCAGTGACGAGGCCAGGGTCAAATACCATGAGGACATTGAGCGGCTCAAGCAACGCCAGGCGGAGACACAGCAGCGCCTCGACGAGCTTCAGCATTCAAGCGAAGCCGCCTGGGAGACGGTTCGCCAGGGCATGGAAGACTCCTGGGAGCTGATGCGCAAGGCCTTTCGGGACGCGTCGTCGCGCTTCAAGTAGCCGCACAGGCCTCCGCCTCATCAGTGAGTAGCGGTGCCGTCCGGGGGTTGCGACGCGTTACCCTCGCGGAGACGCTCGATGGAGGCGCCCCCCTGCTTGGCAAGGGTCGCAAGACGATCGATCTGTTCATCCAGGCGGGGCAGCGCCTCCTGACGGTAGCTCGAGAGATCGTCAATCGCGCCCATGACCTCGCCGAAGGCCTCCTCAAGCACCTCCATGTCGAGCATCGCCCCGGAGGCCCGCTTCTGGATATCCACCCCCTGCTGGCGCAGCGCCTTGGCGGTGCCGCCAATCATCTGCGACGTGGTGTCGTTGAGGGCTTCGACGCGATCCAGCACCAGGCGCTGATTGGCCATGGCCATGGCCACGGTCACCGCCACGGTGAGCGCCGAGACGGTGACGTTGATCGCCCTGTCCACGCCGCGCATCAATTCGCGGTTGTTGCGGATGATAACCTCCAGCGCCAGCACGCCTTGCTGGCTCACCGCCAGTTGCTGCTGAAGGTCGACAATGCGCTGGCGTAGCGGGAAGAGCAGTTCCTCCTCGAGGAACTGACGCCGCGGATCATCGGCATCGCGGGTGGCAATCTCGCCCTTCAGACGGCGATCAATCAAGCGACCCAGGGCAATCTGGCGATGCAACTCGGCGAGAATGTTGTTGAGCGCTTGCTGGTCATCGCTGAGGGTGAGGTTGTCGCGATGCAGCATGTCGCGCCCACTCTCCAGCTCCTCGATGATCGCATCCAGCGCCTGCTGGGCATTCTCGAACTTGCGGAAGTAGCGCTGCAGGCGGCTGTCGATACCGGGAATGATCGCCATGACGCGGTCCAGCGCGCTCGGCGCCAGGCGATGGCGGGCAGGGTCGAGCCCTTCCATGCGCCCACGTAGATCGGTCAGCGCCTTGGCGACGGGCCCGCCTTCATCGCCCTGGTGAGCCAGCTGGCGAAGCGGCGTTTGCAGCATGGCGCTACGATGGGCGGCCTGCTGCTGCAATTCCAGCCCCATCTCGTCCACGGCCCGGCGCTGGCGAACCACCGACGCCTCGTCCTCCCCGGCGAGCACCTCCTCAACGAAGTGGTCGGCCATCGCCTCAAGCTCAGGGTCAGGATCAATGTCACGGTCATCGGCGTCGGCCGAATCGGCGTCGGCCTGGCGGACGCCCACCTGGTCGGCGATCTCGTCTACCGGCGGCAGGGAAAGGCGACGTTGATCATCGGATGGCTGAGTCATGGACATCTCCTGGGCTATCAATAAAACCGTTGCAAAAATCGCAGAGTAGCGCCAATCGACGCATTACTCCCTGCGCGCATAACGGTCTGCGCCTTCGACGAAGCGGCGCAGGTCTTCAAGCGCCGTCTCGGTGGCGACCGACGCCTGGGGGCGCGCCGTCTCGATCCGCGCCATGGAAACGGCGGTATCGTCGAGCACGGTCAACGCCGATTCAATGCGCGCGGAGAGCTCATACAGGCGGTGCTCGGTTTCCACCAGCAGATCCAGGCGACGTACCAGGGCGGCGCGCTCTTCCTCGCTCAGTTGGCTGCCCTCGCGGTTCAGGCGGCCCCGCACGTAGTCGCCGTCCACGCTCACGACTCCCCGCGCCTGGGAGGCCATGGTCGTCAGCGTATCCAACGCGCCGAAGCACACCTGAGTGACCAGCCCCTGCGCGCGCTTGAAGGCCAGCTCGCCAGGCTGGAACCGTTCGCCGAGCACGTCCATCACATGGCGATAGCGGCTGTAGAGCCGGTCGGCCAGAACCGCCAGGTCGGGACGATTAACGTCCAGCAGGCTTTGCTTGACCCGGCACATGGCCAGCACAAGCTCGTCGGCACCGTCTGGGGGCCTGGCCGGGTCAAGCACCGAGACCCCTGCCTCGTGGGCCCTGCGCTCCTCCCGGGCGCGGCGCTGCTGTGTTGCGGCCGCACGCTGAGCGGCCTGGCGACGCTCACGGCGGCGCGCCAGCCAGCCGCGCAACGTGCGCTCCACGGGCAGCGCCACCGGAATGGCGACGATGCCCGCAAGCCAGCCAAGCAGGCTGGGACTGAAGCCGCCCCACAGGGAGGTCAGCCACAGCAACATGCTAATGAAGGGCACCAGCAGGCAGTAGCGGGCGATGACCTGCAGTCGGCCGGGCGCCGGCCACGGAAGTGCCAGGCCAGGATTGTAGAGCCCTATCAACAGCCAGGGCAGGCAGGTCATAAAGAGGCCGTAGGAGAGCCCCTGCAGGAATCCCAACATGGAGATGGCTATCCTTCCGTCGTGGAACGCAAACACCGAGTGTAGCCTAACCGGGAGGGGGCGCTAAGCCCTAGTTGGGCACACGCTGTTAACGCTAGGCCCCAACCGGGGTATCGAGAGCCGCCAAGTGGGCCGCTAATACGCAAACGGCCACCCCCTGGGCGGCCGTGAGACGCCGAATGTCCCGATGGGCAGCCGGCGTTGTCGCTATGGCAGGATGACCAGATGATTGGGCAGCTCGTTACGCTCGTGGGTGGCGGGTACGTGCGCTTTCAGAAGCTTGCCGCAGGCGGCAATGCAGTCGAGAAAGCCCTGCCGGGTCTCGCCCTGATGCACCTTGGCGGTGAAATCCGCCACAATGTCTTCCCATACTTTGTCATCCAGCACGTCGGCGATGCCCTGATCCACCAGGATCTCTACATAGCGCTCTGCCTCCGAGACAAAGATCAGCATGCCGGTGCCGCCGTCGGTATGGTGCAGGCGTTGCTCCAGGAACTGGCGGCGTGCCAGGTTGGAGGCGCGCCAGTAACGCACCTGCCGGGGAATCAGCCGGGTATTGATGCGCGGCATGCGAAACAGCAGGCTGAGCAGGACGAAAGTACTCCACTGCACCAGCAGCAGCACGTCGGCGCTGAACCAGCCGCCCACATAATTGGCGATACCCGGCACCAGCAACGCCAGAATGCCCGCCCAGAGCAGCGGAATATAGCTGTAGTTATCGGACTGGGCCGTCAGCACGGTGACCAGCTCGGCATCGGTTTCCCGTTCTACCTCGTTGATCGCGGCGGTAACGGCTTCCTGATCGCTTTTGCTTAGTAATGTCATGATGGTGTGATGCTCATAGTCAGGTGTGAAGAGTCAGCGCGCGCGGATGGCCATATGGCATTACCAGCCACCGGAGGCACCGCCGCCGCCGAAGCCGCCACCGCCGCCACCAAAACCGCCGCCGCTGCCACCGCCGCCGCCACGACCGCCCATGGCGGCACCCAGCAGCGCCGCGCCGACGAGGGCTGCGCCCCCGCGTCCGCCACGGCCACCACGACTGCCAATAAAGAACACGACGCCCATCATGATGAAGAAGAATAGCCCCATCAGCCCGGGGTTGGGCTTTTCCTGGGCTGACGCGGATTGTTGTCCCTCGGGAGCCGCCAAGGGCTCGCCGCCGAGCACCTGGATCATCGCCGCAGCACCGTTAACGATACCGGCCTCAAAATTCCCCTGGCGGAACGCCGGGCTGATCGCCTGGTTGATGATCACCGAAGACTGGGCGTCGGTGAGACGCCCCTCAAGGCCATAACCCACTTCAATGCGGATGGCCCGCTCTTCTTCCGCGACGATCAGCAACGCGCCGTTATCCTCGTCCTCCTGACCAATCCCCCAGTGGCGCCCCAGCTGGTAGCCGAAGTCCTCGATCGGATACCCCTGGAGATCCGGCAATGTCACCACCACGACCTGTTCGGTGCTGGCTTCTTCGTGGGACTGAAGCATCTGGGTCAGCCGCGCTTCCACCTCGGGTGACAGCATGTCTGCGCGGTCGACCACCCGGCCGGAAAGCTCGGGAAACTCAGGCGAAGACTGGGCCCAGGCGGCAACCGGCAGCCAAAGCAGGAAAGTCAGCAACAGGCTTTTGCGCATCAGGGTAGCCATCAGAAGTCCACCGCAGGTGCGTCGTCGGCATTTTCCGTCGTGGCCTCGAAGTTGGCGCGGGGCTCAAGCTCGCTATACAGCAGGCTATGCCAGATCTTGCCCGGGAAGGTGCGCAGCTCGGTGTTGTAACGCTCCACCGCCTGGATGAAGTCCCGCCGCGCAACGGCAATGCGGTTTTCCGTACCTTCCAACTGCGACTGCAGGGCCAGGAAGTTCTGGTTCGACTTCAAATCCGGGTAGCGCTCGGACACCGCCATCAGGCGGCTCAGGGCACTGCTCAGCTCCCCCTGAGCCTGCTGGAACTGCTGAAGCTTCTCGGGGTTCTCAAGAATGCTCTCGTCCACCTGGATCGAAGTGGCCTTGGAGCGCGCTTCGATCACCGCAGTCAGCGTTTCCTGCTCTTGGGCGGCAAACCCCTTGACGGTTTCCACCAGATTGGGAATCAGGTCGGCGCGACGCTGATACTGGTTTTCCACCTGGGACCAGGCGGAGGTGACTTTCTCATCGTAGGTGGGGATATTGTTGACCCCACAGCCGGTAAGTAACAGCACCAGCGCCAGCACGGACGTCCACTGCCAGAGTATCCGCTGTCGAAACGGTTGATAAAGGATGCCCATAGTGCGCTGCCCCGAAAGTCGTTGCATGAAGAAGGGTAAATGTCCTGCCCGCGAGCAGAAACATTAAACTTAAGATAAATGTGGGGGGCAAAGAGGCTGTTTTCAAGGTGGTCAGCGATCCAGGCGGCTCGCGTCATAGACGCACTTACCCGCCACGAACGTTTGCTGCGGCTGGAGTTCGCTATCTAGCAAGGTGACATCGGCGTCAAAGCCGATCGCCAGGCGTCCTTTTCTTGCGTGTAGCCCGAGCACCCGGGCAACGCTTCCCGAAATCAGCCCCAACGCCGTTTCGAGGGGCAGCACTTCCTCCCGCACGAGGCGTTGCCAGTCCGCAATCAGCGTGGTGTTGCGTGCCACTTTCATGCCCAGATAGGCCCCGTTCGCGTCGAATTCGGGCAGACTGCCGTTACAGTCGGAGCTCAGGGTGATGAGCTCAGCCGGAACGCCACGCTGGAGTAAGCGAGCCACAGCATCGACGCCGGACAGGCCGTCGCCGGCGTCTTCAAAGGCGGTGACATCGACGCTGGCATTGAACGCCAGCGCGTAGTCCGCAGCTTCCTCGAGCAAGGCTAGGTGGCGGTTCACGTGGGTGGGAATCACCTGGTCGGCGGGAATCTCGGTCTCAGTGAGCAACCGGCGAAGTGGCTCCAGCCCCCGTTTGCCGTCGCCGAGATGGAAGTGGCAGATGCCGCGTTTGCCAGCCAGCATGGCGCCCACCCGGGTATCGCTGACAAGGCGTTCGATTTCATCCTGACGCGGCTGACTCGAGCGATGATCCGAAATGGCGATTTCCCCCAGGCCGATGACCTCGGGAATCCAGGCCAGGTCGCGCTGGATGTCGCCGGTCAACGTGGGCGGCGGGACACGATAGGCGCCGGTATACATGTAGGCGGCGATACCCTCGGCCCTGAGCCCGCGCACCTTGGCCAGCACATCCGCCGGGGAACGGCTGATGCTGTCGGTGCCCAATACCCCCACCACCGTGCCGATCCCCATCGCGGCGATCTCATGGGCCGAAATTTCCGGACAGCGGGTACCGCAGCCGCCCTCGCCCCCACCGCCGGTCACGTGAACGTGCTGATCGATAAAGGCGGACACGGCGGTGAGATGGCGCGCCTCCACGACCCGCACCGGCCAGCCTGCGGGGATCTCGAGGTTCAGCCCCAGGGCGGCGATGCGGCCGTCGGCGATCAGGATATCGTTCGCCTCGAGAGGTTCCGGCGCATAGATGTTGCCGACCCGCAGCAGGGTCAACAACCGGTCTTCCTGGGGGGCTGCGGGCATCATGGCGACTCACCGTCTGGCGTTGGGGCGGCAGCCGACTGGAAGCGGCGCCCCCTGATGCGCTCAATGGCGCTATCCACATCGTCGATCAGCAAGACCAGCAGGTCACCTTCGCTGGCCTCCTCGAAAGCGCGTTCCACGGCCTGCTGCTCTTCCATGATGACCTCCACCCGACAGTCGCCGGGTACGGACTCAGCACCTTCGCGCAGCAGGCGGGCGGCGTCACCGGGAGTGCGTCCCCGGGCGTCGGTCTCGTAGATGAAGACCACGTCGTGCATCCGGGCGAGCAGGGTGCCCAGCGTGAACAGGTCTTCGTCGCGACGATTGCCGGGGGCGCTGGCCACGCTGATCCGTCGCCGCGCCGGAATGCAGCCGACCAGCTCGCTCAACGCCTCGAGCGCCGGCACGTTGTGGCCGTAGTCGATCAGCACCTTCATGCCGTCAGCGTCGATAAGATTGGTGCGACCCGGGTTCTGGCCCGGCGTGGGGTGGAAGGTCTGCAAGCCCATCTGGATGTCGGCGATCGACAGGCCCAGCGCATAGGCGGCGGCACTCGCCGCCAGGGCGTTGGCGACATTGAAGCGCGCATGGCCTTCGAACGTGATCGGCACGTCCACCACCGGGATCACCTCCGCTTCGACATGGCCCTGGCGCATCACGATGCGCTCGTTGTGGAGGGTAAAGGCAACGCCCTGGTCGCGGACGTGCTGACGGACGGGGCGGGAATTAGGATCCAGCGTAAAGAAGATGATGTCGCCTCGGGCCCACTCCTGGCCCTCCAGCACCCGGGGGTCGTCGGCATTGAGTACCGCCGTGCCACCCTGGCGGACGGCATCGATCACCACCGTCTTGCAGCGCGCCAGCTCATCAAGCGTATGGATGTCGTGCTCGCCCAGGTGGTCGCTGGCGATGTTGAGCAACACACCCACGTCGCATTCATCGAACCCCAGTCCGCGACGCATGATGCCCCCCCGGGCGACCTCGAGCACGGCGCACTCGACCGTGGGCTCGCGCAGCACGATCGCGGCCGCCTGAGGGCCGCTATAGTCACCGCGCATGATGACGTGGTTGTCGATCTCGATGGCGCCGGTGCAGGCCATACCGACATTGCGCCCGGCCTGGCGCAGCAGGTGCGAGAGCAGGCGTACCGTGGTGGTCTTGCCATTGGTGCCGGTGACCGCCGCGATGGGAATGCGGCCGGTGGTCTCGCTGTCGGGAAACAGCATGTCAATGACCGGGCGTCCCACATCGCGCCCCTCCCCGTGGGTCGGCGAGAGGTGCATGCGAAAGCCGGGCCCGGCATTGACCTCGACCACCGCAGCCGATTGCTCCTCAAGGGGCTTGGTCAGGGTTTCGGCGAGCAGGTCGATGCCGATGATGTCCAGCCCCACCAGCCGCGCAATGCGCTCCGCCGCGTAGCGCACCTCCGGGTGAACATCGTCGGTAACGTCTGTGGCCGTGCCCCCGGTGCTGAGGTTCGCGGTGGGCTTGAGATAAACGATATCACCGGCCGGGATGACGCTCTGCAGGGTCAGGTTCTGCTGGCCGATCAGCCTTAGCGACTGGTCGTCCAGCTGGATCTGGGTGAGCAGGTTCTCATGGCCGACGCCGCGACGCACATCGTTATTTTCCGCGTCGACCAGCGCCTGGAGCGTCGCTGCCCCGTCGCCCATCACATGTGCCGGACGGCGCCTCGCGGCGGCGACGAGCTTGCCGTCGATGACCAGCAGGCGGTGATCCTCGCCGCGAATGTACTGCTCGACAATCACCGAAGCATTGTGGTGCGCGGCAATGTCGAAGGCATCACTCAGCGCCTGGTCGTCCTCGATATTGGTGCTCACCCCGCGGCCATGGTTGCCGATGATCGGCTTTACCGCGACGGGATAGCCGATGGTGCGGGCAGCGTCCAGCGCCGCGTCGAACGAACCGCACACCCACCCCTGGGGCACCGGAATCCCGGCATCGCCGAGTACCTGTTTGGTCCACTCCTTGTCGTCGGCGATGCCGTAGCCGATCAGGTCGGTATGGCCGGTCACTGTCGCCTGGATGCGCTGCTGACGGTGGCCGTGACCGAGCTGGATATAGCTGTTTTCTTCGCTCAGGCGGACATGGGGGATGCCCCGCCGGGTGGCGGCCGCGACAATGGCCGCCGTGGAAGGGCCGAGCATGTGGGCGTCGCGCACCTGCTTGAGGCGCTCCAGGATGTCGGGCACATCGATTTCTGCGTCGCGAAACAACCGCTCGACGAGACCGACGGACTCAACACCCGCGGCCAGACCGCAGGCTTCGTCCCGGTAGCGATAGACGACGTTATAGATGCCAGTTTCGTAGGAATCGACCGTCTTGCCGTAGCCCACCGAAAAGCCGATCAGGTTCTGCAGCTCGATCGCCACATGCTCGACCACGTGGCCGGCCCAGGTGCCGCGTTCGAGCCGCTCCAGAAAGCCGCCGGGGCGGCCCAACGAGCAGCGGTGCTCCTGCAGGGTCGGGAGCAGCGTCGTCAGCCGTTCGACAATGCCGGGGACAAGGTCGCTTGGCCGCTCTTCGAGCTCACCAATGTCCAGCCGCATATAGATGGCCGGGTAACGGCTGTAGTAATTCGGACCCCGCAGGGCCCGATGATCGAGGATATTCATTGCCCTCGCCTCCCTGCCAGGGTGGCCGCCAGCTCATCGGCGACGAGGTAGCGACGCGCATCAACATCGTAGCCATGCCCGCTGACCATGGCATGCAGGATCATATTCTCGATGGCGACCGGTTCGTCCATGTCCAGCTCCGCGATATTGGAACTCGCCAGGTCTCGGCTATCGATAATGATGACGTGACCCGGGCCGACTGTTTCCAGAATGCGGTTGGGATGGATGATGACTGCGGCATCCTCGCCTAAGCCAACACCCAGATGCTCGGGGTTGCTGGCCCCCACCTGCATGAGGCGCGTGAAACGCCCGCGCTCGAGGAAGTGACTGTCGATGATCAACCCGCGCACGAAATCCAGGCCGAAGGTCATGTTGACCCCACCCTTGCGCAGGGCATCGGCCGCCGCTCCGTTATAGATCATGGTACTGGGCATCGCAGCGGCCCCGGCACTGGTGCCCGCGACCACGGCGCCCGCTCTCAAGCGCTCACGAATAGCACGCAGGGTCGCGGAGCCACCAAACACCGAGGTCAGGCGCAGCTGGTCGCCGCCGGTGAAAAAAATCACCCCGCTGCGTTGAATCAGCCGGATATTCTCTTCATCGGCGGCTTGCTGGCGATCCTGGATATTCAGCGCATGCACCTGACTGGCCCCCAAGCGGGTGAAGGCTGCCTCGTAGCTGGGCAAGAGCTGTTCAGGAATGCTGCTGGCCGTGGCGATGATGGCGACTTCGTCGCTATCGTTGGGGGCAAGCTCGAATACCCGTCGCAGGATGGCGAGTTCGGAGGTCTTGTCCTCGGCTCCGCCAATGGCCACAAGATGGCCGGTGACGGTGGGGTGATGTGACGCCATGTCCCATTCGCCGCCCAGCGACGCTTTTAAGGAATGCACAGACACGTCCGGTACCGGTCATGTCATATGCGATAATGTTTCAATTCGTGGTTTAACTTATAACAGTAGACAACGACCCTAGCCAGCTTAATAACGCCCCTGCCTGCCCCATCCCGTTCCCCAGCATATTACTCCTGCGCCCCGACGATAACCCGCTATGCTTGGTTAAGTGTCCTGCGCCACGGCTAACGCCTGCCTGGAGCAAGGCCATTTCCTGCCTGCTACCCGCTGCCCTTCAGCGGTGACGACTGCCGACAGCCGAGCTTACGCCAGGAGGCAGACATGAGCGTTCGGAATATTTTTGTTGTCGGGATGGATGAGCCTAATCGCCAACGTCTCGCGCATTTACGCGGGGCTGAAAACTACCGTTTCCACGGCGTGATCGAGCCCGCCGAGGTCAATGATACGGAAATCTTTCCTATCGAGGATATGCTCGCCCGGGCCGAAACCCAGTTAAAAGCCTTTGGCGAGCCTGTCGATGCCATCGTCGGCTACATGGATTTCCCGGTCTCGACCATGCTGCCGTTGCTCTGCGAGCGACTGGGCACGCGCACGACCAGCCTCGAGAGTCTGCTCAAATGTGAGCACAAGTACTGGAGTCGGCGCGTTCAGCACGAGGTCATTGCCGATTACATCCCTCGCTTTACCGCCTTTGACCCCTTCGATTCCCAGGCGCTTGCGCATATCGGGGAAGCGGGGCTGTATTTCCCGTTCTTCGTCAAACCCATCAAGTCGTCAGGCTCACGGCTGGGCTTTCGCATCGAAAGCCCCGAGGATTTCGCCCACGCCGTCGCGCGTTTGTGCGAAGGCATCGGGACGATTTCAGAGCCGTTTAACTACGTGCTGGAGCAGGCCAACCTGCCTGACGAGGTACGCCTGGTCGATGGCGGTCACTGCATGGCCGAGGAAATTATCGGCGGCTGGCAATGCACCCTTGAAGGCTACGTGTTTCAGGGCGATGTGGTGCCTTACGGCATTGTCGATTCGATTCGCTACCCGCAGGTGCTGAGCTTTTTATCCTACCGCTACCCGTCACAACTGCCCGAGCCTATTCAGCAAAAAATGCAGGCGCTGACGCGCGACGTCATGGCCCACATCGGCTACGACAATGCAGCGTTCAATATCGAATACTTCTGGGACGAAGTGCAGGATCGCATCTGGCTACTCGAGATCAACACCCGGGTTGCCCAATCGCATTGCGACCTGTTCGAAAAGGTCGATGGGGTGAGCCATCAGCAGGTAACGGTGGACCTGGCGTTGGGACAGTCACCCGACCTGCCCTCCCGGCAAGGCGCCTTTCAGTTTGCCGCAAAATACTTCTACCGCGTCTTCTTCACGGATGCTACCGTCAGCCAGGTGCCCAGCGACGAGCAAATCACCGCGCTCCAGCAGGCCTTCCCCGGGACCATCATCACGCTACAGGTCGAGGTCGGTACGCGCCTGTCCTCCCTCCCCGAGCAAGACAGCTACAGCTTCGCCCTGGCCTACATATGGATGGGCGCCGACGACATCGTCGCGCTGGAAGACAACTACGCCCGCCTCGCCGAGCAGCTACATTTTGCGTTTGAGGACATCGTTGGCTGACGCGCTATCGTTGCAGCCCCTTACTACGCGCAACCCCGCCACGGAAAAGGAAAGAAGGTCATGCACATCGTCAGCGATTTGCCCCGCAAGGTGCAGGAAGAGGAAGACTGGATCACGCTTGCCGATGGCTGCCGGCTGGGTATTCGTATCTGGCGTCCGGTGGATGCCGAAAGCGATCCGGTGCCTGCCATCCTTGAATACCTGCCCTATCGCAAGCGCGACCTGACGGCGATGCGCGACGTCCAGACGCACGCCTACTGGGCGGGCCACGGCTATGCCGGCATTCGGGTGGATATTCGCGGCAGCGGGGAATCAGACGGCGTACTGACCGACGAATACCTCCAGCAAGAACTGGACGATGGCGTCGAAATTCTTAAGTGGCTCGGTCAACAAGCCTGGTGCACCGGCGATGTCGGCATGATCGGCATTTCATGGGGCGGATTCAACGGCCTGCAGATTGCCGCCCTCCAGCCGCCCGAACTCAAGGCCATCATTACGCTGTGCTCGACCGACGATCGCTACGCCGATGATGTGCACCACATGGGCGGCTGCCTGCTCGGCGACAACCTGTCGTGGGCCTCGACCATGTTCGATGGCAACACCTGCCCTCCTGACCCGCAGCTGGTCGGTGAGCGCTGGCGTGAAATGTGGCAGGAACGCCTTGAGGGTAGCGGGCTTTGGCTTTCGACCTGGCTTCAACATCAGCGCCGCGACGACTACTGGAAGCATGGCTCAGTCTGCGAGGATTTCTCGCGCATTCGTTGTCCTGTCTATGCCGTCAGCGGCTGGGCCGATGGCTACTGCAATGCCGTGTTCCGCTTGCTTGAAGGGCTCGACGTGCCGCGCAAGGGCCTGGTCGGCCCCTGGTCGCACAAGTACCCCCACCTTGGGGTACCGGGGCCGGCCATCGGCTTTTTACAGGAATCTCTGCGCTGGTGGGACTATTGGTTGAAGGGCAAGGAAACCGGCATCATGGAGGAGCCGATGCTGCGCGTCTGGATGCAGGACTCGGTGCCTCCGTCCGCCCGCTACGAAGAACGACCGGGCCGCTGGGTGGCTGAGCCCAACTGGCCGTCGCCGCGCATCGAGCCGGCGCCCTTTCGCCTCACCAGCGGCCATGATCTGCTGCCTGCCGGGCAAGGGGCTGACGCGGGCAAGACGGACGACGATATCCCGCTCGCCGTGCGTTCGCCACTGTCCGTCGGCCTGTATGCCGGCAAGTGGTGTTCCTACAATGCGCCGCCAGACTTGCCCCACGATCAACGCGACGAGGACGGCGGCTCGCTGATCTTCCAGACGGCCCGGCTCGATGAGGCCATCGAGATTTGCGGACAGCCGGTTGTCGAACTCGACATCGAAGCCGACCAGCCCGTGGCCATGGTGGCGTTAAGGCTCAGCGACATCGCCCAGGACGACAAGGCAACCCGGATTTCCTACGGGCTTTTGAACCTGACCCACCGCGACAGCGATGAATTTCCCGAACCGTTGGTGCCGGGCAAGCGTTATCGCGTGCGCATCCTCCTGAAGCATATCGCGCAACACTTTCCCGTGGGTAACGCCATCCGCCTCTCGCTCTCGACCAGCTACTGGCCGCTCGCCTGGCCGTCGCCGGTGCCCGTCAAACTCACCGTGCACCCGGCCGGCTGCCGGCTGATCTTGCCGTGTCGTGAACCACAGCACGATGAAGAAGCCGCGCTGCCCGCGTTCGGCCCGCCGGAAGCCGCGCCACCGCTTGCGGTCACCCTGATCCAGCCCAGCCAGGAAGCCTGGCGGGTCATCCGTGACCTGGCCCAGGACCAGACCACCCTCGAGGTGATCAACGACGAAGGCACTTTCCGGATCGATGACATTGACCTGGAGCTGTCATCTCGGGTGACCGAGCGCTACACCTATGCCTACGGCAACTACGATAGCCTCAGCGGCTGGACCGAGTGGGAGCGCAGCTTTCGACGCGGCGACTGGATGGTACGCAGCGTGACCCGCACCCTGATGACCTCGGATGCGCACAACTTCCGCTTGCGTGCCACGCTGGACGCCTTCGAGGGCGACAGCCGCGTCTTTGCCAAGAGCTGGGACGAGGAAAT
Organism: Vreelandella gomseomensis; assembly: GCF_031451645.1. Taxonomy (NCBI): domain Bacteria; kingdom Pseudomonadati; phylum Pseudomonadota; class Gammaproteobacteria; order Oceanospirillales; family Halomonadaceae; genus Vreelandella; species Vreelandella gomseomensis. The sequence goes on along the minus strand of NZ_JARWAI010000009.1, from coordinate 22,697 downwards.
TCCCCGCGACCTGGTGTAATTAACGCAAGAAGAAGCCCATAGGAAGGGTGACCCGCTCCCTCAGGACGCGACCAGCCGGTAGCCCCTTTCGGTCAAGCACTTGGCCAGCGCCGCGATGTGGGCGGGGCCAACTTCACAGCAGCCGCCCACCAGCGTTGCGCCCTGCTCGACCCAGGCAAGCGCTTGCTCGGCATAGGCCTCCGAATCAAGATCGGCGCGCGACGCCAGCGTGTCCACCGTCCCGCCGGGCTGCAGCGCGTCCACGGACGTAAAGCCGTTGGCGTAGCCGCCAAATGGCACATCAAGCTCGGCAAGCGCCTGCATCGCGGCGGTCACGGCCTCTGGTACGGAGCAATTGACCAGTATCCGCTCAGCGCCGAGCGCTACTACCTCCCGGGCCGCTTCCGTCAGCGATTCGCCGGAGCGCAGCCGCGCGCCATCGCGATCGTCTACCGTAAACGCCACCCAGACCGGATGCCGGCTTTCCACCGCCGCCGTGGTCGCGGCACGCGCTTCACGGATCAGCGACATGGTTTCACACAGGAACAGGTCGACACCGTCGGCCTGCTGCGCCACCAGGCGGCGGTAGTCGCGCAGGCAAGTGGCATCATCCGGTACGCTATCCGGGTGGTAACTCGCCACCAGGGGCGGCAGACAGCCCGCGATGCGCACGTCCTGAGCGTTTGCGCTTGCTTCACGCGCCTGATGAGCGGCGTCGAGCGCCGCCGCATGCAGCGGCTCGAACGTGGCAGGGTCGCCATCGCGGGCCAGCCGAAGCGGCGTTGCCGTATAATTATTCAGCTTGATCACCCGGGCGCCCGCCTGAATGAAATCACGGTGGGCGTCTGTGACCAGATGAGGCTCGTCGAGCATAACCTGCGCCGACCACAGCGGGGACGCCGGCTGGCGGCTGCGCTTCCTGAGTTCCTGCCCCATGCCGCCGTCAAGCAGCACGATATCCACCTTTTCAGTACGCATCGGGTCACCACCTTGTCTCTAAATACTTATCACGTTGCCGGCTGGCGAATGCCGAACGTCGTCACGTTTCAGCGTCAGTCGAGCCAGCAGTTGGCAGCATAACAAACCATGCGCGTCAGGTTGTTTGATAAATGAGCGAGTAAACAAAAGGGCCCCGACAATTTGTCGGGGCCCTTGAGGTTGATAGGTCAACCAGCATCTTGATGAGCGATCGTGTTTAGGTGGTCGCTTCGCGTGCCGGCGCCAGCTCATCAGCGCTCAACTCGATATCCGTCTCGTGCTGGTAGTTGGCTTGAAGGTTAGCGCGCGCCTTTGCCATCGCGGTGCTGTCGCCCTCGCTCACGATGCCTTGGGAAACATCCATGACCGATACCGACGTGCCAGCGTCCTGGTGCGTTACCTGACCCGCCGTTTGAAGGGGCTCGTTCAACTCCATGGTACGCTCGGATGCCTGACCGGCCTGTGCGGCCATTGGAACAGCGGCAATGACAAGAGCTGAAAGCGTTGTCTTAAGTTTCATGATACGTCTCCTTTGCGTTAGTACAGAGAAATGCTCTCCCTCTGTTGATTAGCATGCTAATGGATCGGACGTTCCTTAAAAAGCTACTTTAATTGCTTGTTCCATTCGAAAAAATTTAACTAAATATGATATTGACGCGAAAACCCTCGCCACCTGCCGCTTGCCCGCTCATGATGGGGTACCACATAGATGCTTTATAGAAGGTGACCCGCATGACAAAGGTGGCGATATTTGTCGACGTCCAGAACGTCTATTACACCGTGCGTGACGCCTATGGCCGACACTTTGATTACAACAGGTTCTGGGCGAGCGCCACCGCCAACCGAGACGTCGTGCACGCCTTCTGCTATGCCATCGACAGGGGGGACCGCAAGCAACGCGAGTTTCAAAACATTCTCAGGGCGATTGGCTTCGAGGTGAAACTGAAGCCTTTTATTCAGCGTGGGGACGGCTCTGCGAAAGGCGATTGGGATGTTGGCATTGTCATCGATGTCATGGAGCACGCGCAGGACGCCGATGTCATTGTGCTGGTGTCCGGCGATGGAGACTTTGATCTGCTCGCCAACAAGATCCGGGTAAAATACAAAAAGACCGTTGAGGTCTATGGCGTCCCCCAACTGACCGCCGCGTCACTCATGCGCGAGGCCAGCGAGTTCATCGCGATTGATGAGGCGCTTTTACTGAAACCGCATTGATTTAACTATTTCTAATTAAATATATGGCGACTCAGGCGTTGCATGAACCATGAGGGCAGTCCACCGCAACGCGATTGCGTCCCTGGAGCTTGGCTTGGTAGAGAGCTTGATCGGCCCGGGAGTAGAGCTGATCGAAGGTTGCGTCATCCGCGACAACCGTGGCCAGCCCCAGACTGACCGTCACGGCAACAGGCACGCCAAACGCTTGGTGTGATAGCGACGCCACTCGCTGACGTATCCGTTCGGTGACGTCCAGCGCGCCTTGCGTATCGGTTTCAGGCATGAGCACGCAGAATTCTTCGCCACCCAGCCGCGCTACCACATCGACCTTGCGAACCTCGCCAAGCAGGGCATCCGCAACGACTTTAAGCACTTGATCGCCTGCCGGATGACCAAAATCGTCATTCACGCGCTTGAAATGGTCAAGGTCAATAAGCGCCATGCTCAGGGGGAGGCCGCTGCGTTGACTCTGTTCGAACAGCAGATCGGTGAAATTGAGCATGTAACGGCGGTTGCCAAGCCCGGTGAGTTCGTCCATCAGGCTGAGCCTGAGTACTTTTTTATGCTGATGATGCAGGCGCATCAAGACCAGCATGAGACAGCCAACCAGGATCAGGATGACAAGGATCAGCAGCGCAATGCCTATCGCCAGGCGCTCCATCACGATCCGCTGCTTGGCTGCCTCAGCATGTAGTAGGTAACTGAGTCGGCTGTAGGCCTGCGCCAAGTCATTTTCAATGGCGAAGCCCTGTTGAATCAGGTCATCCGGCGGCGCGCCAGCGGCAATTTCGCCGAGCGCCTGGCGCAGTTCAGGGAGATGTTCCCTTGCCCGCTCCAGGCGATTCAACGCAGCTTCATAGGCGGCGGGTGCCAACGGGGTCTTGCTGAGTCCGAACTCGACGCCCTCGATATGCTGAGGAATTCGCCAGAGCAGGTTGTCAAAGCGTTCGATCAGCTCGCTATCCTGCGGGTGCGCATGGAAGTCTTCCAATGCGGAACGGAGCAGGACGGTATGCAGCTGCGGACGTATGACATCGGCCACGAGCGCCGTGTAGTTTGATCCGAGATGCTGGCGCACCTGGTACAGGTAGACACCCGTTGCGATTGCGCAAATGCCAGCCAGCAGGGTGAACCCAAGCCCTAACTGCCAGCCAAGCGGCCGGTTAAAGCGCCGATTCATTGCTGGAGATAGATATCTTTAATCGCCCATATCCATGAGGTCATGCTCACGGTGCCCGCTTCAACGGCGTCGGCATCTTCGGGAATGATCAACATCGTCGGGCCGAATTCCTCTCGGGTCAGCGGATCGCCATCCAGCCGTGTGGCAAGCATATAGCGTTTGGCTGCGCGATCATCCGGCGTTATGAAGGTGGTGTAATCGTCGTGAGCCACGAAGCGTAACGTCACGGCATCGTCGATACTCTCGGCGTCGAGGAAGTCGTCCAGCCAGACCCCCGCAAAGCGCCCCTGTGGGCCTTCGAAATGCTGCAGGGATACCTCGTAGAGCGGAGATTGCTCAATGTCCTCGCGGCTGATTGACCAGCGTTCCCCGGCACGATGAAGCATGAGAATCGGGCTTTCATCCTCCGACGCTGCCAGGTTGCTTGAGGCGACTTCTGCCCCTTGAGCGGTCGCTGCCAACGAGGCGGCAGCAAAGACAACGGCGGTAAGCAATTGCCGAATGGACGTTAACATACCCGAGCCTCTTCATAGTGATGTACTGAACATACCGCGTAAACAGCAGAACAGTCTAGTCAGGTAATGAGGCCTTGAACACTCATTGCTCCCATCGACATTAGCAAGCAGTGAAGATGCATAGCTGCCGTGATGATACCCACCCTCTCGCGTCGCGTACCGACTCAGGGGGCACACGCACTTCGACTCTCCCCCGTACACAAGCATGCAAACGTTGAGCCCGGGGATGACTAGTCGCCGATCTGGGCGCGCTGATGCTTTACAACATCACCCCAGGGCCGATGATGTTCACCGAACGCCCGGAAGTGGCCGGTGGCCTGATCGCCTCGCTTTACATCGGTAACGTTGTACTGCTGATGCTGAACCTCCCGCTGGCGGGCGTATTTGCCCGCGTGCTGACCATTCCGCGCTGGGTATTGGTGCCCGCCATTGCTATCCTGGCGTTCGTCGGCGTCTACCAATTGCACTCCGACCTGTTTGCCATCTACCTGATGCTGATCATCGGCGTGTTTGGTTACCTGCTACGCAAACTGGGGTTCTCCCTGGCCCCCGTGATTCTTGGCTACGTGCTGGGAGGCTTGATGGAGCAGAACCTTCGCCGCGCGCTGTCCATCAGCGGGGGCGATGTCGGTATCCTATGGCAGTCGGGAATCTCACTGGGGCTGTGGATCGCCGCTGCCTTGCTGCTGGTGCTGCCCTGGGCAGTGCCGAAGATGCTTGCGGCCAGACGCTGATTGACGAAAGCCAAAAGCCGATCGCTCGACACGCAACACGACCGCCCCGGCAGATGCTCTCAACTGCCGGGGTTTTAACGTTAAAAGGAGATTGAAAACCATGCTGGCAGCAAGGATAGGCTCGCTAGGTCGTTTTCTGCCGACGTTGGCACTCGGGCTTGTTGGCGGTGGGCTGGCCTACTGGCTACAAATACCACTCCCCTGGTTGCTGGGTGCCATGATCGCCACCACAGTGGCCTCTCTGGTGGGCGTCCCGCTTGAGTCACCGCGCAAGGGGCGCAAGGGGGTACTGGTGGTCATTGGGGTCATGCTTGGCTCAGCGTTCACACCGGAGATGACCGGGGATGCCAGCCTCTGGGGTATCAGTCTTGCCGTCATGCTGATCGCCACGGCGGTGATGATGACCTTCTCGGTTTGGTTCTCCTGCCGCGTGGCGGGCCACTCTTGGGAGACCGCGCTCTACTCCGGCGTGCCCGGCGGGGTCTCCACGGTGACGGGGATGGCACTCTCCTCCGGGGCCGATCTACGCATTATCGGCATTACCCACGCCGTGCGTATCCTGGTGCTGCTGGTGGCCATTCCGCCTGCGCTGCAGTTTATCGGCCATGTCGATATTGGCAGCGCCACGCCCGCATTGTCGCAGTGGTTATGGATGCCAACACCGGTAGATGTTGGCTGGCTGTTGGCGGCCGGTATCAGCGGTATATGGCTGGGCAAGATACTTAGGCTGCCCAGCCCGCTGCTGTTTGGCCCGGCGCTGGTTTCAGGGGTGCTGCACTTCTCAGGCCTCACCCACGCCGCGGTGCCCCCGGTAATCATTGCGTTCGCCCAGGTGATCATCGGTATCTCCGTGGGCGTTCGCTTTGCTGGCGCCAAGCTTGGTGCAGTGGGCATGGCGCTGCTAATGGCCGTCATTCAGGCCCTGGTACTGTTGTTTCTCGCCATTATCGCGGCCTGGGCAGGCCACCTGCTCACCGGGTATTCCGCCGCGGCAGCGCTGCTCGCCTACATGCCCGGCGGTGCCCCGGAGCTAAGCCTGGTCGCACTGAGCTTGGGCATCGACCCTGCCTTTGTTACCACTCACCATCTGCTACGTATCACGCTGCTGATGTTGCTGCTTCCGCTGTTGCTCAGGCGGACGGTGCCCAACGCCTAGTGATTGTCCGCAGGGGCGGATCAAGGTCATGCAGGCGGCGGCTAAGAACCCATTTTTTACTTTCCTTTCTTGAATTTTGCTTTGCAGTTACCGCTCATGCACATCGTGCAGTAGTGTTCCCTGTCCTCGTGCTCGGTACCCTCAGCGATGGTAATGCCGCAGCCGTTGCAGAGCAGAGTGCCAACGCCTTCTTCGAATTTCACAACTGCATGTTCGTATTCCATAAAGTGCTCCGCGAAGACCCCGTCCCGCAAGAACGGGGAGTAATAGCTTGTCGGCGAAAGCCGGCCCTTGTCTCACACTTCTTTCGACGGCGTTATCGAACATCAGTTCAAACGGACGGCCTCGAGCTCCAGGCGCAACACTATTGAAGAGTGCTCGGAACGGCGACGGATTTCTTGAGCACCCCGACGCAGACGTGAAGCGGTATGCCCCAGTTCAGTGCCTTGCGCGGCCTTTTAGCACCGTGTCGCCTTCCCAATGTCCGATATAGCGCCCTTCTCCCACCTTGGCAGAGAGCTGCTCGCCCCGCATGACGCGGGATAACGCCCGATACCGCCCGCTTAGCCAACTAGCGCTGATAGCATGGCCGGAGCCGTTTCCATCATGTTCTGCCTCGTTTCTTGCTGCCCCCTATGAGTCCGTAGATCCACTGATGGGTCATCCTCTACACCAATCAACAACCTCTGCTGTCGTTGGATAATGCTCATGAGATGACTTGGGTCAAGCTGCGACTAATTGCCTCGTGTCTTCGTTCAGAAAAGCAGCTACGCTGAATAACAAATCAAATGTTATTACCTTAGAGGAAAAAGTTATGAAAAGCCCATTAGCTTTCTTATTATCAACATTGGGAGGCGTGATGATTTTAGTGTCTATGCCTTCGCTGGCCGATGATGTTGAGGCCTACCGCGAGACGGAATCGGGGCTCTATGTCACAGCTACGGAGGCCTATAACTTAATGCAGGCAAATGATCATGCTGTATTAATCGACGTACGCGATCCAATTGAAATTAAGTTCACCGGCTTTGCCGAGCCTACCGATATCCATGTGCCCTGGGTGCTATCAGACCGCGACCAATTTGATGAAGAGGCGAAAACATGGCCCGTGGTCAGAAATCCTGATTTTGAAGAGCAAGTAAGAGCTGAAATAGAGGCGCTTGGCGTAGACAAGAGCGATCCCATCATTGTGATGTGCCGCTCAGGCGCTACTCGCAGCGCTCCCGCTGCTGATGTGATTGCCGAGATGGGGTATAGCGATGTTTATTCCATGACTGACGGCTTCGAGGGTGAAAAGCTGAGGGATGGCGCTTCTCAGGGCGTAAGGGGTCTTAATGGTTGGCGCAACTCTGACCTGCCATGGAGTTATGAGGTAAACCCGGACGTTGTTTGGCAACACGATGATTGAATGACACAAAAAACGGATGGTCAGGCGCGTTCAGCTTGGCTTTAGACATCATGAAGCCCAATGAGGTGATCGTATGGTTATCAAGAACGTTATCCCGCCAGTGCTAGCAGCCGCACTGGCTGCACTGGTTTTCTCGGGTTCCGCGATGAGTGACGAGCATGAAGTTGAGAAGCAAGCAGACCAGGCGTTAGTGATACTTACCAACGGATCGCTGCAGACCCAAGGCATGGCCATGATTTTGTCCAATGCCATGCAGCAGCAGGGCACCCGCGTGCATATCCTGCTCTGTGACGCCTCTGGGGATCTAGCGGTCGAGGGTTATGAAAGCGCCGAGGCCATCAATACACCACCTAGCAATCCAGCGGGTCGGGTCAAACCCGAAGCGATCCTCAGCATGCTTCAAGAAAAAGGGGCCAATGTAGATGTTTGTGCTATCTACTTGCCCAATAGCGAATATGATAAGGAAGATCTTCTAGATGGTGTGGGGGTAGCGACGCCCGAAGCTATTGCACAGATGATGACCGATCCAGCGATTCCTGTTTATAGCTTCTGAAAATTTTAGATAACCTAAAGGGTTCAAAAATGAAAAGCAATGTAGGTAATATTGATAAGATATTACGCATCCTGGTGGGGTTAACGCTGATTTTATTAGCCATTTTAGGCACTGTCGGCGTTTGGGGTTGGATTGGCATTTTGCCACTAGCCACGGGCCTCTTTAACTTCTGCCCGGCCTACAAGCTGATTGGCATTAATACATGCAAGCTAAAAAAATAACCAGCGTGAACCAACAGCACAACCAGAGAGCCGACCAACACTGACATTTACGTTAAGATATAGGAGATAGTCGCATGAGCAATACAAATCATATTGGATTGAACGAGGTGAGTGCTAGCGAACTGGCTCAAAAGCTCAATGAGCTACTTGCCAACTATCAAGTCTTCTACATGAATGTGCGTGGATACCACTGGAATATCAAAGGTCGTCAATTTTTCCAGCTTCACGAGAAGTTCGAGGAGTTCTATACAGACTTGCTGGCGAAGGTTGATGAGGTTGCCGAACGTATTCTTACCCTTGGTCATTATCCGATTCATGCTTATAGCAACTACATCGATGTCGCCAAGATACAAGAAGATAAAGACGTACAAGACGGCGAGGCCTGCGTGCGAGGAATACTCCAGGGCTACCAGGCGCTAATTGAATTACAGCGTGAAATTTTATCACTAGCGTCGAATGCTGGCGATGAAGGTACTGCTGCTCAGGTAGGAGACTATATTCGCGAACAGGAAAAAACCGTGTGGATGCTCACTTCCTATCTGGATTGATTCAGGTGAATAGCGACCTGATTACAGCAACGCCAGACCTGGAGGTTTGGTGTTGCTGACGTCTGAGAGTGGCAAAATCGTAAAACCATCTATTTTTTATCTAAATCAAAAACTCAAAAAAGCCGGCACCACTATTAACAACCCATCAGTTCCTGCCAGACTTACACCTACCGCCTTATATTTCAATTTTAGGAACAACTAGCCCACTCAGAAAGCTTCACTCACAAATTACTATTAAAGCATAAATAGCAAGCGACTAATGAGCCATCCTTATCTCGATATGATTGCTTACTGCAAAACCGTCTTCGTGGAGAAAAAATGTCAATCGAAATTACACTTTGGGTTGTATTTTGGGCTGCGATGATTACGGCTATTGCGACCGGATTGGGTGCACTGCCGTTTCTTTTTGTAAAGAATTTTAGCCCTTTTTTGCTAAGTATATTTAATGCGGTAGCCGCAGGGTTAATGCTGGCCGCCAGCCATAGCCTGGTTGGTGAAGGAAGTCGAGACGCCCCTTGGCTGACGTTGCTAGGTATGGGTTTAGGCTTACTGCTGGTCGTCATATCCGACAAATTAATTGAACGACGCGGCGCACCGAGTGTGAGTGAACTAAATGGTGCTAGTGCACGCAAGGCATTGCTCATCTTGGGCATAATGACTATCCACTCTTTTGCCGAAGGAGTGGGAGTAGGCGTCTCGTATGGAGGTGGAGAGTCACTTGGCATATTCATTAGCGCGGCTATCGCTATTCACAACATTCCTGAGGGACTTGCTATCAGCTTGGTACTGATCCCACGAGGAATGTCAGTTTGGAAAGCAGGAGGGTGGAGTATTTTTACCAGCCTGCCCCAGCCATTAATGGCAGTTCCAGCATTCATGTTCGTCACTTGGTTCGCGCCTTTTTTACCAATCGGACTTGGGTTGGCTGCGGGAGCCATGATATGGATGGTATTTGCTGAACTTATACCCGACGCATTTAAATCTGCTTCCCCGAATGCTGCTGCCACTACAGTAGCATTAGCGTTTTTTGCCATGTATGCATTTCAGCACGGAATACATTGAGATAAATTTATATAACACCTCATTGGTGACAGTTTCCTTTTAAATATCCAAAAGAAGGTTCATCGCCGAAGAAATAAACGCAATCCATTTAACACTTTTTAGACACGGAATTTAAAAAGATATAGCCGACAATATGCCTCAGCATGCTTACACCCAGGCACTTTTGAATAGGTCAACTTCTTGCCGACTCGCTTCTCCGAAAGCATGACCATTTACACATCAATTAATCGACCGGCAGCGCCTGCGTCAGCGGCTGATTGCGCAATGTGGCATCGTCTTCGATGAGCAGGGACACCTCTGTTGTCATCGTGCTCAAGACGAATAGGAAAAAATTTATAGCCAGACTGCATCCTTTTGCCTGCTGCTGCGTCTTCTTGTGTGACAACTCCTATTAAACAGAGAGACGCTGATTATGCTTGAGGTCTTTACTTGGTTGGCCGACTGGCTCATCTACGGCCTTGCCGGTCTGAATCCTGAGAGCAAACTAGGCACCTCGCTGCACTTCTTTGTCGAGGACACTACCAAGATTTTCGCGTTGCTAGTGGTGATGATCTATATCATCGCGCTGGCACGTGCCTCGCTGGATCTCGAACGGATTCGTCACTACATACAGCAAAAGAACCGATTCGTGGGTTATGGACTTGGTGCCGGTTTCGGCGCCATAACACCCTTCTGCTCCTGCTCCAGTATTCCGCTATTTCTGGGGTTTACCAGCGCCGGGATCCCCCTGGGCATCACCATGGCTTTCCTGTTCACCTCGCCAATCATCAACGAGGTGGCGGTCATCATGCTGTGGGGCCTATTGGGCTGGGAGTTCACCCTGGTTTATGTCGTTATTGGCATGGCAGTGGGGATCGGTGGTGGCATGATCTTGGATATATTGAAGGGAGAATGCTGGCTCAAGGACTTTGCTGCAAAGGCCTACCAGCAAGCTGCTGAGAATCCCCATAACGATGAATCGCCCCCTGATGCGAAAACGCTGACGATGAAAGACCGTCATGTCTTTGCGCGCGACGAGCTCAAAGAGATCGTCGGACGGATCTGGAAGGAGGTCTATCGGCTACTCAGTGGCTACGGAGCTAATCACGCGATTAATTTTGAATAAGCACTTATCGACGGCAAGCTTGTGCACAGTGGTAGCGTTCCAAATCACGAGAAGATCGAGACCCTGCTAAAGAATTAATTCAGGCAGATCAACACCCCGGTAATAACGCTTTATCGGGGTAGTTTAACTTCGGGCAGTAAACGCCAGACACCCCAGGGATGCCGCTAGCCGCCGAGCTTGTGATGCAGATCCTGATTGCGGGTCATCTTTCATTGGATGACGGCGAAGCACCAGTGCTGGCGTGCGTCTCAGTGCCCAGTAATGTCTGTGCCATGACATGACCATTATCAATACAGTCTCCTACACTAATGCCATCACGCCAGTTCCCTATCAAATGAAGACCTGCATATGCCTGCGCAATTTTATCGATTTTAGCTATCCGCGCTAAATGCTCAATATCGTACTGCGGAATCGCCTGCGACCACCGAGCAACTTTCGTAAAGACTGGCTGAGTGTCGATATCGAGCAGCTGGCTGATGTCTGAGCTGACGGTGTTCACTAGCTGTTCGTCTGACTGGTCGTTAACCGCCGGGTTTCTACGACCACCTATAAAACAAGTAAAAAGCACGTGACCTTTGGGCGCGCGTTGCGGAAAAAGAGTGGAAGAGAATAGGACGCCAAGAGTTTGCTTGTTTTCTTTGCTGGGAATAAGCATGCCGAAGCCATCCAGCGGATGTTTAACGGCCCGTTCGGGATACCCCAGTACGACGGCGGCAAGCGGTGGGTAAACAATGCTTTCCAACTCTGACTGAAGTTCAGCATTTATGTTGCTCAGGAGTGATCCACTGACGTGTGCTGGTGTTGTCAGTATTAGCTTATGGGCGACAAAAGCCTGTCCCTTCTGATCGACGGCATGCCATGTGAGATTCTCGCGACTGATCTTTTCCACTCGGCTTCCGGTCACGAGGCGAACGTTGGGCAGCCGCTCCAGCTCATGTCTGATGCCATTAGTCAAGGTAGACAACCCTTCAGGGAAGCTAACAAGCTTGCCACGCCACTCCTCAGGGAAACCAGCCTCATGATCTTTGGCACGCCTTTTTTTCCTGTAGCGTATTTGAGCTATTCCACCGCGCAGCAATGATCCGTGTGTTTGCTCCAGGTAATAAAGGCGTGGGAAAGCAGTTTTCGCTGACAGGCGTTCTGGCGCACCTGCATAGACGCCAGACACAAACGGGTCTACAAAGTGACTGAGAATATTTTGCCCGAGGCGTCTTCGAACGAAGGCGGCAAGTGTTTCTTCATGCGACGCTGGTTTTCGGAAAGGTTCCATAAGCAGGTGGCGCCAGCCTTCAAACCCTATAAGCGGACTTTTTAAAGCAGATTTAAGGCTATCAGGCAGCGCAATTAGCTTGCTGTCCTTGACGACGTAACGCTTTCGACTGGCTTCAGGCGGAAAGATGGCCTTGCCCGTTAAGTTCAGTGAATTTATCAGCTGATATAGCGAAGGCTGTGCCATCAGCGTATTGGGGCCAAGCTCCATGTGCCATCCCTGCTCAGTCACTGACCGTATATTTCCCCCCAAGTGTTCGTCAGCCTCAACCAGAGTCACGGATTTATTGTGGCGACCGAGTTCAAGAGCAAGCGAGAGTCCGGTTATTCCTCCCCCAATAATCAGAAACGATTGTTCTTCAGCCTGTGTGGCACCTTGCATACAAACCCTTAATCGATTGTTGTCAAAGTTTCGACAGTTTAAGGCTTAATCCTGAACACAGATCGCCCGTGCCTTTACAGCTTGGGCCGTCCTGATAACCAGAATGCCGATCAAAATCGTCAATAGTCCCAGAAGCCCCACGCTCAGGCCCTTGAAGAACGGAAGCTGCAACTGCTCATACATTAAAAAGCTAGCGATGGTAATCGCCGCCATCGGGAACGAATACGCCCACCAAGACAGGAAGAATGCCAGCTTAAGAAACCGTCCTGTCTGGCTCAGTAACATCAGCGTCATGAACAGAGCAAAGTAATAGAGAATGCGACCAAAGGCATTGATTTCACCCACCAGTTGAAACCATGAAACGGATCCAACGGCCGGCGGTGCTATCAGGATGAACAATGTAGGCAAAAGCTTGGACGGCAAGGGCTGGTGAAAGAACATTCGATAGAAAATGATGGTCAGCAGCACCACCCAGAAAACCAACCCGATGCTGAAGAAAAACCAGGAGATTTCCATCGAGGCATGCTGCGCACCTGCAATGGGTACAAGAATGTTGCCCACGATAGGGATAAACCAGGCCGGATTGATGTGAGTAACTTCAAAGTGGGTCTGGTGCAACCAAGCAGAGAGAACATAAAGCGTGAAGCCCAGGTGAAGGACCACGCCAACGCTCCACAACGTGAAAGACACGGTATTGCTATGTGGCAAAAGCGCGATGCTCAATAAAATCAGACCAATGGATATAGCGGGAAAAAAGTTAACTTTTATCGGATGAGAAAATTCAGCTTTAACCTGACCGGGATATCTCAACGCCTTGATCAGATAGAGCACCAGCAAAACAACAAATGTGACGACCGTCAGGCCAAGTAATACCGGGCTGAACTTTACGGAAAGACCCAGCAAGCCCTCCGCCCGGTGCCACGCAATGGTGAACCCAGTCATTCCCATCACAGTGGCAAACCAGGAAATGGGGAAGTTCTGCAGCCGTGAAGGACGCACCTTGGTCATCAATTCATCTCCTCTGATCACATAGCCCGGGCTTACTTATAGACATGTTTGGGTGTTTGAGGGTGGGAATACCCTGCTTTGGTCTACTGAAACAAGGCGCTGATAAACCAGGTCGGTTTCGATAAAGCGTTCGGTAGTTGAAACATACCCTTAATCGCCTGGACCACACTCCATGCAACGTTCAGTAATGGCAGGCCCCTGTCGGAGGTTTGCCTGTAAATCGCGTAATCCTGACCTTAATCCCTCTTCAAGTACCGGATGGTAAAAGGGCATTGCGAGCATCTGGCTGACGGTTAACTTCTGCTCCAGTGACCAGGCGAGCAGGTGGGCCATGTGCTCAACCTGCGGCCCGAAGAGCTCAGCACCCAGAAACTGCCCGCTACCGTGCTCTGCATAAAGCTCGAGATGACCCATGTTTTCACCCATAACCAGTGCCCGGCCTTGATCGGCAAAGGAAACCCCGCCTTCAGCAATGCAGTCACAACCACCATATCGAGCGTCTAACGTCGCACGACCGTCACCCACAATCGCCATCTGGGGTTCAGTAAACACAATCGACAGAGGAACATTGCGCTGGCCTACTTGCACATCCTCAAGGTTGGCAGCATTACGACCTGCGATTTTTCCTTCGGTGATAGCCTCGTGCAAAAGCGGCACCGATTGATTGGCGTCACCCGCGATAAAGATATGGCTTGGCGTGCCTGTTGCATTTAGGCATTGCAGGGTGAAACGATTGAATTTAGGAATGCCATTTTTGGTTAGAGAAAGACCTGCCTGCTCCATTGACAAATGATCAAGGTTGGGCTGACGCCCTGTGGCGGCAAGCACATAGTCGAAGGTTTCGGTGATTGTCTGTCCGCTCTCCCGTTCTTCAAATGTGAGGGCAACGGCGTTATCTAGGCGTTCAACCTTTTCGAGGTTGGCATCAGAATCGAGATAAAGCTCGCGGTTGAATGTGTTGTCCGCCAGCTCGCGAAGTGTTTCAGACTGAAAAGGTCCAATTCCACCCCCCACACCAAATGTGCGGGTTCTTACGCCTAATCGGCTAAGCGCCTGCCCCAGCTCCATGCCAATCACGCCAGGGCCGACGATTGCGATCGACGCAGGCAACGTTTCCCAGTTGAACACGTCATCATTGACAATTAACCGATCGCCAGCGGCTTCCAGCAGGCCGGGCCATGTTGGCCGAGAGCCGGTAGCAATGATGATCGCATCGGCCTTGAGCTGGGTATGGTCATCGATAGCCAGTCGATGGGGGTCAACAAAACGGGCATGACCTTTCAGGTGCTGCGACTCTGGGATCGTTTTCATCGATTTGAGCACGTTATCAACGAAGCGGTCGCGCTCATGCTTGACCCTCGTCATTACCGCCTGACCATCGACCCTTACATCATTAACGTGAATCCCAAACATCGCCGTGTTCCGTGCATGGTGCGCCGCATTAGCAGCGGCGATGAGCAGCTTCGAGGGCATACACCCGACGCGAGCACACGTCGTGCCATACGTTCCTGCCTCTATCAGCACTACATCATCGGTATGTTTGCGTGCGGAATGCCAGGCACTAAGCCCAGCGCTGCCTGCCCCAATAATGGCTATCGTGGCATGTTGCTTTCGCATGGCCTTGTCTCCTCTAATGGGATTGGCACGGAAGGTGTGATTGTGTCGCCAGGTTGGGCCAGCGTCTGCCAAGCATCGAAGGTGGTGAAAAACACCTGCCCGGTCAGCTCGTGGCAGAAGTCCGTGTGCTTTAAACGATCCATTACCGGCCCTTTGACTTCCGCCAGGTGCAGCGTGGCTTCGGCGTCCTTTAACCGTGTGTTGATCGCTTCCAGGCTTTCGAGTGCCGACGCATCAATCACGTTGACGGCTTGGCAGGTCAACACAATATGCTTTATCGAGGGTGATCGAGCAGCCAACGCCATGACGGTGTCTTCCAGATATCGGGCATTGGCAAAGTAGAGGCTTTCATCGATCCGCAGCATCGCGACGTGCTTATCGGTTTCAACCTGATGTCGTTTGACGTTACGGAAGTGCTCAGTACCCGGCACACGCCCCACCACCGCGCTGTGAGGCCGACTGGTACGATACAGATGCAACCCCAATGAGAGCATCACGCCACTGATAATGCCGACCTCAACGCTGTGAAGCAGGGTGAGCAGTAACGTTGCTATCATCGCCACGCCGTCGCTGCGCGAGTATTGCCAGGTGCGCTTGATCGCCGGCAAATCAATCAGCGTACCGACCGCCACGATAATCGTGGCGGCCAGGGTCGCCGTCGGTAAAAACGCCAGCAGGTCGGTCAATAAGAGGGTGGAGAGGACAATACCGAAAGCGGTGAACGCCCCGGCCATCGGCGTCGCCGCGCCGGCTTCAAAATTCACCACCGAACGCGAAAAACCGCCGGATACCGGTGAACCGCCACTAACGCCCGCCCCCACGTTTGCCATGCCCAGGGCAATCAACTCTTTGTTGGGGTCGATGCGCTGGCGGCGCTTGGCCGCAAGGGTTTGCGCAACCGACACCGACTCGACAAAGCCTACCAGGCTGATCAGCAGCGCGGCGGGCAATAGACCAAGCCACAGCGATTGATCCAGGCTGGGTAGCATGAGGTCGGGCAGACCGCTGGGCACAGCGCCTACGACGGCAACACCCTGCTGCTCAAGGTTAAGCCCCCAGGTGAGCAGCGTAGTGACAACCACCGCCGAGATCGGTGCGGCCTTCACAATGAGCCCTGCATGGGTGGACGAAACGCCGATGGCGTTCAGCCAAAGATTCAAACGCTTGCGGCACACCACCAGAAAGCCCAACACCGCCAAGCCTATCAGCAGCGTAATCAGGTTGGCTTGATGCCACTCGCCCATCAACGCGCCCAGCAAGTCAATGACGTTATGGCCTGATGCCTCAACGCCGACAAGGTGCTTTAGCTGGCTGATGGCAATCAGAATACCCGAGGCGGTTACAAACCCCGAAATTACCGGATGGCTCAGGAAGTTGACCAGAAAACCGAGGCGCAGAACCCCCATGACCATCAAGATCAAGCCTGACAGCATTGCCAGTACCAGCGCAGCCCCTACGTACTCCGGGCTGCCGGGTTCGGCAAAGCTGCTAAGCGCAGACGCCGTCATAAGAGCCGCCACGGCCACCGGCCCCACCGCTAAGCTAGCACTGGTGCCAAAAACAGCGTAAAGCACCAGTGGCAGCATGCTGGCATAAAGGCCCATTTCCGGCGGCAACCCGGCCAACAAAGCGTAGGCCAGCGCCTGTGGCACCAGCATCAACGTGACGATTACCGCAGCCAGTACATCTTGTGAGAGTAGCTGTCGGTTATAGTGGCGTAGCCAACCGACGAGCGGCACCCAGCCATCAATCCTCATAAGGCGTACCCGCTGGTTGATTGATATCGATTTCGCCTGACGTCGCTGCCCTATCAAGCGTTTTGATTTTCAAGCCCTTGCCGATGCGCTTCTAAATCGAAACCGGCGGCTTTGGCCGCGCTAAACAACTCGGCCAGATCGCACTGTTCATTGTTGCGCTTAGCGTAGGCCCATAGATGGGTTGCACGCTTACCGGTACGGCAGAAAGCCAAGATAGGCCGCGGAAGTTGCTTCAGCGCCTCTGCAAAAGCCGCTACATCCGCTTGGCTGTAGTCGCCGGGCGTAACCGGAATGTGCACCCACTCCAGGCCAATGTCCGTAGCTTTTTGCCGATAGGTGTCTTCGTCAGGGAACTCGGCACTTTCACCAGGCTTGCAGTTACAAATTACCGTTTTAAAACCTTTGGCTTTGGCCTGCTCAAGGTCATCTACCGTGAGCGATGACGTAATCTCAACGTCCGCCTCTAAAGGTTGTGTTTGCATCATCATGCTCCCTCCAAGAGGTGGTTAACTACTCCCAGGCGGCGCCTTCCAGCGCATCCAGTGGGATTTTCAGGTAACGCTTTCCGTTGCTTTCTGGCTCCGGCAACCTTCCCCCTCTCGTATTGACCTGCAGCGCATGCAGAATCAGCTTGGGCATGGGTAAATCACTATCGCGCTGGTGGCGTAGATCGATATAGGCCGATTCACTCATATCGACCAGATGAGGATTGTGGGCGCGTTGTTCTGCCACGTTGCTTTCCCAGCGAGGCTCCCGACCTTCGGGCATATAGTCGTGGCCGGTGAATAGCCGTGTGCTGTCGGGCAACGACAGAATCTGCTGAATGGACTCCCACAATACTTTGGCATCGCCACCCGGGAAGTCAGCTCGTGCGGTACCGAAGTCTGGCTGGAACAGGGTGTCATGCACAAAGGCCGCATCGCCGATCACGTAGGTGATCGAGGCCAGCGTATGACCGGGAGAGTAAAGAACGCGCGCGTTCAGCTCACCGATGTTGAAGGTGTCGCCTTCACTAAACAGCGTGTCCCACTGACGGCCATCCGTTGGCATCTCCGGCCAGTGATAGATCTCTTTCCAGAGCGCCTGGACTTTGGTGACATGCTCGCCAATCGCGGTGGGCGCGCCGGTTTTGTTTTGTAAATAGTGAGCGGCCGAGAAGTGATCGGCGTGCGGATGGGTGTCGAGGATCCACGCCACCGTTAAGCCTTCTTTTGCTATATAGGCCAGCAGCTCATCGGCATGGTGAGTTGCCGTCGCGCCGGACTTCTCGTCGAAATCCAGCACCGGATCAATAATGGCGCACTGTCGGGTAGCGGGGTCGCTCACGACGTACTGAACGCTGAAGGTGCGCGGGTCAAAAAAACCGGCGACATCCGGTGTGCCTGCATCGTTATGCTTTGAGAGCGCAAAGGTATTCATGCTTTCCCTCCTGAAAATCGAGGCATATCCGCTTGATGAGCAGTAGAGGCCATTGTCATCGGTGACGAACTACTCGTGTTAAAGGGCTTTCTTGCAGAAATACCAGTCGGTGTATTCGTAACCTTCAGATTGACGAGCTTCCGCATCGTGAGAGGTATGCGGCGGGGGTACGATCACCGGCTGACCGGGCAGCCAGGCTTCGGGGGTTGCAACACCATGCTGATCACTGGTTTGTAGCGATTTGACCAGACGCAGCACTTCTTCCACCGAGCGGCCGTTGGACATTGGGTAGTACAACATGGCGCGCAGAATCCCTTCCGGATCGATGACAAAAGTGGCGCGAACCGCTGCGGTGTCACTAGCGCCCGGCTGAATCATGCCGTAGGCGTTCGCTACCTTCATATTGAGATCGGCAATGATCGGAAAGGTAATATCGACACCAAAGTTGTCCTTGATGCTGCGTATCCAGGCGATATGCGAATGAATGCTATCGATAGAAAGCCCTAGCAGTTCTGTATTGACCTCTTTGAACTGATCCGCGTAATTCGCAAACGCCGAAAATTCTGTGGTGCATACCGGGGTGAAGTCTGACGGGTGGGCGAACAGCACCAACCATTCGCCTCGGTAATCGCTAAGCGACTTTTCACCGTGGGTGGTTTTTGCCGTGAAATCCGGGGCGGGACGGTTAATTTGCGGCATCACCGGTTGTAAATCTTCGTTAGACATATCGGACTCCTTGGGGTTGGTTACAGGAATAACGATAGCTTATTTTGTTATAACAAGCGAATAGCTTAGCGTAATCGCACCAATAGACTGAACATTGATAGGCCGTATCAGGCGCCAAACATGCTTCTCAATGCTCTTGCGAAAAACTCGCACGGCTCGTCTAAAGCAAATGGCCACGCCCACTGGCAAGAGCAGAAAAGTAGCGAACGGGGACGTTGATGCGTGACGAGGCTTTCTGGAATGGCGGAAGGAGCGCGAATACACGAAGAGACAGGCATCGGGGGCGTGGCGACCAGCGTGCTCAGCCAGGCACCGGTTGTAGTGCTCTGATCGACTGACAACGCCTGGAAAGCCGCCAACGGTTACCCTCGCCTTGGAAAGGTAATCGCACACTGTCCGTATCGCTGCCATGGGCTTTCAGAAAGGCGCTAGGATAGCGCCCTAGCCGCAAGCGAAGATCCCTGGTTACTGCTTACGCTGCATGTGGCCCGCGTAGTGATGCACGAGGCGCATAGCCGTTTGTCGGAAATCTTCAACTGGCGGGAGACGGCCAGCACCAGCATTTTCTTGCCCAGCACATGGCCGCTTGCTCGAACAGCTAAGTGAAGTCTCTGCCTGGCCGGCCCCAAGGCACTCCTATACGTTTGACGCCATGTTCAGGGTACTGCGTGCGAAGCATGCGGGTAGCGGTTCAGATGCCGCCAGGGTTCGTCGGCATCGTCGTGAGCTTGGCAAGTCTTACCGCATGCCGGACAAGAATAGAAACTGTCTCGCTCCGCCTCGGCATAGAGATCCAGACGCTGGGGCGACACAGCGGTGTCCAGATGCTGACCCTTGAGGATCCAGGGCGCTTCCAAGCCCAGACCAAGAGTTAGCACCTGGGGGGTATCCATGCCATACCTATTGCCGTTGTGGAGTCCATGCTTGGCCCAGCTCAGGGTACAAATTCCACACACAACGGCGGAGGGCCGAAAAAAACAGTATTTGATTCTTCGTTGCCCTCATTTCCCCGCAACGTTGTAAAAATACGCGTCAATCGCCCATGGACTATCGATGGCCGACACTAGCCCCCCTCTCGAACCATGATGCGACAATACGCCATCACTGATTTTACCAATCTCGCGTGTTTCATCAGGCCGGCCTACTGTATAATCAAAAAAGTAATAAGCATATTACCTAAAGGGATATTAAGGATATGTCTCAATCACTTGGTATGGACGACTCCCCTATCGCTTATACCGCTTCATGCCCCATGAGGTCACGATGGAACTCGATCCATTGATTCTATCCCGGCTACAGTTTGCTTTTGTGGTTTGTTTCCACGCTATCTTTCCCGTTTTCACGATAGGACTTGCGTCTTATATCGCTGTTCTACATGGCTTTTTTTATAAGACAGCGAATAAGGTTTGGGATCGCTTGGCCCTGTTCTGGACCAAGATTTTTGCCGTCGTGTTCGGAATGGGCGTGGTTTCCGGCATTGTCATGTCTTTCCAGTTCGGGACTAACTGGAGCAACTTTTCGTATGCAACGTCGAACTTTCTTGGACCGGTGCTGAGCTACGAAGTTGTGACTGCCTTTTTTCTCGAAGCCGCCTTTTTAGGCGTTTTGTTGTTTGGCCGCGGTAAAGTACCTCAGGGTGTGCACCTGTTTGCCGCCATCACAGTAGCTACCGGTACTTTTATCTCGTCCTTCTGGATTCTTTCTGCCAATAGCTGGATGCAAACACCAGCTGGATACGAATTGATTGATGGTCGCTTCCATATTACTTCCTGGATTGAAGCCATTTTCAACCCATCGTTTTGGTATCGTTTTGCGCACATGGGCATGGCCTCTTTCCTAACCGGTGGCTTTGTTGTTGCAGGTGTCAGCGCGTGGTATCTGTTACGTAACCGCGATGTTGAGGCCAACAAGAAAGCGCTTTCTATGTGCCTGTGGCTACTCCTTTTTTTAACTCCTGCACAGGCATTGATTGGCGATTTCCATGGGTTAAACACGCTCGAGCATCAACCTACCAAGCTGGCAGCTATGGAAGGTAATTGGGAAACCCGCTCTAACGTACCGTTACTTTTATTTGCGATTCCTGATCAGGAAAATCAGACGAATCGATTCGAAATTGGCATTCCCAGCATGGCAAGCATCATCCTTAAACACAGTGCTGATGGCGTTGTTCCCGGCATCTCTGAAGTGGCACCAGAAGAACAGCCTCCCGTTGCCCTGGTATTCTGGTCTTTCCGCGTGATGGTTGGCCTTGGCTTCTTGATGATGGGCGTTGCATTGTTGGGGCTATTCATGCGTAGAAAGGGGCGCATTTTTCAGAACAGGCTATACCTCAGAGCATTGGTTGGCATGATCGCCAGTCCATTTATCGCTGTGCTTTCAGGTTGGATCGTAACAGAGGCCGGACGTGCCCCGTGGTTAGTATATGGCATGATGAAACACGCAGATGGCCTAACGCCTTCCTTAACAGGTGGAATGGCGCTATTCACGCTAATGGGTTACATAGCCGTTTATGGTGTCGTCTTTTTTATCGGCGTTTTCTACCTCACCCGTGTCGTGCGAAACGGAATGCTCAAGGATCCGATAGAAGTTCATGGTGAAGTTGAGCGCCCTAAGCGTCCGTTATCAGCTGCGCATACACCACTTGATGATGATTTTAGCGATCACAAGGCAGGAGCAAGCGCATGATCAATATCGACCTGGCGATTGTTTGGGCCGCTATCATCGGTTTTGGCATCATCATGTACGTCATTATGGATGGTTTCGACCTGGGCCTTGGGATCCTGTATCCCTTTGCACCCGACGAGGAGTCGCGTGATGTCATGATGAATTCTGTAGCGCCTGTATGGGACGGCAATGAGACATGGCTGGTCTTGGGTGGCGCAGGTCTTCTTGGTGCTTTTCCGCTGGTATATTCTGTCTTTTTACCTGCGTTATATATAGGCGTTTTTTTGATGCTGTCCGGCTTGATCTTCCGCGGCATATCATTTGAGTTTCGCTTTAAATCGTATAGAAATCGCCATTGGTGGAACCGTGCCTTTTTCTTGGGCTCAGCTATTGCAGCCTTTGCTCAAGGAGCCGTTGTAGGTGCCTATATTCAGGGGTTTGCGGTTGAAGATTTTCGTTACGTTGGCGACGCGCTCGATTGGCTCACGCCCTTTACTGTCTTGACAGGATTAGGGCTAATGGCAGGCTACGCACTGCTTGGTTCAACTTGGCTGATAATGAAATCAGAAGGACATGTACAGCAGTGGGCTTACACCATTGCACCCAGGCTTTTATTGGCTGTCTTGGTCGTCTTTGCCATGGTGAGCCTCTGGACACCTTTGGTTAGTCCTGAAGTACGCGGTCGCTGGCTAGATCAGTTCTCGACGATCTGGATTTTGCCCACTCTCGCCTTACTTTGTTCAGCGATAGTGTACCGGTCAGTCAAACGCCAAGACGAAGGCCTTCCTTTTGTTATGACGCTTGGCATCTTCGTATTTACATACCTTGGTTTAATAGCAAGCAAGTGGCCAATTATCGTGCCACCTAACTACACCATTTGGGATGCCTCTTCTGCGCCGGAATCTCAGCTGTTTTTGTTGCTGGGTGTTCTGGTTGTTGTACCTATCGTGCTGACGTATACCGCATGGACCTACTGGGTTTTTCGCGGCAAAATTAAAGTGGGGGAAGGTTACCACTGATCAGCATAACGTGGGCCCAAGCCACCTCCCAACAAAGTGAACTGGTCTAATTGGAGCGGACACCCCGATAAGTCTCATAATGGAGGCAATGGAGGTGTTCATGACAAAGAAGACTCGACGTCGGTTTTCCGATGAGTTCAAGACGGATGCGGTGAGCCTGGTGA
>NZ_JARWAI010000008.1:0-203268 GCF_031451645.1 Vreelandella gomseomensis | reverse complement strand
CTTCGACTTCAAGTGCCCAATTGAGGTGATGAGCGAGGAGCTGGCGAAGTACCATGAGGTTCCGTCATCGACACATTGACGGTGTTGCACTTAGAGCCTGCATCCGCCAGGTATACCGCGAATATCGTGGCCTGCGCGCAGGTGAACTGGCAGCAACGGTTGGCATTAGCCAAGGGTATCTTTCCGAGATAGAAACGGGCAAGAAAACCGGCTCGCTACGTGTGCTGACCCGGATAGCGGACGCGCTGGATGTGGAGCTTAGCGACCTGACCTAACCGCCGGTTTTCGCCTGGGAATAGATGAACAGCGCCCTGCTTTTTAGCCAGGGCGCTTTTGTAGGTGGTTCAGGCATTGTCCATGTATGTAAGGAACTAACTTCATCATCAGATCGCGGTTCAGGTGGAACATTAGTGCCCCTGCCGGACGGAATCGACGCGCGGGCGTTGTGGCTAACTAGAAGCCTTTCATGCAGCAACAGCGTTGTGGCGGTCATCATGGAATTCGCGCGATATGTTCCTCAATCAGTGGGTTAATTCGCTGTGCTTGTCGTAGGGGAGTGATAAGCTGGCCTTAATGGTGGTCGAGGAGCGGATATGTACAAGATGAGAACAGGTTTCGGGCTAACGCGGGTTGGCATCGTGTTGTTCACCATGACACTGCTTGTCGGCTGTAGCGATTCCGAAGAGCAGGCGTCCCGGGAGCAGCAGGCCCGCGAGGCGGAAAATGTCGCGGCCCAGGAAGAGGCCGCGAGTCGCGAGGCGCAGGCGCAGCGCGAGGCTGATGAGCAGAGAGAACCGCTGAACGTGCGCATTCTGGTGTCTGCGTCGATTGGTTCGGACCGCCGCTTGCTGATCGAGGGTGAGACGAACCTGCCGGATGAAGCCCAGGTGCAGGTGATCATCGAGCGTGAGCTGAGCCGCGTTCGCTGGCGCGAGCGGGTGGACGTGGCGCAGGGGCAGTTTACGGCGGGGCCGTTCGGCCCCGGGAGTGGCCTACCTGACGGTGGCTACAGCGTCACCGTTGAGCTTTCAGAGGCCACCGTCCAGCCCGAGTCGGTGCAGCAGCGCATCGGCGAGGAAGGCGAGTATCTGGCCGGCGAGCTGGTGACCGAGTCGCGCCATGGCCTGGGCCAGATCGCCACCTACACCACGCGTTTTATGGTGGGCAGCGAACCCAGGCAGTCACGGGGTGATGCTCAGCTATTGCAAACCCCTTGAATGCCTATTTCTTAATGGCTATCTCAGGCCGCCTTCCAGTGCGCCAACAGCACGGCTTGGATTGTCATGTCGCTGTTGGCCTTGCTCAGTTGCTTGAGCTGAAGCTTGCCATCCTGTTCGACCAGGTAAAGGCCCGCCTTGTGAAATACACGCGTCGGGCCGAGTAATAGCAGATCCCCAGGCGCCGCGGGTGCAAAATCGCTGCCGGGAGCGGGCGTTACCATCATGCACGGCGCTTTCCAGTTGGCCTTGAGCGGCAGGTGTTCCGGTACGGTAAGCGCGGTTGACTGTACCTGCTCCCAGGGAAGCGGGCCCTCATGGTGAAGGGTCAGCATCTGCGGTGCGCTGTCGCCCTCGAGCAGCGTCGCCAGGGAGCAGTCCAGGGCTTCGGCCAATGCGACCAGGCGCTCGTGACCGATTTGCTTGATCGCCCCTGATTCCCAGTAAGAAATGGTGACATCCGAAACGCCAACGTTACGTGCAAGGGCAGCTTTGTTGAGCTTGGCCCGAAGCCGCAGTTGCTTGATACGTGAGCCTAGCGATTCCATTTCATTTTCCTAAGGTTATCCATCGCATTGATGGCGTTAAACAATGTGCCTCACCTGAAAATGAGACGTGAATCCGAATAATAAGCGCTGCGCTATACTAAGCGATTGTGCATTAACGCGCATCTGTCAGCATACAACGGTGATTTAACTGCTGTGTGACGCTTTCTATCGCAAGTCGTTCCCTCGCTGTGGTGTTGGTTGCGCATAGGGTGCGTATAATATGACCACGCTTTATTGCCAAAAGGACGTTCCCATGACCGTACGTACCCGTATTGCGCCATCGCCTACGGGCGATCCCCACGTTGGTACGGCGTATATTGCGCTGTTCAATCTATGTTTCGCGCGTCAGCACGGCGGCCAGTTTATCCTGCGTATCGAAGACACCGATCGGGTGCGCTCCACGCCGGAATCCGAACAGATGATTCTCGATTCGCTGCGCTGGCTGGGCCTCGAATGGGATGAAGGTCCTGATGTAGGCGGGCCGCACGGCCCCTACCGGCAAAGCGAGCGCGGCGATATCTACGCCCAGCATGCCCAGCAGTTGCTGGACGCCGGGCACGCGTTCAAGTGCTACCGCACCAGCGAGGAACTGGACGAACTGCGCGAAGCACGCAAAGCCGCCGGTATGCATCTAGCCCTGAAACCCGCCGACCTGGCGCTGGATGAAGACGAGGCCGCACGCCGTGCCCAGGAAGGCTGGCCCTATGTGGTACGCATGAACGTTCCCGGCGACGGCGTGTGCGTGGTGGATGACATGCTGCGCGGCACTATCGAGGTGGAGTGGGCGCAGGTTGACGCGCAGATTCTGCTCAAATCCGATGGCATGCCCACTTACCATCTGGCCAACGTGGTCGATGATCACCTGATGGGGATCACCCACGTGCTGCGCGGCGAGGAGTGGATCAATTCCGCGCCCAAGCACCAGCTGCTTTACGAGTACTTTGGCTGGGAAATGCCGCAGCTGTGCCATATGCCGCTGCTGCGTAATCCGGACAAGTCGAAGCTGTCCAAGCGCAAGAACCCGACGTCGATCAACTATTATCGCCGTATGGGCTTCCTTCCAGAGGCGGTGACCAACTATCTGGGCCGCATGGGCTGGTCGATGCCCGACGAACGCGAAAAATTCAGCCTGCCGGAAATGATGGCGGAATTCGACGTTCAGCGCGTGTCGCTGGGTGGGCCGGTGTTCGATCTGGAAAAGCTGACCTGGCTGAACGGGGTCTATATTCGTGAAGATCTCGATGACGACGGGCTGTTGCAGGCGCTGCGCGAGTGGGCGTTCAACGAAGACTACGTAAAGCAGATCCTGCCGCAGATTCGCCCGCGCATCGAAACGCTTGCCCAGGCAACGCCGCTGGCGGGGCATTTCTTTTCGGGCTTGCCTGAGCTTAAAGAGCAGGACTTCGATAGCGTCAAGATGGAAAAAGATGAGCTGGTCAGGCTGCTGCAGTTCCTGGTCTGGCGCTTTGAAGCGGTACCTGCCTGGCACAAGGAAGCCCTGCTCGAGGAAGTGAAAGTGCTGTCTGCGCATTTCGACATGAAGATGAAAGCGTTTCTTGCCCCAGTGTTCATCGCGATCACCGGCAGCACCACCAGTACGTCGGTAATGGATGCGATGGCCATCCTGGGCTCGGACGTTACCCGTGCCCGGTTGCGGCACGCCATCGATGTACTGGGCGGGGTTTCCAAGAAGCAGGCGAAGCGTTTCGAGAAGGCGTTTCGCGACCTCTAACGGTCGGGAAAACGCCAATCAAGACAGGGAGAAGTTTTTGGCGTTTTTCTAGTTGACGAAGGCGAGCGTAATCAGTAATATACGCTCCGTCTTCGCGACAAGTGGGGCCTTAGCTCAGCTGGGAGAGCGCAACACTGGCAGTGTTGAGGTCAGCGGTTCGATCCCGCTAGGCTCCACCAATAATGACATCGTCATGACGCGAAACGCGGTACAAAACGTCCCATTCGTCTAGTGGTCCAGGACACCGCCCTTTCACGGCGGTAACAGGGGTTCGAACCCCCTATGGGACGCCATCGTTTTCTACATCATCCTTCCTTTTTGTGAACCTTATTCAGCTCATTTCGTGCGCTGTGTAATCGCCATGCCCCTCTATTTTTCATCCTCTTCAAAGCACTGAAAATGCCCCGAATGGGCGTATTTTGTACTTGACTTGTCCACTTTTACGCATTTGTAAGACAGGTTGTGCACAGCCCTGCGGAATTAACTCCCTAACCCATTGTTTTTTGATAACTTGTTTAAAAACAGTAACTTGCGCTAGGTTAAAAAATGACCAATTTAAGACATTCCCACTGCTCATGGCGATTGTGGGACGTTTTCTAGTGGTTGTGAACAGGGTTATCCACAGATAGTGTGGAAAACCCTGTGACGGTCAGCAGAGGGGTAAAATGTCAAGCGGCTATTGGGCCTTACGCAGGCGTTTTAGCAGTGATGAAGTATCCCATCGGCCGCCGCCCTGGCGCTGCACATCGGCATAGAATTGATCCACCAGTGCGGTTGTCGGCAGGGTGGCGTCAAAGCGGCGCGCCTGGGCGAGACAGATGGCCAGGTCCTTGCGCATCCAGTCCACTGCGAAGCCGTGCTCGTACTCATCAGCAATCATGGTCTTGTGGCGGTTTTCCATCTGCCAGGAGCCGGCAGCGCCCTTGGACACCACGTCGATCACTCGCTGCTGATCGAGGCCCGCCTGCTCGGCAAAATGCAGCCCTTCGGCCAGCCCCTGAACCAGACCTGCAATGCAGATCTGGTTGACCATCTTGGTCAGCTGTCCGCTGCTGGCGCCGCCCATCAGCGTCACGGCGCGGGCGTAATGGGCAAGCAGTGGCTCGACGGTATCGAAGTGCGCCTGCTGGCCGCCGCACATGACCGTCAGGGCGCCATTTTCCGCCCCCTGTTGGCCGCCGGAGACCGGCGCGTCGATAAAGGCCACGCCACGTTCGCGGCAGGCAGCATCGAGTTCCAGGGCGAGGTCGGCCGAGGCGGTGGTGTGGTCTACCAGAAAGCTGCCGTTACCCATGGCGTGCAGGACGCCATTCTCGCCGGTGGTCACGTCGCGCACGTCGTCGTCATTGCCCACGCAGAGCAATACCAGGTCGGCGCCTGAAGCAGCGTCACGCGGCGTAGGATGGGCGCTGCCGCCATAGTCGTTGACCCAGGCCTCGGCCTTGCTGGCGGTGCGGTTGTAGACGCGGGTGGTAAGGCCCTGTTTGGCGAGATGCCCCGCCATGGGGTAGCCCATCACGCCCAAACCGATAAACGCGACTGTCTTGATGGTTGGCATAAATCACCTCTGGGTTGTTGTAGATATCGAGTTGTGTATCGAGCTGAGTATCAAAATAGTGGGTTTTAAGGAGCGCAAACGCAAAAGGCCACCAAGAGGCGGCCTTTGATTGCGCATGTCAGCGTATAGTAGCGACTTATTTGGTCGGGTAGTCGCGCTGGTCGTGGCCAATATAGAGCTGGCGCGGACGACCGATCTTGTAGCTTTCGCTGAGCATTTCGTTCCAGTGCGAGATCCAGCCGATAGTGCGTGATACCGCAAAGATGACCGTGAACATGTTTCTCGGCACGCCCATGGCCTTCAGGATGATGCCCGAATAGAAATCGACGTTCGGGTACAGCTTGCGCTCGATGAAGTATTCATCTTCAAGGGCGATCTGTTCCAGGCGCTTGGCGATCTTGAGCTGTGGGTCGTCGGCCATGCCAAGCTCGGCCAGTACTTCGTCGCAGGTCTCTTTCATGACCTTGGCGCGCGGGTCGAAGTTGCGATAAACGCGGTGACCAAAGCCCATCAGCTTGAACGGGTCGTCTTTATCCTTGGCTTTATCAACAAAGCGCTGGATATTTTCTTCGGACTCGTCGCCGATTTCGTCGAGCATCGCCAGTACGGCTTCGTTGGCGCCGCCATGGGCCGGGCCCCACAGGGCGGCAATGCCGGCGCTGATGCAGGCGAACGGGTTGGCGCCGGTGGAGCCCGCCAGGCGTACGGTGGACGTGGAGGCATTTTGTTCATGATCCGCATGGAGCATGAAGATGCGGTCCATGGCCTTGGCGTATACCGGGTTGATCTTGTATTCCTCGCAGGGATTGCTGAACATCATGTAGAGGAAGTTCTCTGCATAGCTCAGATCGTTGCGGGGATAGTTGAACGGTTGACCGATGTTGTACTTGTACGACATCGCCGCGATAGTCGGCATCTTGGCGATCAGGCGGATCGCGCTGATCTCGCGGTCTTCTTCCTTGGTGATGTCCATGTGGTCGTGATAGAAGGCGGCCAGGCCACCCACGACGCCACACAGAATCGACATCGGGTGCGCATCGCGGCGGAACCCTTTGAAGAAGTTATTGATCTGGTCGTGAACCATGGTGTGGTTGCGAATACGCGTTTCGAAGTCCGCATATTGCTGGTCGTTCGGCAATTCGCCGAACAGCAGGGTATAGCACATCTCGACGAAATTGGACTCTTTCGCCAGCTGGTCAATGGGGTAGCCGCGATGCAGCAGTACGCCCTTGCCGCCATCGATATAGGTGATAGCTGACTGGCAGGAAGAGGTGGCCATGAAGCCGGGGTCGTAGGTGAACAGGCCCTCGGCACCCAAGCCGCGGACGTCGATGACGTCAGGGCCGAGTGAGCCGGAGTACATCGGCAGTTCGATCGGCTTTTCCAGACCGTCTACCGTTAATGTTGCTTTCCTGTCAGCCATGCTGGCCTCCTTTCGAGTTCGGGTTGGGACGTAAAGTCGGTGCTGCGCATACCGCGCCGGCGAAAAGGCTTGCCCACTATAGAAGCGTGCGTCATTTTGTCAATTAGCCCTATCGGTAGGTATGCTTGTACAGTGTGGGTTGTGCTGGTTAATGGTTGTCCATGGTTGGTGCGCCGTTTTTGCAGGAAAATGCCGTTGTCTGGATAATACGTTAACCTGCTTACGAACGTGCTGGCTTACCGACACTATAACCATGCTGCGATGCAAAATCGACTCACAGGATGGGGTTTTTTCTCGCACAATGGTCGAGTAAACCCTTAGTTCGGTTTGTCAGCGGGGGCGAAGCTTCTTATAATCTTCGGCGCGCGACCGGCAGGTAGGAGGTCGTGCCCGACTTGGCAACGGCCGAGCCCCTTCCAGTAATCACTGCCCGCTCGGGCTTCGCCCGACCTGTCGCAGAGCGGGCCAAAAGAGTGTGTATAAGCCGTGAATAGCAAACGACCCGTAAATTTAGACCTGACGACGATACACTTTCCCCTTCCGGCATTGACGTCGATCGCACACCGCATCACAGGTGTCATCCTGTTTATTGGCCTCATTTTCGCTTTCTGGGCACTCGGTAAATCGCTGTCGTCACCGGCAGGCTTTGACGCCGTGAGCAGCGCCCTGGCCAATAACTTCTTCGCCAAGCTTGTGGCGTGGGGGTTGCTTTCGGCCCTGGCGTTCCACTTTGTTGCCGGCATCAAGCACTTGCTGATGGATGCCGACATCGGCGTGACGCTCGAGGGCGGTGTAAAAAAGGCGCAGATCACCGTGGTGGTTAGCGCGATTCTGATTATTCTGGCAGGAGTCTGGGTATGGTAACCAACATCACAAGTTTTGGCCGTAGTGGCCTTTCCGACTGGCTGATGCAGCGTGTTTCGGCGGTGGTGCTGGCCCTTTACACCGTATTCATGGTGGCCTACCTGCTGTTTAATCCCGACCTGGATTACTACGCCTGGTCCGCGCTGTTCGATCAGACCTGGATGCGCATCTTTTCTCTGCTGGCCTTTATCTCTGTGGCGGCACACGCCTGGATTGGTCTGTGGACCGTGACGACCGATTACCTAACGTCCACCTACCTGCGCGTGGGTGTCCAGTCTCTCATCATTCTGGCCATCTTCGTTTACCTGGTGTGGGGCATTCAAATTCTGTGGGGAGCTTGATACATGTCTAACCTACGTAGCCTGACCTTTGACGCCATTATCATCGGTGGCGGTGGCTCTGGCCTGCGCGCTGCTCTTGAGCTGGCGAAATCCGGTAAGAAGACAGCCGTATTGTCGAAAGTCTTCCCGACGCGCTCCCACACCGTATCGGCCCAGGGCGGTATCACCTGTGCTATCGCGTCGGCCGACCCTGAAGACGACTGGCGCTGGCACATGTATGACACCGTCAAGGGCGGCGATTACATCGCTGACCAGGACGCGTCGGAGTACATGTGTTCAGAGGGCCCCAAAGCGGTCTTCGAGCTCGAGCACATGGGCCTGCCGTTTTCGCGCTTCGACAACGGCCGCATCTATCAGCGCCCGTTCGGTGGCCAGTCGAAAAACTTCGGCGAAGGTGGCCAGGCCGCGCGTACCTGCGCCGCAGCCGACCGTACCGGCCACGCGCTGTTGCACACGCTGTACCAGAACAACCTCAAGAACAACACGACGTTCCTGAACGAGTGGTACGCGGTGGATCTGGTCAAGAATGCCGAAGGCGATGTGGTGGGCTGTATCGCCATGTGCATCGAGACCGGTGAAGTGGTTCACGTCAAATCGAAAGCCACCGTACTGGCCACCGGCGGCGCGGGCCGTATCTATGCCTCGACCACCAATGCCCTGATCAACACCGGCGACGGTATCGGCATGGCGCTGCGCGCCGGCTTCCCGATGCAGGACATGGAAATGTGGCAGTTCCACCCGACCGGTATCTACGGCGCGGGCACGCTGGTCACCGAAGGCTGCCGTGGCGAAGGCGGTTACCTGATCAACAAGGACGGTGAGCGCTTCATGGAGCGTTACGCGCCGAATGCCAAGGACTTGGCGGGCCGCGACGTAGTGGCACGTTCCATGGTCATGGAAATCCTCGAAGGTCGTGGCTGCGGCGAGAAGGGCGACCACGTCTTCCTGAAGCTCGACCATCTGGGCGAAGATGTTCTCGGCAAGCGCCTGCCCGGCATCGTCGAGCTGTCCAAGACGTTCGCTCACGTCGACCCGGCCAAAGACCCGATTCCGGTCGTGCCGACCTGCCATTACATGATGGGCGGTATCCCGACCAATATTCATGGTCAGGCGATCACACAGGATGAAAGCGGCAACGATCACATCGTCAACGGCCTGTACGCCTGTGGTGAGGCGGCGTGCGTGTCGGTTCACGGCGCCAACCGCCTGGGCGGCAATTCGCTGCTCGACCTGGTGGTCTTCGGCCGTGCCGCGGGCATGTTCATCGAAGGCGCGCTGAACGATGGCATTGAGTACCTCGACGCGTCCGAGTCGGACGTCGAGTTCGCCATGAAGCGTATCACCCGCTGGAACGATTCCGAGGGCGGCGAAAGCATCCCTGCGCTGAAAGCCGAGCTTCAGGACATCATGCAGACCTCGTTCGGCGTGTTCCGCGAAGAGAAAAACATGCAGGAAGGCGTCAAGAAGCTGGACGAATTGCGCAGCCGTATTGCGAACGCTCACCTGCCGGACAAGTCCAATGCCTTCAACACCGCGCGTGTCGAGGCCCTGGAGCTCGATAACCTGATGGAAGTGGCCGAAGCAACGGCGATTGCTGCCCTTGAGCGAAACGAAAGCCGTGGTGCTCACTCGCGCTACGACTACCCTGACCGTGACGATGTCAACTGGCTGAAGCACTCGCTCTACTTCCCGGCGACAAAAGAGCTTAAGAAGCGCGACGTCAACTTCAAGCCGAAAACCGTTGATACCTTCGAGCCCAAGGTTCGTACCTACTAATCTCTGCAACGAGAGGGAGACACCATGTCCAATCTTCAGGTATCGGTATACCGCTATAACCCGGAAACCGACTCCGCACCCTACATGCAGGAGTTTCAGGTCGACACCAAGGGGCGCGATGTCATGGTGCTGGACGTTCTTCACATGATGAAAGAACAGGACAGCGGCCTGGCATTCCGGCGCAGCTGCCGTGAAGGGGTCTGCGGCTCCGACGGCATGAACATGAACGGCAAGAATGGCCTGGCGTGTATCACGCCGCTGTCGGACGTCGTCAAGGGCAACAAGCTGACGCTGCGTCCGCTCCCCGGCCTGCCGGTCATCCGCGATATGGTCGTCGATATGGGGCTCTTCTATAAGCAGTACGAGCGTATCCAGCCGTACCTGCAGAACGATACCCCGGCGCCGGCGATCGAGCGCCTGCAGTCACCGGAAGAGCGCGACAAGCTCGATGGCCTGTACGAGTGCATCCTGTGCGCGTGCTGCTCGACCTCGTGCCCGTCGTTCTGGTGGAACCCGGACAAGTTTGTCGGCCCGGCTGGTCTGCTGCAGTCGTACCGCTTCCTCGCGGATTCCCGTGACACGGCGACCCGCGAGCGCCTTACCGATCTGGAAGACCCGTTCTCCGTGTTCCGCTGCCGCGGCATCATGAACTGCGTGGCGGTGTGCCCGAAAGGCCTCAACCCGACGCGGGCAATCGGCAAGATTCGCGAAATGTTGCTGGCGGATGCCACCTGAGCAAGGAGGTTCTATGAAAAAAAAGCGAATACCACTTAAGTTGCGCATCAATGCCACTTAAATCGTGGCGCTTCGCTTGTTATCATAGTCCCCATCATGCAGTGCGGCGTTGCGCCGCACTGCATGATCAGTCAAGTTTAAAAGCCGGTGCCGTGAGTACCGGCTTTTGAGCATGAACTGACAAGAAATTGAATTGAAAAGGGTTTCCGGCTACTGGCCGGTGCCGCCGGCAAATGTCCCGCCCCGCCGGCAGGGCAATACCGATGTCGCCGCGTTGATGCGACGATACCGATACCACCCCATCAGTGCAGGGTGACCGAGAGATGCAACAAGGCATAATGGAGTTGATGTGGCGTTCCTCTCACGTTAGTGGTGGCAATGCCCACTACGTGGAAGCGCTTTACGAGCAGTACCTCGCCGATCCTGAGTCTGTCCCTGACGAGTGGCGCAGCTATTTTGACCAGTTGCCGCGGCCCGAGGGCAGTGCCTCCCACGATGTTCCACTAAGCCCTATTCGTGATCAGTTCTATCAGCTGGGCCGTGAAAGTCGCCCTGCTCGGGCCGTAGCCGCTGAAGGCGGCGAGAACAAGAAGCAGGTGAAAGTCCTGCAGCTGATCAACGCTTACCGCTTTCGTGGCCATCAGAAGGCCAACATCGATCCGCTGGGTCTGCGTAATCCCACCCCCGTCCCCGATCTTGATCTGTCTTTCCATCAGCTGTCCAAGGCTGATCTGGACACCGAGTTTCAAACCGGTTCGTTCTTTCTAGGCATCGACAAGGCGCCGCTGCGCGATATCGTCGATGCGCTGGATCGCACCTATTGCCGCTCGATCGGCTGCGAGATCATGCACATTGTCGATACCGAGGAGAAGCGCTGGCTGCAGCGGCGCTTCGAGTCGGTACGCAGTGCGCCCAAGTTCAGCGATGACGTGCGCAAACACGTGCTGGAGCGTCTGACGGCCGCCGAAGGCCTGGAAAACTACCTGGCGTCCAAGTATCCGGGTACCAAGCGCTTCGGTCTGGAAGGCGGCGAAACCTTTGTACCGATGATGGACGAACTAATCCAGCGGGCGGGCGGATACGGCACGAAAGAAGTCGTAATTGGAATGGCTCACCGCGGGCGCCTCAACCTGCTGGTCAACATCCTGGGTAAAAACCCCGCAGATCTGATCGACGAGTTCGACGGCAAGAAAGTCATCGAGCGCGGGTCGGGCGACGTCAAGTATCACCAGGGGTTCAGTTCCAACGTCATGTCGCCGGGCGGCGAAGTCCACCTGGCCATGTCGTTCAACCCGTCTCACCTGGAAATCGTTGCCCCGGTCGTCGAGGGCTCGGTACGCGCCCGTCAGGATCGCCGTAACGACGATGAAGGCAGTAAGGTGTTGCCGATCAACGTCCACGGCGACGCGGCGTTTGCCGGCCAGGGCGTGGTGATGGAGACCTTCCAGATGTCGCAGACCCGTGCCTACAAGACCGGCGGCACGGTTCATATCGTCATCAACAACCAGGTGGGCTTCACTACCTCGCACCCGCTGGATTCGCGTTCCACCGAGTACTGCACAGACATCGCCAAGATGGTGCAGTCGCCGATTTTTCACGTGAACGGCGATGACCCGGACGCGGTGCTGCACGCCACGCAGGTGGCCCTGGACTACCGTCAGGAATTCAAGAAAGACGTGGTGATCGACCTGGTGTGCTACCGCCGTCGCGGTCACAACGAAGCCGACGAGCCCTCCGGCACCCAGCCGATGATGTACTCGAAGATCAAGGATCACCCCTCCGCGCGTTCGCTGTATGCCAAGCGCCTGGTCGACGAAGGTGTGCTTTCCGAGGAAGCCGCCAAGGCGATGATCGAGACCTACCGCGATGATCTGGTAGCGGGCAACCACGTGGCAAACGCGCTGGTTCAGGAACCCAACAAGTCGCTCTTCGTCGACTGGACGCCATACCTGGGGCACGAGTGGACCGGCAACGCCGATACCACCTTCGACATGAAGCGACTCCAGCAGCTGGCGGCGCGCATGTGCGAGATCCCCGACGGGGTCGAAGTGCAGCGCCAAGTGGCGAAGATCTATGAAGACCGGCGCAAGATGCAGGCCGGTGGCATGGGACTCAACTGGGGGTTTGCGGAAACGCTGGCCTACGCCACGCTGCTCGAGCAGGGGCATCCGGTGCGCATTACCGGCCAGGACGTGGGCCGCGGCACCTTCTCCCACCGTCATGCGGTCGTGCACAACCAGAAGGACGGGTCGACCTACGTGCCGCTGCAGAACATGTCCGACGGACAGCCGCGCTTCACGATCCACGACTCCTTCCTGTCGGAAGAAGCCGTGCTGGCGTTCGAGTACGGTTATTCGACCACGGCGCCTAACGATCTGGTGATCTGGGAAGCCCAGTTCGGCGACTTCTTCAACGGTGCGCAGGTGGTGGTGGATCAATTCATTTCCTCCGGTGAAACCAAGTGGGGCCGGCTGTGTGGCCTGACCATGCTGCTCCCCCATGGCTATGAAGGTCAGGGGCCCGAGCACTCCTCGGCCCGCCTTGAGCGCTTCCTGCAGATGAGTGCCGAGCACAACATGCAGGTCTGCGTCCCGACGACACCGGCGCAGATCTATCATCTGCTGCGTCGTCAGGTGATCCGCCCGCTGCGCAAGCCGCTGGTGGTCATGTCGCCCAAGTCGCTGCTGCGTCACAAGGAAGCGACATCCAGCCTCGAAGACCTGGCCCACGGCAAGTTCCACATGGTGCTGTCGGATCAGGCCGAGCTGACGGCCGAGAACGTCACGCGCGTGGTGCTGTGTGCGGGCAAGGTCTACTACGACCTGGCCAACTGGCGCGCCGAAAACGAGCGGTACGACACGGCCATCCTGCGCCTCGAGCAGCTTTATCCCTTCCCCAAGGAAGAGCTTCTCGCCGCCCTTCAGGCATATACCCAGCTGGAAGATATCGTCTGGTGCCAGGAAGAGCCGTTGAACCAGGGCGCCTGGTATTCCAGCCAGCACCATATGCGCACCGTGGCCGACATGCTCAAGGATGGCCTGGGACGTGAGTTGAAATTCGCAGGACGCCCGGCCTCTGCTGCTCCGGCAGCGGGCTACATGTCCGTCCATACTGAACAGCAGCGCCAGCTGGTGGAAGACGCGTTTAATCTTTAAGCGCCCACCGGATTTAGAGAACACATAAGGGAAACGACATGGCTACCGAGATCAAAGCGCCAACCTTTCCGGAATCCGTTGCCGAAGGCACCGTCGCCGCATGGCACAAGAAGCCGGGCGACAGCGTTGAGCGTGACGAGCTTATCGTTGAGATTGAAACCGACAAAGTGGTGCTCGAAGTCGTCGCACCGGAAGCGGGTACCCTGACCGAGGTGATGGTCGAAGAAGGCGATACCGTCGAGTCAGAGCAGGTGCTGGGCAAGGTTGGTGAGGGCAACGCCTCCGCCGATAGCGGCAAGAAAGCAGACACGTCTTCTGGCGATGACAGCGCTGAAAAGTCAGAAGAGACATCCGAAAGTAAATCGGAAGACAAGAAAGCCAGCGGCGGTAACGGTGGTGGCAAGCAGCATGAAGTGAAAGCACCGAGCTTCCCCGAGTCGGTTCAGGAAGGCACCGTGGCCGCCTGGCACAAGAAGGTCGGTGAAGCGGTCAAGCGTGACGAGGTGCTGGCCGATATCGAAACCGATAAGGTCGTGCTGGAAGTCGTCGCGCCCGCCGACGGCGCCCTGGCCGAGATCAAGGCCGAAGAAGGCAGCCAGGTCGAGTCAGAAGCCGTGCTTGCGACCTTCACCGAAGGCGCCGGCGGCGAGAGCGGTGGTGATGACACCAAGCCGGCCAAGTCGGAAAGCAGCGAAGACGAAGGCGCCGACGAGAAAGTCGGCGACAAGATCCTCGCTCCGGCGGCCCGCAAGATGGTCGCCGAGCACGATCTCGACGCTACCAAGATCAGCGGCACCGGCAAGGGCGGACGCATCCTCAAGGAGGACGTGCAAAAAGCCGTGAAAGACGGATCCGCGAAGAAATCGTCAGGCGGCGGTGCTGCTGCGCCGAAAGCGGCTGCGGCAGCGGCCGCTCCGGCGGTAGAAGGCGAGCGCCCCGAGAAGCGCGTGCCGATGAGCCGTCTGCGTCAGACCATCGCCAAGCGTCTGGTTCAGGCGCAGCAAACCGCGGCGATGCTCACTACCTATAATGAAGTCGACATGACCGCAGTCATGGAGCTGCGCGCGCAGTACAAGGATACGTTCCTCAAGGCGCACGATACCAAGCTCGGCTTCATGGGCTTTTTCGTCAAGGCGGCCTCCGAGGCGCTCAAGCGCTTCCCGGACGTCAACGCCTCCATCGACGGTACCGACATCGTCTATCACGGCTACCAGGACATTGGCGTTGCCGTGTCCACGCCGCGCGGCCTGGTCGTGCCGGTACTGCGCGACACCGACAGCATGAAGATTGCCGATGTCGAGAAGACAATCGTCGACTTCGGCAAGCGGGCGCGTGACGGTAAGCTTGGCATCGACGAAATGCAGGGCGGCACCTTTACGATCACCAACGGCGGTATTTTCGGCTCGCTGATGTCGACCCCGATCATCAATCCGCCGCAAACCGCCATCCTGGGGATGCACAAGATCCAGGAACGTCCTATGGCGGTCAATGGCAAGGTCGAGATTCGCCCGATGATGTATCTGGCGGTTTCCTACGATCACCGGATGATCGACGGCAAAGATGCCGTGCAATTCCTGGTGACCATTAAAGAGCTGCTGGAAGATCCCGCACGCCTGTTGCTGGACGTGTAAGGTCATCGCGACCTGCCAAGCTCTCACGTTCAATCGCACCCTGCCTTCTGCCCCACAAGGGAGAAGGCACCCAAGCTAAAGGAGCCAACATGGCTGACAAGTTTGATGTGATCGTTATTGGTGCCGGCCCTGGTGGTTATGTAGCGGCCATCCGTGCGGCGCAACTCGGGCTGAAAACCGCCTGTGTCGAAAAATGGATCGGCAAGGAAGGTAACGTCGTGCACGGCGGTACCTGCCTGAACGTTGGCTGTATCCCGTCCAAGGCGCTGCTTGAAGCATCGCACAAGTTCGTCGAAGCGAAAGACGATTTCGATGACCTGGGTATCCAGGCCGGTGACGTCACCATGGACGTCAAAAAGATGATGGCGCGCAAGGATAAGATCGTTAAGAACTTGACCGGCGGCATCTCGGGCCTGTTCAAGGCCAACGGCGTCACCGCCATTGACGGCACTGGTAAAGTCATTTCCGGCAAGCAGGTGGAAGTGACCGATAAAGACGGCAAGGCCACCACCTATGACGCCGATAACATCGTCGTGGCGGCGGGCTCTGTACCGGTGGAAATTCCGCCGACCCCGCTGGTCGAAGGACTGGTTGTCGACTCCACCGGTGCACTGGAATTCCAGGAAACACCCAAGCGTCTTGGCGTGATTGGTGCCGGTATCATTGGCCTGGAACTGGGTAGCGTGTGGAACCGCCTGGGCTCCGAGGTCACCGTGCTCGAAGCCATGGATTCCTTCCTGCCCATGGTCGACGGTGCCATCGGTAAAGAAACCCAGAAGCTGCTCAAGAAACAGGGCCTGGACATCAAACTGGGCGCTCGCGTCACCGGCTCGGAAACCAACGGCGAAGAAGTGACCGTCAAGTACACCGACGCTGACGGCGAGCAGGAAATGACCTTCGACAAGCTGATCGTCTGTGTCGGTCGTCGTCCTTATACCAAGGGCGTCATCGACGACGGTGTCAGCGTCGAGCTGGACGAACGCGGCTTTATCTTCGTCGACGACCAGTGCCGTACCAATGTCCCGGGCGTTTACGCCATTGGCGACTGCGTACGCGGCCCGATGCTGGCGCACAAGGCCTCGGAAGAAGGCATCATGGTGGCGGATATCATCGCGGGCCATAAGGCCGAGATGAACTACGACGCCATTCCCAACGTTATCTACACCTTCCCGGAAGTCGCGTGGGTGGGGATTACCGAGGAAGAAGCCAAAGCCAAGGGTATTAACGTCAAGACCGGTAGTTTCCCCTTTGCGGCCAGTGGTCGTGCAATGGCCAACAACGCCACCGAAGGCAACGCCAAGATCATCGCCGATGCGGAAACCGACCGCATTCTGGGCATGCACATTGTGGGTCAGCACGCCGGTGAGATGATTGCCCAAGGCGTGATTGCCATGGAATTCGGTTCCAGTGCCGAAGACCTGGCGCTGACTTGCTACGCTCACCCGACCATGTCGGAAGCGGTGCATGAAGCGGCGCTCGCGGTTGAAGGCCACGCGATCCACATGGCCAACCGCAAAAAGCGTAAGTAAATTACGCCGTAACAAAAAAGCGCCACCCCAGGGTGGCGCAACGCTTTCGGCCATGTCTTTTCGACGCGGTTTGAAAAACAGAGATCGAAAGCACGGGGATGACAGTTCTTTCAAGGAAACTGATCATCGTTCGAGTCACATGCAACCAATGGCATGAATCGATGAACCTTCACGAGTATCAAGGTAAACAGCTGTTTGCCGATTATGGTCTACCCGTGTCCAAGAGCTTTGCTGTGGACACTCCCGAAGAAGCTGAAGACGCATGTAAAAAGATCGGCGGCGACATGTGGGTGGTTAAAGCCCAGGTGCACGCAGGTGGTCGTGGTAAAGCGGGTGGCGTAAAGCTGATTAAAGACCCGGCTGATGCCAAGGCGTTTGCCGAGCAGTGGCTGGGCAAAAACCTGGTGACCTTCCAGACCGACGAGCACGGCCAGCCAGTTTCCAAGATTCTTATCGAGACCTGCACTGATATCGCCGATGAGCTGTATCTGGGTGCCGTTGTCGATCGTACGACCCGCCGCGTGGTCTTCATGGCCTCCACTGAAGGCGGCGTAGAGATCGAGAAAGTCGCCGAAGAAACCCCCGAAAAGATTCTCAGAGCCGAGATCGACCCGCTGGTTGGCGCACAGCCTTACCAGGCGCGTGAGCTGGCCTTTGCGCTGGGCCTGTCCGGCGACCAGATCAAGCAGTTCACCAAGATCTTCCTGGGGCTGTCCAAGCTGTTCCACGAGAAAGACCTGGCACTGCTGGAAATCAACCCGCTGGTCATCACCGAGCAGGGTAATCTCCACTGCCTCGACGCCAAACTGGGTCTCGACAGCAACGCGCTGTACCGTCACCCGGATCTGCAGGCCATGCGCGATCCGTCGCAGGAAGACGAGCGCGAAGCCGAAGCCGCCGCCTGGGAACTCAACTATGTCGCACTCGATGGCAACATTGGCTGCATGGTTAACGGCGCGGGCCTGGCCATGGGCACCATGGACATCGTCAACCTGAACGGCGGTAGCCCGGCCAACTTCCTGGACGTTGGCGGCGGCGCGACCAAAGAGCGCGTCGCGGAAGCCTTCAAGCTGATCCTGTCTGACGACTCCGTCAAAGCCGTTCTGGTCAACATCTTCGGCGGTATTGTACGGTGCGACATGATCGCTGAAGGCATCATCGGTGCCGTTGAGCAGGTGGGTGTCAACGTCCCGGTGGTCGTACGTCTGGAAGGTAACAACGCCGAGCTAGGCACCGAAAAACTCGCGTCTAGCGGTCTGAATATCATCGCGGCTACCAGTCTGACCGACGCGGCTCAGCAGGTCGTAAAAGCGGCGGAGGGCAAGTAATGAGCATCCTGATCGACAAGAACACCAAGGTCATCTGCCAGGGCTTTACCGGTGGCCAGGGTACGTTCCACTCCGAGCAGGCGATTGCCTACGGTACCCAGATGGTCGGCGGCGTAACGCCGGGTAAAGGCGGCCAGGAGCACCTGGGTCTGCCCGTTTTCAACACCGTGAAGGAAGCGGTAGCGAAAACCGGCGCGGAAGCCAGCGTGATCTACGTGCCGGCGCCGTTCTGTAAAGACTCGATTCTTGAAGCCGCCAATGCCGGCATCAAGCTGATCGTGTGCATTACCGAAGGTATCGCGACCCTCGACATGCTCGACGCAAAAGTAAAATGTGACGAGCTGGGTGTTCGCCTGATCGGCCCGAACTGCCCCGGTGTCATCACCCCGGGCGAATGTAAAATCGGCATCATGCCGGGCCACATTCACCAGCCGGGCCGTGTCGGCATCGTATCGCGTTCGGGTACCTTGACCTACGAAGCGGTCAAGCAGACCACTGATCATGGCTTTGGTCAGTCCAGCTGTGTCGGCATCGGTGGTGACCCGATCCCGGGCTCCAACTTCATCGACATCCTCGAGATGTTCGAGAAAGACCCGAAAACCGAAGCCATCGTCATGATCGGCGAAATCGGTGGCACGGCGGAAGAAGAAGCGGCGGCTTACATCAAGGCCAACGTTTCCAAGCCTGTGGTTGCCTACATTGCCGGTGTGACAGCACCTCCCGGCAAGCGTATGGGCCACGCAGGCGCGATCATCTCCGGCGGTAAAGGCACCGCTGACGAGAAGTTCGCTGCCCTGGAAGGTGCCGGTGTCAAAACCGTGCGCTCTCTGGCAGAGATCGGCGACGCGCTGAAAGAGATGACGGGCTGGTAAGCACTTACTAGACGCCGTGAACTGAAAAAGAGCACCTTCGGGTGCTCTTTTTTATTATCTGAGGGGAATGGCAAGGTGCGTTGGCTGTGCCGTTAACCGGCGTCATGACTGGCGTCGATTGAGCCAGCGTGTGCTGTAAAGGAAAAACAGCGGCGCACCCACCAGCAGGTAAAGGTGGTAACTGACCAGCCGCCAGATAAGCACTGCCGCCACTACCTGACCCTGGTTCATCAGCGGCAGTAGCAGGCCGCCAACGCCGACTTCGGCGGCGCCGGCTCCGCCCGGTAGAAAGCTGAACTGGCTAGCCGCCATGGCCAGCATCTGTGTGAGAAACGTCCACAGCCAGTCGGCGTGCCCGCCGACCCCTAGAACGGCAATATAGAGCAGGCTATAGCGCAGTACCCAGTGCAAGGCGGTCAGGCCAAGCATCAGCGCAAGTGTCGTGCGCGGGAGTGCCAGGGTCGCCTTCAGCGCATGGCGGCAGCGCAGCAGGCGGCGGATAAGCCAGCGGCGCCGTAGAGCATTGACGCCGGGAAGGC
Source organism: Vreelandella gomseomensis (assembly GCF_031451645.1). Classification (NCBI taxonomy): domain Bacteria; kingdom Pseudomonadati; phylum Pseudomonadota; class Gammaproteobacteria; order Oceanospirillales; family Halomonadaceae; genus Vreelandella; species Vreelandella gomseomensis. The sequence goes on along the minus strand of NZ_JARWAI010000008.1, from coordinate 184,020 downwards.
GAAGGGGGCGACACCGCATCAGCCAGGATAGATAACGCATAGCCAGCAATACGGTAGCCATAAACGCCAGAAGTGCCAGCAGGGCAGCTTCGATCAATCCTTGGTGGGGCCATTGGCTGTCGCTGAACAGCGTGCTGCCAAGGGCGATGATGAGCATGGATAAAAAGAACAGCAGGTCGCACCCCTGGTCGATCAGAAACATCGCGGCTCCCTTGGCCGGCGAAAAGCCGCGCTGGGCCAATAGTGCTAGCAGCGTAGCGGGGCCTCCGCTGCCGCCAGGCGTGGCGCATAGCGCAAACTTGGTGGCCATCTCGATCCCCAGTGCGCCCCCTTGGCTTAGCCGGCCTGCCCGGCCGTTGAGCATGAGCCGAAGCCGGGTGGCGTTGATATTCCAGCATAGCGCAGCGAGGGCGACCATCAGTGCCAACAGGCCCAACGGAAACGTCGTCAGGTGGGCCAGAGCCGCCTGGCCACCTGCCAGGGATGTCAGTACCAGCGGCGTCAGAATGGCGCCCAGGAGGAGTACGCCGTGGATCGGCCGCAGGCGTGGCCGCCGCCGAGGACTATCGATAGTGTGAGCGCGCATGGGGAAGATCCTGCCGGGCAAGGTCGCGGTAGTGCTCATGCAGGCGGTGAATCACGCTGTCCCAGCCGAACTGACGTTCGACAAAGTGACGGGCGTAGCGGCCACTGGCGGCAATATCGTTGCTGAATAGCGCCGTGCACGCTTCCGCCATGGCATCAGGGTCGAGAGGGCGGCATAAAATACCGCCGCCCAGCGGGACGTTCTCGATCAGCGCGCCGGCCCGTGCGCCGATGACCGGCAGGCCGCTGGCCATTGCTTCCTGAGCGATCAAGCCGAAGGTTTCGCGGGTACCGGCGTGGAGCAGGGCATCGCTGCTGGCAAGCGCGGTGGCGACCTCGTGGGCACCACAGCAGCGCTCCACCACTGTGACGTTATCGGGCACTTGATGGGGCATGCCAGGGCCCATGAGCAGCAGATGATAGTCGCTTCCAAGCTTCTTCATGGTGGCGAGCAGCGTGTCGATGTTTTTTTCTCGCGAGCAGCGACCGACGAAGATGAGTAGCCTTTTGTCTTCGCCAATGCCGTAGCGCCTGCGCAGACCCGGGTCAAAGCGATCCGGATGAAACTGCGCAAGGTCGACGCCCAATGGCTGCACGCGCACGTTGTCGACGCCCCACTCGGTCAGCCGCTCGGCCATGGCCTTGCAGGGGGCCAATACGCTATCGAAGCGCCGATAAAGGTCGACGACGTAGCGGATCAGGCGCTGGCGGACGTGGTTCCCAAAGCGGTCGCCCATCAGCCGGGGCAGGTCCGAGTGATAGAAACCGACTACCGGCACGCCAAGCCGTTGGCCGGCATCCAGCGCTGCCCAGGCCGTCACGTAGGGGTCGCCTGCCTCGATCAGGTCAGGCGCCAGGTCGACAAGCGTATTGCACCAGGGGCGGCGGCGCAGCGGAAACCGGTATCCCTGGCCCAGGGGTAGGCGCAGAGCTGGCAGGGTGTGGGTGTCGCCCAGGCTGTCACCCTCGGCGCCGGGCACCACCAGGCTGGCTCTCACCTGGGCGGCGCGCAGCACGCGATGTTTTGCCTGCAGGTAAGTACGTACGCCGCCGCTGGCCGGCGCGTGGAACATGGTTATGTCGGCAATATGCAAGGTCATCTCCGAGCCACACGAGTGTCATCGGATTACCATAGGGAAGAAATAAGTCAGTTAGGCGACAGTGTAGCTAGTCAGTTGGCTTTCAGTTCTTTATGCGGGTTTAGATCGGGAATTGAGTCCACGTTATGGAAGATTAGTTTTTATGATTATATCCATAAAACTCAAGTTATTGTTTGATAGGCCGACAGTAATGATTCCTCCATTTATCGGGTAGTTTCTATGCTTTCACGGTTCAAGATCGGCACGCGTCTAGCGCTGTCGTTTGGCTTGGTTTCGTTATTTCTGCTGGGTACTGCTATTGCAGGTATTCTCGGTATTACCGCCACCAGAAATACAGCGCATACCGCTTTGAACATGGATGTAGCATTAGCAAGCAACGCTGCTGAAATCCAGCGGTTGGCATTGCAGGCGCGGCGCTTCGAAAAGGATACCTTTATCAATATCGAAAATCGTGACCGGGTCGCTGACTACCAGCAGCGCTGGAGAGCGACCATCGATGACATTGAGGCAGCGTTCCAGGAGGGAAGTCAAACGAGCGATAGACAGCGTCTCGATGCGCTATACCAGCAGGCGGAACGCGCCCTTCAAGGGTACGCAGAAGGTTTCATGGAAGTCTATGAGCAGATTGAGCAAGGTGACATTACCCACACCGCTCAAGCTAACCAGATGCTGGGTGAACATAAAGAAAGCATCTATCAGCTTGAAAGCCTGGCTGATGAAATTAGCCAGGTGGCTAACGCCGGTGTCTCGGCTGCTAATGAAATGATAGAGGTTAGTTATAATTCGACATTATGGCGGCTGTGTATCTTCTCGATAGTGGCATTGTTGATGGCAGTAGGGCTGGCAATCGCTATTACGCGCAGTATTGTGTTGCCATTGCGGCGAGCCGTTGAAGTTGCCAAGCATGTAGCGGGAGGTGACTTGCGCCAGCATATCGTTGCCACCGGGAGCGATGAAACCGCGCAGCTGTTGGCTTCCATGGACGAGATGAGTAAAGAGCTTACAGTGCTGGTTGCCTCTTTACGCGATGCCAGTGAGAACGTTTTAAACGGTGCCAATGATATTACTCAAGGTGGGCAAGAGCTTGCCGCTCGTACAGAGCAGCAAGCAGCAGCCATACAGGAAACTGCTTCAAGCATGGAAGAGATGACGGCAACAGTCCGCCAGAACAGTGATTCAACCAAAGAAGCGGATACGCTGTCCCATGATGCGTCTCAGAAGATGCGAGTCGGGGGCGATGAAGTGACGCGAAGCGTCGAATTAATGCGCGAAGTGACGGCCGCCTCTCTCAGTATGGATAAGATCGTCGAGACCATCGATACGATTGCTTTCCAGACCAATATCCTCGCTTTGAACGCCTCAGTTGAAGCGGCAAGAGCGGGCGAGAAGGGACGAGGCTTTGCGGTTGTGGCGACAGAAGTGCGCGCGCTAGCAAGCCGCAGTGCTGCTTCTGCCGGCGAGATTCGCAGCATGCTTGACGATACGCGAAGCAAAATCAATCTTTGCTCTGAGCAGGCAGAGCGCGGTGCGGCCACTATCGATGATACAGAGACGGTAATCCAGCGACTTGCCATGCTTATGACCGAGGTATCTTCAGCTACTCGAGAGCAAAGCAGCGGCATTGAGCAGATCAATACCGCTATTACCGAGATGGATTCGACTACCCAACAAAACAGCACGCTGGTTCAGCAGTCGACGAATGCGGCCTTGTCCCTGGAGAGCCAGGCAGAACGGCTTCGCAACTTGGTGGCCGCTTTCCAAATAGACGATGCTATGTTGAAAAAAGCGGCTGATGACTCGTTAACCAAGGCTTTACCCACGGCGGGGGGAAACACGCAGTTCTAAATTATCGATAAGCACAACAACGGCGCCCGATACGCGCCGTATTTGCTCGGTGGAATTATTCGACCGGCCGCGCTACCAGTGAGCGGGTCTCTTCACGTGCTTCGGTCAGCGCCACACGTAGGCTGTCGCCGAGCTTGTAACGCTCTTCGCCTTCGATCTGGATGCGGCCCTCTTTATCGTCGATGACCACCTTGCTGCGGTCACTGTGCATCAAGGGAGCGGGCACGAAGGCCGTGGCACCATTTTCGAGCAGGCGAACGCGCATACCGCCTCGGTTGATCGCCATGATCTCGGCGTCAAAGGTGTCCTGGTTCTGCGCGGCGGGCGTCAGGTAGCGCACGTAAAGCCAGTCTTTCACGTCGCGCTCGGCCATACGGTTCAGGCGGCGACGCTCGGTCAGCTGTTCGGTGAGCTGCTGGCTGGCTTCAGCCGGGGCCTGTTCACCCTTCAGTACGCGCTTGATCAGGCGGTGGTTGACCATATCGCCATACTTGCGGATCGGCGAAGTCCAGGTAGCGTAGGCGGCAAGGCCCAGGCCGAAGTGCGGGCCGGGTTGGGCCGACATGCTGGTGAAACCCTGGAAGCGACGCAGGCGGGCATCCAACCAGGCATCGTCGCGGCTTTCCAGCGCGCGTTTGAGGTCTTTGTAATGGGCAAGCTCGGTTAACGCCTGCTGGTCCACGTCAATTTCCTGACCCGCCAGAAATTCCTGCGCGGCCTCGGCTTTTTCAGGCTCAAAGGCACGGTGCACGTTGAAGATGCCGTGGCCGATGTGCTGGGCGAGGAAGTCCGCGCAACAGGCGTTGGCGGCAATCATCGACTCTTCGATCATGCGGTTGGCAATGCGGCGATCCTCGGTGCGAATACCCAGGACATTACCCGCATCGTCCAGGTCAAAGACATAATCCGGACGATCCTTGAAGACCAGGGCATGCTCGTTACGCCAGGCGGTACGCGCTTCGGTTAAATCGCGCAGCGCGGTCAGCTGCTCGGCAATGTTATCCGCCGGTGCCCAGTCACCCTGGCCGTCGATCCAGTCAGACACATGGTCGTAAGCCAGTTTGGCGTGGGATTTAACAGTGGCGGCAAAAAAGCGGTAATTGCCAAGGCTACCGTCGGCATTGATATCCAGCGTGCAGGCCAGTGCCGGGCGTTCTTGGTCTTCCCACAGCGAGCACAGCTCATCCGATAACTTCTCGGGCAGCATGGTGACGTTCTGGCCGGGCAAATACACCGTAAAGGCGCGGGTGCGCGCTTCCAGGTCGGCGGCGTGGCCTTCTTCCACGTAGGCGGTGGGGTCGGCGATGGCGACGCTCAACTGCCAGCCGCCTTCAGCGCGCGGCGTGACGTGCAGGGCGTCATCCATATCGCGGGTCTTTTCACCGTCGATTGTAAAGAAGGGCTGTGCGGTAAGGTCCTCGCGGACAAGGCCTTCATCGTGCAGTGGCCAGTCGTCGCCCGCATTTGGAGACGCCTGCTCCAGCGCATGACGGGCAAGCGTGACACGCCATGGCACGGCGGGGTCGTCTGACTTGGCGACCAGCTCGTCGATCTGGCTGAAAAAGCCGCGATCGTTCTGTTTGAGCGGGTGACGCACCAGGCGCGCCACGACCCAGTCGCCATCGGCGATGGTGGATTCGTCCAGGGTGTTTTTGATGCGTGCCTTGAGCACATTGCGGATCGATGGATGATCCGGCACCACCGCAAGGCGGTCTTCGCGCTTTTGCACCCTTGCAACAAAGCGGTCGAGCCCGGCCTCGATCAGCTTTTCGGGCTCGAGGGATTTTTTATCGCCGTTTTCATGGATGACGCCCTCGACGCGGTCGCCGTGCAGCACCTGTTTCATGGCGGGGGGCGGCACGAAATAGGAGTCACCGTCATCGGTTTCAAGAAACCCGAAGCCTTTCTCGGTAGCTTTGATCACCCCTTCAGCACGTGGGGTGGTATCGCGAATCTGTTGCTTGAGCGAGGCAAGCACGGAATTGTTTTGCAGCATGAGGTCAATCAGTTGGCGAAGGATAGGGTGCCACTATACGGATTACCGGGAGCCGCGCCAATTGTCGCCGTGTGAAGTTCTCTTTGGTTACAAGTTATCAATAACCTACATCCCATCTGGTAGACGTGTCATCCCCTTATTAAAAGAAGAAAAGTGTCCCTACAAAACATGTTAGCGGATCATTGGTACTTGAATGGTATTAATTATTGGCTATATTGGTATCTAATTGGTCTTTAATATTCAGGTGAAATCCATGGATTCACGCTTTACGCAGCTGCGCCTTGACCCTAAGGGCGCGACGCCTCTTTACCAGCAGTTGGCTCGTCAGCTGGAGCATGCCATTGAGACGGGTGCCTGGGAGGTTGGCGAGGCGCTGCCTTCAGAGCGCAACTTGGCCGATACCCTCGATGTCTCGCGTATAACCGCGCGCAAGGCTTTGGACTGTTTGGCTGAGCTGGGGCTTATTCGTCGTAGCCGTGGTTCTGGCACCTTCATCACGCCTCGTCTCAATCAGTCATTAACCCGGTTGGTGAGTTTCACCGAGCTCCTTACCCAACGCGGTTTTACGCCAAGTTCTCAATGGTTAGAGCGCAGGCTGGCAAATCCCAATGCGGAAGAGAGCATGCGTCTTGGCCTGGGGGCCGATGCCCAGGTGGCGCGCCTAAAGCGTTTACGCTTGGCCGATGAAGTGGTGATGGCGGTAGAGGATAGCTGTCTACCTGTATCAGTGATGCCCGATCCCCAGTCAGTCGAAACGTCTCTCTATGCAGTGCTGGAAGCCAGCGGCAAGCCAGTGACGCGAGCCCTGCAGCATGTCACTGCCATCAATGCGGACGCAGAGCTAGCGGTGCTCGCCGAGGTAGCTGAGGGACAGGCACTGCTTAAAGTTACACGACTGGGCTACCTAGCCGACGGCACACCAGCGGAGCTAACGATTACCTACTGCCGCACCGATTACTACGACTTTATGGTCGAGCTGACTCGCTAGGAGACGTTATGCAATTTGGCAATATTCGTACCCCCCAGGGTTGGCGTCTGGGAGAAATTCACTGGGATAAGGGACGTATCAGTCGCATTAGAGGCGAATCGGTAGACCCGGATACCAATGACCATCCTCGAGTACTGCCTGGCTTTATTGATTTACATGTGCATGGCGGCGGTGGTGCAGATGTCATGGAAGGGGGCGAAGCACTGGCTATTTTGGCTCGCACCCACGTGCGCTTCGGCACCACGCGGCTATTAGCTACCACCATGACGGCGCCTGACACCCATATCCGGCAGACACTGCGCGAAGTCGCTGCCTATATGGAAGCGCCAGTACTCCAGGCCGCCCAAGTGTTGGGCGTACATTTGGAAGGCCCCTACATTAACCCTGGCAAGCTAGGTGCCCAGCCGGCCTATGCAAGGGTTGGAATGACTGAGGAGTTGGACGAGCTCTGCGCCCTGGCGCCGATTCGCTTGATCACCCTGGCCCCTGAATTGTCTGGCCACTTGGCGTTGATTCAGTACCTTAGCGAGAGAGGCGTACGGGTGCAGCTGGGTCATACATTGGGTAGCTACGAAGAAGGTGTGGAAGCACTGGCCAACGGTGCTAGTGGCTTCGCTCACTTGTTCAATGCCATGACCGGTCTGCACCACCGCAAGCCTGGCATGGTGGGCGCGGCGCTGGCCCATGCTCAGTACGCCGAAGTGATCCCTGATCTGTTACATGTCCACCCAGGCGCCATCCGCACTGCCCTTCGTTGTATCCCCAATCTCTATGCGGTCACCGACTCGACGGCCGCCGCGGGTATGCATGACGGTGACTATCGGCTTGGCGAGCATACCGTCACCAAGTGTCTGGGGGGCGTGCGGTTAGCCGACGGCACCCTGGCAGGCAGTACGCTGACCATGGATCAGGCGCTGCGCAACCTGGTCTCGCTAGGGCTCTCTCTGGCCGAAGCCTCCGATCGTCTCTCTCGCTACCCGGCGGACTTCCTGGGTATTAGTGATATTGGTCGCCTTCAGGAAGGTGCCTCAGCTGACCTGGTTGTTCTTGATCCCCAGCTTCAAATCAAAGCGGTCGTCGTCGAGGGCCGCACCATTCAAGGAGATACCTGATGTCCCTGATGCTTGCGGAAGCCCGCAACGCGCCGGACCGTATTCGCGGCCAGTTGCAGCGTAACGCCCAAATCTTTGCCCCATTGGGCGAGCAACTGCGCCAGACGCCGCCCGCGGCTGCGGTGACCGTTGCCCGTGGCAGCTCCGATCATGCTGCCAGCTACTTTGCTTATCTCTGCATGCAGCAACGCGGCATCCCGGTAGCCTCTTTGCCGCCCTCGCTAACCACGTTGAGAAAGGCGCCCTGGCGCGTTCGCGGCCAATTGGCTCTGGCTGTCTCTCAGTCGGGGCAGAGTCCTGACTTGATCGCCACTCAGCAGGCACTGGCGGCCGCTGGCGCTCGAACACTCGCGTTGATTAATACGCCTCAGTCACCTTTAGGCGCTGCTAGCGACAATGAGGTTCCTCTCTATGCAGGCGAGGAGAAGAGTGTGGCGGCCACTAAAAGCTATCTAGCCACGCTCTCAGCCATGGCCCAGTTGATGGGTCACTGGAATGAGGATCGCCGCTTGCTGGATGCCTTAGACGAGCTGCCAGGTCGCTTGGAACTCGCTCTGGACCAGGACTGGGCCCCGGCCATTGAAGCTTTTCAGGGGGCTGATCGACTGATGGTCATTGGACGCGGCGCAGGCTTGGCGGTGGCCCAGGAGGCGGCGCTCAAGTTCAAAGAAACCTGTGCCATTCAAGCCGAGGCCTTGAGTGGCGCCGAAGTACGCCATGGTCCCATGGCACTGATTGACCGCGGCTATCCAGTGCTGATATTTGCGCCACCTGGGCCGGAGCAGGCTGGGTTGCTGGCGTTAGCCGAGTGGCTGGAAAGCATTGGTGCTCGCGTTCTGCTAGCCGCCGATGCGGGCGTCACTGAGCGCCATTTAACGGTGGTGGAGGCAGGCCACGAGGCTCTGCAGCCGCTATCTATCATCCAGAGTTTCTACATCATGGTGGCCGGCTTAGCGGCGGCCAGAGGCAGTGACCCGGATAGTCCTCAGCACCTAAATAAGGTCACCTGCACCCTGTAAAGACAAATAAACCAATAGCTCCATAATAAAGACAACGCGGGAGTTTCCCCATGTCCGATCCAAGTCAAACCTTAATCTTGCAGTCACCGGTGGAGGGGATTGTGGTTCCCCTAAGCGAGGTGCCCGATCCGGTCTTCGCAGGTCTGTCACTGGGCGAAGGTATCGCCATTGACCCCCTCGGCGGGTGTCTGCATGCCCCCTGCGATGGCGAGATAGTGCAGTGCGCCCGTACCCGCCATGCCCTGACCCTGAGAACAGACGCCGGGGTGGAGCTATTGCTTCACCTGGGCCTTGACACCGTCGAGCTAGAGGGCCAAGGCATTGAGCTGATGGTGTCAGTGGGTGACAGTGTGCGCGCTGGTGATCCGCTGTGTCGCTTTGATGCCGACGTGCTGGCGCTAGGTGCCTCTGCGCTGATCACGCCTCTGGTGGTTACTGAACCCGCTGCCTGGCACCTATTGCCGCCTCGCCATAGTAAGGGGGAACGTGTTGCGCTTGGTGAGGAGCTGTTGGTGCTTACTCGCACCTCAGCGGAGCAGGACGAAGCCGCAACGACCAAAGGCCCATTAATGGAGCGCTGCCTAACGCTCGCCCTCGCGGCTGGGTTGCATGCCCGCCCTGCGGCACGACTAAGAGCCATCGCACGGGAGTACGGTGTTAATTTGGAAGTGCACCTCGAGCCAGCGACAGAAGGTGCTGGCGCGAACGTCGAAAGCTTAAGTGCGCTAATGAACCTTGGTTTGGTCGCAGGCAGCGCTTTGCGTCTGAGAGCCCAGGGAACTCGGGGGGAGGCCGCTTTGGACGCCGCTGAAGCGCTGCTGACTACTCCCGAAGCCAAGGAGCACGCCGCTGGCACAACCCAGGCGGTACCGACCCAGGCATTTGAGAAAGAACTTGAGACGGGAGAGCTGGCTGGTTTGATTGCCAGTCAGGGCTTGGCGACTGGCCCTCTGATAGTCTGCCGACCGCCACTGCCTAGCGTGCCTTATGACGGCGAAGGTGAAAGCGTTGAGTCCCCACGCCTTAAACAGGCACTTAACCGTATCAGTGACGATTTAGCAAAGGCCGAGGTGCAGGCGACACACCAAGGGCAGCCCGCCGAGGCGGAAATCTTCGCAGCCCATGGCGCCTGGCTTGAAGATCCGAACTTAGCTGCAGAGGCAGAGGCGCGGATTAGCGATGGCCGCAGTGCTGGCCAAGCTTGGCGGGAAGCATTAGACGCTGAAGCAGAGCGGCTTGCTGCTAGCGGTAACGACTTGCTGGCTGCCCGTGTCGCGGATCTGCGCGACTTGCAGCGACGTGTGATGGTGGCGCTGAGCGGCGACAATCAAGAGGCAGCTCCTGAGTTGCCCGAAGGCGCCATATTGGTGGCGGAGGACTTAACCCCGTCGGAGTTGGTTGCCGTGGCCGACCAGCACCCGGCGGGGCTTTGCCTCTCCGGCGGAGGAACGACTTCTCATGTGGCGATACTGGCGCGGGCACGGGGTATCCCTTGTCTCGTGGCCATGGGGCAGGCGCTATTGGAAGCTGCTCATGAGGCCGCCCTTGGAAGCGTCATTCTAGATGCCGAGAAAGGATGCTTGGCACTGAAGCCAACGCCGATGCAACTAGCCGAGATGGCTGAGCGGATTGAGGCTCGCCGACAGCAAGCCGAAACGGCGCGGGCGGCCGCTCATGAGCCTGCCATCACCCTAGACGGACGTACCGTTGAGGTGCGCGCTAATATTGGTGGTGCAGAGGAAGCGTGCCTAGCGGCAGCGTCAGGCGCCGATGGCGTAGGCTTACTGCGCAGCGAGTTTCTGTTCTTGGGACGTGATAGCGCCCCCGACGAGGCCACTCAGCGCGAAGAATACCAGGCCGCTTTAACGGCCTTGGACGGTAAGCCGGTGATTATTCGCACGCTGGATATCGGCGCCGACAAGCAGCTTCCTTATCTACGTTTGCCAACCGTGCCTAATCCAGCGTTAGGAGTACGCGGCGTGCGCCTTTGGCAGAGCCAGCCTGAGCTTTTGGAGACGCAGCTACGAGCGATACTCGGTGTCACCCCATTGAAAGCGCTGCATATCATGCTGCCTATGGTGAGCGAGGCCGCCGAGCTACGCGAAGTGCGCCAGCGTTTAGAGACACTGGCCGCTGAGTTAGGGCTGAGTGAACGGCCGCGGTTAGGGGCCATGATCGAAGTGCCTAGCGCTGCACTCTGCGCTGCCAGTCTTGCCGATGAGGCAGACTTCCTTTCCATTGGCACCAATGACTTAACCCAGTACACCCTGGCCATGGATCGTGAAGATCCAGCGCTGGCTAGTCGGGCGGATGTACTGCACCCGGCGGTACTGCGTCTGATCCAAGCGACGGTCGCTGGCGCAGCCAAGCGCTGTCCCGTCGGCGTATGTGGTAGTGCTGCCAGTGACGAACTGGCTGCTCCTTTGCTAGTGGCTCTGGGGGTCGATGAGCTCTCAGTAGAGCCTGCGCGAATACCGGCGGTAAAGGCTGCTTTGCGCCATCTGGACACCGCCGCATTGGCAGCCAATATCCCCGAGCTACTGGCCTTGCCTGATGCAGTCTCGGTGCGCTTGCGCCTCGGCGAGCTGCTGGCCCTGGATAATGAGGCCTCCCCAATAACAACTCCCTTCGCGAGGTGCTGATATGGCTATTATGACTTTTGGAGCCCGTATGATGGGCGGGCTACAGCAACTGGGCCGCTCTCTGATGCTGCCCATTGCGGTGTTACCTATCGCTGGCCTGCTATTACGTTTGGGCCAGCCCGATCTGCTGGATATTGCCTTTATCGCCAGTGCGGGCGAAGCAATATTCGCTAATCTGGCGCTGATTTTTGCCATTGGTTTGGCGGTGGGCTTTGCCAATGACAGCAATGGCGCAGCGGGCCTGGCTGGCGTTATTGGTTACTTGGTTCTCGATGCAGTGCTGAACTCTCTCAATCCAGAGATTAATATGGGGGTGTTGGCGGGCATCATCATCGGCAGCGTGGCGGGCTTACTTTATAACCGCTACCAAGCAATCCAGTTGCCAGACTACTTGGCTTTCTTCGGCGGGCGGCGCTTTGTGCCTATTGTCACCGGCCTTACTGCTGTGGTTCTGGGGTTCGCCTTTGGGATAATCTGGCCGCCCATTCAGCATGGCATTGATTTATTAGGCCAGTGGCTGATCAATGCCGGTGAGTTGGGGTTGTTTGTCTACGGGATGCTCAACCGGCTGTTAATCGTTACTGGCCTACATCATGTGCTCAACAGCCTGGTATGGTTTGTTTTTGGCAGCTTTGAAACGGCTTCTGGGGCGGTAGTTAGCGGGGATCTTAATCGCTTCTTCGCAGGCGATCCCACCGCAGGCCGCTTTATGGCGGGCTTTTTCCCAGTGATGATGTTTGGCCTGCCAGCCGCAGCGCTGGCCATGTACCACGCCGCGCCGAAAGGGCGACGTGCCCAAGTGGGTGGCCTGCTGTTGTCGCTGGCGTTGACCGCCTTCCTTACCGGTGTGACTGAGCCTATCGAATTCACTTTTATGTTCCTTGCGCCGCTTCTCTATGGCCTACACGCTGTATTAACTGGTATTTCAGTCGCCTTGCTTCACTGGCTAGACGTTAAGCTGGGCTTTACTTTCTCTGCAGGGGCCTTCGACTTCGCGCTCTCGTATGGGCTTTCTACCAATGGCTGGCTGATGTTGCCGGTAGGACTGGCCTATTTCGTTATCTACTACACGATTTTTCGCTGGGCGATCATGCGTTTCGACCTGCCAACGCCGGGCCGCGACCCCGAGACAGTAGCACCCGTTGGGACAGAAGCTGCTCCCAGTGAACGAGGCCCAGCCTTTGTGGCTGCTCTAGGTGGCGCAACCAACCTACAAAGCGTTGGTGCTTGCACCACTCGGCTGCGTTTGGTGCTAGAGAATCCCGATATTATCGACGAGGCAGCCCTTAAGGCGCTGGGCTCACGGGGGCTGCTGCGTCTTCAAGGTGGTGGTGTTCAGGTCATCGTAGGGCCGATTGCAGACGGCGTAGCTGATGAAATACGCACCGCACTAAGTGCTGCCGGGGAAGCACCTGAGCGGCAGGCCGTTCAAGGAAATTCTAGAGCCGAAGTAACTCCAGAAACCGATGTAGCGCCTATAGACTCTCAGGATAGGCTAGCTTGGCAGCAGGCTTTGGGAGGCGAACGGAATGTGCGCAGCGCGACGGCCGTTGCCTCCACTCGGCTGCGCTTGGAGCTGGCCGATGCCGCTGCGCTAGACGAGGAAGCCCTGACTAGACTGGGCGCTCACGGCGTGCAGCGTCTGGAGCGTGGGGTAATACATGTGCTAATCGGTGAACGGGCAAGCTCGGTGGCCTTGGGGTTATCATTGCCCTGATTTGGCGATAAGGCTGCCCCAGAGAAATAAGGGCGGCCATTCCCAATCGGTCTGGTTGTTTAGTCTTTATCTGGCTAGGAGCGTCAGGGATGAATCGGTTAAGCTAAATGCCCATACTTATGGAGTGCGTTATGACACCTCGCCTGATTGTTTCTGACCTGGATGGCACCCTATTAGGAAGCGACCACTCCCTGCACGAAAGCACCGTCGAGGTGCTGAGGGCATTGGTGGAGCAGGGGCATCACGTCGCGTTGGCGTCGGGCCGTCATTATCACGATATGAAGGTGTTTCGCGATCAGCTGGCTATTCCGCTGCACTTGATTAGCACTAACGGCGCCTACGTTCATGATCCTGACGACGCCTTGCTGGCGGCGAATCACCTCGCGCCCGAGCATGCCAAGGCGCTGATTGGTCTGCCGCGTCCGCCCCAGGTGCGGTTGAATCTCTATCGCGAAAGCGGCTGGCACATCGATGCCGAGGCGCCGCACCTGCTGTCGCTGCACGCCTCTACCGGCTTTACCTACGACGTGGTGCCGCCGGCGCAGATGGACATTCACGGCGTGGGCAAGGTGCTTTATCTGGGCGACCCCGACGCGCTTGCCGAACTGGAGGCCAGCGCCCGGCAAGCCCACGGCCGTGAGCTGCACATTACCTACTCGACGACCGACTCGCTGGAAATCATGGCCTACGGTGTCAATAAAGGCGAAGCGTTGACCTCGTTGCTGACGCGGCTGGGCTTGACGCCTGCCGACTGTCTGGCGTTTGGCGATAACCTCAACGACACGGAAATGCTCAGCCTGGCGGGCGAAGCCCAGGTGATGGCTAACGCCCATCCCGCGCTGTTCGACCGGGTGGCGGGCGGTGAGCGAATCGGTCACCACGGTGAGGCCGCCGTTGCCCAGTGGCTGCGCAAGCGCTTTGGGCTGTAAGCGCTTTACCACCTTAGTCGAGGCTACCTTGTCAGCACCGCTGCGCTCGCCCATGATCAATGCCCCTTGATAACAATAATATGGGATACGTCTGCCGCGATGACCTCCGCCACCCCGACTTCCTCCGCCCCGACCAAGCCCGCAACGCTGTTCGTGGTCGACGATGACCCGGAAATCTGTGAACTGCTGGCGGATTATCTGGGGCGTCACGGCTATAAGGTGTTTACCGCCCAGGATGCCAATGCCTTGCGAGCGCTTATGCACAATGGCGCAGCGGATCTGTTGATCGTCGATCTGATGCTGCCTGGGGACGACGGCTTTTCGATCTGTCGCGAGGTGCGCAAGCACAGCGATGTGCCGATCATCATGCTCACGGCCAGCGCCGACGAAACCGACCGCATTCTGGGCCTGGAACTGGGCGCCGACGACTATCTGGGGAAGCCCTTCAACCCCCGGGAGCTGCTGGCTCGGATCAAGGCAGTGCTGCGCCGCACGCGACCGGTGGCGCCCACGCCCAGCGCCGGCCAGGCGCGCTGCGTGAGGTTTGGCGACTGGCAGCTAGATCGCATGACCCGCGAACTGATCGACCGGCAGGGAGAGCGCACCGCGCTGTCCGGGGCCGATTTTCAGCTGCTGCAGGTCTTTCTGGAGCGCCCCGCCACCGTGCTTACCCGTGACGATCTCTACGCGCTGACCCGTGGCCGTGATGCGCCGCCGCTGGACCGTTCGATTGACGTCCACGTCTGTCGGCTACGCCAGCGGCTGGGCGAAGATGCCCAGCATTCGCAGCTGATTCGCACCGTCCGGGGCGCCGGCTATATTCTCACCGCCCGTGTCGATGCGCTGACGTGAGCAGGGCTCGCTGGTCAGGGTTCAAGCGTCGCGCCGCACGCTGGCTGCCGACCACGCTGCGCGGTCGCTTTGTGATCATCATGCTGGCGGGCGTGCTGGTGGCGCAGATCGCAAGCTATGCCATCTGGACATCCCAAGTACGCGCGAGTCAGCTGCGCCAGCTCGATGAGCTGTCCACCAACATGGCGGTCAGCATTGCCTCGACGATGCAGTATTTCCGCTCGCTGCCCTACGAGTACCGCCACATCGTACTCGACCAGCTGCGCAACATGGGCGGCACGCGCTTTTTCGTCAGCATCAACGAGCGCCGCCTGGCCATCGAGGACATCGGTTCGGGGCCTGAAAAGCGGGTAGTGGTGGATAACGTCCGTGCCATCCTCACCGAACGGCTCAATATCGACGATGTGGTGGTTGAGTTTTCTCGCCCCGAGACGCTTCGCGTATTGAATAACCAAGTGCTGCTTAAAGATCTGCCACCGCGCTGGGGCCAGCACAGCCTGCTGATGGAGCCGCTTTCTCCGCCGATTCTGGTGGTGCAACTGGAGCTGGCCCCCGACACCTGGCTGTACGTGGCCACGCTACTCGGCGTGCCGGATATCTTTTCGGGGTATCGATGGCTGTCCGAAGAGCGCGTGCTAGTGGGTCTTCTGGTGCTGCTCAGCGTGATTGCGCTGTCACTGCTGGGCATTCGCAGCGCGACCCGCCCCTTGGCGCGGCTTTCCAGAGCGGCATTGCAGCTCGGCGATGACCTGGATATGCCTCCGCTCAAGGAAAGCGGCCCCAAAGAGGTGGCCGCCACCGCGGTGGCATTCAACCGCATGCAGCAGCGCATCCGCGAGCAGATCGAAGAGCGGGAGCGGCTGTTCTCGGCGATTTCCCATGACCTGAAAACCCCGCTCACCCGGCTACGCCTGCGCGCCGAAATGCTCGATGACGAGGTTCAGCGTGAGCGTTTCTGTGCGGCACTGGACGAGCTGGATAGTCTGGTGAAGGGCGCGCTGGCTTCGGTGAAAGGTCTGGACCTTCATGAAACACCCGAGCCGGTGGCGTTTGGGCCGATGATCGACGACATCGCCGAGGCGCTGCGTCTGCAGGGCGGCGACGTCACCGTTCGAGGCGAGGTGCCGCCGCTCACCGTCAAGCCCCTGGCGTTCAAACGCTGCCTGGCCAACCTGCTGGAAAACGCCGTCTTCTATGGCCAGCGAGCCGAGGTGTTGCTCACCGAGCACGCCAGCGCCGTCACTATCCAGATTCGCGACCATGGCCCAGGCATTCCGGATTCGCAGCTTTCGCGGGTGTTTTCGCCGTTTGTCCGCCTGGAGCCGTCGCGCAGCCGGAACACAGGCGGTAGCGGTTTAGGTCTGGGTATTGCCCGGCACATTGCCAAGGCTCACGGTGGTGATATTCAACTGGCAAACCACCCTCAGGGCGGGCTGTGCGTCACCCTGACAATCCCTCTCCATGAAACTATTACCGACTTGTAATAAACCTTCAACACTATGCAGGAATCGGTAACGCCTTTGCGGTGGTGTTTTACAGTACGCTGTGACCTGTCATCGACAGTACACAACAACAACACCAGGAGTTACCCATGCCTATGTTGAAGAAAACCAGCCTTGTGCTTGCCACCTCGCTTGCCGGTCTGACCATGGCGTCTCAGGCGCAGGCCAACGACGTTGAAGTGCTGCACTGGTGGACCTCCGGCGGCGAAGCCCGCGCTGCCAATGTCCTCAAGGAGCTGATGGAAGCCGAAGGTTACGGCTGGGAAGATTTTGCCGTGGCAGGTGGCGGCGGTGAAACGGCCATGACGGTGCTGAAGTCCCGGGCCATGTCGGGCAATCCACCCTCAGCGGCGCAGATCAAAGGCCCCGAAATTCAGGAGTGGGGCGAGCTTGGCCTGCTGGGCAATCTGAATGACGTTGCTGAGGCGGAAAACTGGGATGCGCTACTGCCCGAGGTGGTCGCCGAGATCATGCAGCACGACGGCCAGTACGTGGCTGTGCCTGTCAACGTCCATCGGGTCAACTGGCTGTGGGCCAATCCCGAGGTTCTGGACGACGCCGGCGTTGACATGCCGACCACCCTCGACGAGCTGTTCGAAGCTGGCGACGCCATTCGCGAGGCGGGCTACATTCCACTGGCCCACGGCGGCCAGGCATGGCAGGACGCCACCGTCTTTGAAAGTGTTGTCATCGGCAGCCAGGGCGGTGAGTTTTACCAGCGTGCGCTGGTCGACCTCGACCCCGAGGCGCTGGGCGGCGAGCAGATGGTCGATGCGCTGGAAGATTTCAAGCAGCTGCGCGAGCTGATGGACGACGGCATGTCCGGGCGCGACTGGAACATCGCTACCGGGATGGTGATCGACGGTGAGGCCGCCATGCAGATGATGGGCGACTGGGCCAAGGGCGAGTTTACCGCACGCGGCCTGACGGCCGGCGAAGACTACCTGTGCGCCCCGGCGCCGGGCACCGAAGACGTGTTTGCCTTCAACATCGATAGCCTGGCCATGTTCCGGGTCAGCGATGACGGAGAGCGGGAAGCCCAGCAAGCGCTGGCCCGCCTGGTGCTCGAGCCGACCTTCCAGGAAGCCTTCAATCTGGCCAAGGGGTCGATTCCCGCCCGCCCGGATCTGGACATGAGCAAATTCGACAGCTGCGCCCAGCAGTCGCTCAGCGACTTCCAGCGCACCGCTGAAGAAGGCGGCCTGGTACCCAGCATGGCCCATGGCATGGCGGTACGTGCCGATATCCAGGGGGCCATCTTCGATGTGGTGACCAACTACTTCAACGACGAGGAGATGCCGGCGGAAGAAGCCGCCGAGCGTCTGGTCAACGCGGCGGAAGCCGCCTCGTTCTAACGTTCATTCGCAACGATTACAGGCGATGACAGGCGCCGCCGCGTCGGCGGCGCCACCGCTTTCTGGCGAGGACGTTTCTCCATGAAAAACACTGCTACCCCGCGCGTTGGGCATCCTGCCCCACGTGCGGCGACTTCGGGATGGCTGCAGGCGTGGTTGCCGCGGCTTGTGCTGGCCCCGTCGGTCGCCATCTCGCTGTTCTTTGTTTATGGCTTCATGCTGTGGACCTTTATTCTATCGCTGACCAGCTCGCGCATGCTGCCGAGCTACGACTTCGTCGGCTTTGGCCAGTACGCGCGCCTGATGGCCAATGAACGCTGGTGGGTGGCGTCCACTAACCTGATGATCTTTGGCACGCTGTTCGTGGTGATTTGCCTGGTGATCGGCGTGTTATTGGCCATGCTGCTCGACCAGAAAATTCGCCAGGAAGGCGCGCTGCGTACGGTCTACCTCTACCCCATGGCATTGTCCTTCATCGTCACCGGGGTGGTCTGGAAATGGCTGCTCAACCCCGGCCTGGGAATCCAGGCGATGGTGCAAAGCTGGGGCTTTGAAGCGTTTCGCTTTGACTGGATCGTTGATCCGGATATGGCCATTTACACCCTGGTAATTGCCGCCGTGTGGCAGGCGTCGGGCTTCGTCATGGCGCTGTTCCTGGCTGGCTTGCGCGGCATCGACGACAGCATTGTCAAGGCGGCGCAGCTCGACGGTGCCAGCCTACCGCGGATCTATTGGCGGGTCGTCATGCCCTGTTTGCGGCCGGTGGTGTTCAGCGCGGTGATGATTCTGGCGCACATCGCCATCAAAAGTTTCGATCTGGTGGTGGCGCTGACCGGCGGCGGGCCAGGCTACGCCACCGATCTGCCCGCCACCTTCATGTACACCCACGCTTTCAGTCGCGCTCAGATCGGGCTGGGCTCCGCCAGCGCCATGCTGATGCTGGGCGGCGTACTGGCGATCTTGATTCCGTATCTGTACTCCGAACTAAGGAGCCGCAAGCATGGCTAACGTGATTCGTCGTCAGACGCTGGGTGCGCGGGTCAGTCGCGCCGTGGTGTATAGCGTGCTGATCCTCGCGGCGGTGTTCTATCTGCTGCCCCTGATCGTGATGCTGATCACCTCGGTGAAACCGCTCAGCGAAATCAGTCCCGGCACGCTGTTGACGCTGCCTCAAGACCCTACTTTGACACCCTGGGTCAAAGCCTGGGGCGAAGCCTGCACCGGCATGCGCTGCGAAGGCGTCGGCGGTTACTTCTGGAATTCGTTTGCGATTGTCATTCCGGCGGTGCTGATCTCCACGACGATCGGCGCGCTGAACGGCTATGCCCTGACCAAATGGCGCTTCAAGGGCGCGAACCTGGTCTTTGCGCTGATGCTGTTCGGCTGTTTCATTCCCTTTCAGGTGGTGCTGTTGCCCATGGCGCAAACGCTGGGGTGGCTGGGCATTTCCAGCTCCCGCGCGGGCTTGATACTGGTTCACGTGGTGTTCGGGATTGCCTTTACCACGTTGTTTTTCCGTAACTTTTACGTGGGCATTCCCAATGAGCTGGTGTCGGCGGCAAAGCTCGACGGCGCCGGGTTTTTTCGCATTTTCTGGCGCATCCTGTTGCCTGTGTCGACGCCGATCATCGTGGTGTCGGTGATCTGGCAGTTCACCCAGATCTGGAATGACTTCCTGTTCGGCGTGGCGTTTTCCGCCCACAACACTCAGCCCGTTACCGTCGCGCTCAATAACCTGGTCAATACCTCGACCGGCGTGCGCGAATACAACGTGGACATGGCCGCGGCAATGATTGCTGCCTTGCCCACGCTGGTGGTGTACGTGCTGGCCGGTAAATATTTTGTGCGCGGGCTGACCGCAGGCTCCGTGAAAGGCTAATAACAACTAGGATTTTCATTATGGCAGCGTTAGAAATCCACAATGTGCGCAAGGACTTCGGCAGCGAACGGGTGCTGAAGGATGTCAGTATTTCGATTGATTCCGGCGAGTTCCTGATTCTGGTGGGGCCGTCGGGGTGCGGCAAGTCGACGTTGATGAACGCCATCGCCGGGCTCGAGCCGGTGACCAGCGGCTCTATCTGCATCGATGGTGAAGACGTCACTTGGCGGACGCCCGCCGAGCGGGATATTGCCATGGTCTTCCAGTCCTACGCGCTCTATCCCAGCATGACGGTGCGCCAGAACATCAGCTTCGGGCTTGAAATGCGCAAGGTGCCCAAGCCCGAACGTCAGGCCGCCGTCGAGCGGGTGGCCGATCTGCTGCAAATTACCCATCTGCTGGAGCGCAAGCCCTCGCAGCTTTCCGGCGGGCAGCGCCAGCGAGTGGCCATGGGGCGTGCACTGGCGCGGGAGCCCAAGGTCTATCTGTTCGACGAGCCGCTGTCCAATCTGGATGCCAAGCTGCGCGTCGACATGCGCACGGAAATCAAGAAGCTGCATCAGCGTCTTGGCACCACCATCGTCTACGTGACCCACGACCAGGTAGAGGCCATGACGCTTGCTGACTGCATTGCGGTGATGCGCGACGGCCATATCCTGCAGCTGGGCAGCCCCGACGAGGTCTACAACAATCCGGTGGACATGTTCGTGGCCGGCTTCATGGGCTCGCCGTCGATGAACTTCATCACGGCAACCCTCGAGCGGGACGGTGAGGGCTACGCGGTGCGTATTGCCACGCCGGAAGAAGAAGACCTTTGCCTGCCCTGGCCGGCAGCCCGGGTCACGGCGGCGATGGCAGAAAAGCTGGATCAGCCGGTGATTCTCGGCTTACGCCCCGAGCATTTCAGCGAAGAGGATGAGCGCTTGACCACCCAGGCCGAGGGCACCTTGCTGCATACCCGTGTGACGGTGGTCGAGCCCACCGGGGCCGATATGCTGCTGCGCCTGCCGTTGGGTGAGCAGGAGGTAACCGCACGGGTTGGGCCCAAGTGCGCCGTTTCCCCCGGCGAACGTCTGGCGTTGCGGGTGGACATGGCGCGGGCGATCCTGTTCGACGCCGAGACCGAAAAGCGCATCGCCTAGGTTGCCCTTGAAAGCCTGGTGTCCAGGGCGGTATCAGGCGTCCTTGTCGAGCCGCTTGATCTGTCGCCACAGGTCCTGACGCAGGTCGGCAAGCCTGGGCTGCTCGTCGGCGGTAAACGCCACCGGGCGACAGAGGCGCTGGGCACGCAGGCCCAGGCGCGCGCTCAGCAGTCCCGTGGCGAGCCCCTGGCCTGCACGCGCGGAGAGGCGGCTGGCCAGATCCAGTGACAGCATGTCCATGCTGGCGTCCGTGGCCAGCTCGCTGGCGCCGGCGAACGCCATGTTGTGCAGCACGTGGCGGAACAGCCGCAGGCGGCTGGCGTAGCCCAGCTCCAATCCGTACAGCCGGCACAGCCGATCCACCATGGCCAGGCTGCGCCAGGCAACCAGCGCCATATCAACCAGCGTCAATGGACTCACCGCCACCATGACGGCGGTCTCGCCGGACATCCGGGTAATCAGGCGCTGGGCTTCGCGATCCCGTGGTGCCAGCAGGTGGTAGCGCAGCAGGGTCTGGATCTCCTCGCCGCTGTGGTGCGGCTGGCAGGCATGCTGGAACGCCTGCCAGTGGGGGTCGTCGTCGGCCAGTTTGAGCTGGCGCTTGAGCTGCTGCGCCAGGGTCTGGGCCTGCTTGGCCGAGCCCTGTGGCAGTACCGCCAGGGCTTCGCGCAGTTTGTCGTGGCGCTTGAGACGCCGTAAACGGCCCAGTTCCTTGAGCAGCGACAGGCCGCCGAGGCTGATCACGCCCACCCCGAAGAGCTGCCAGGCCATGGTCATCCATTGGGACTGCGCCAGGGCGTCGGGAATCCCGGTGACCAGCTCGAGGGCCCCCAGGGTCGTGCCCCCTGCGAGTGCCAGCATCAGCCCCCAGCGGCGCTTGCGTGGCGCGCCCAGGCGGGTTTCCGGAAGGGCTTTTTCCTCGGCGGCGGGGGGCAAGGGCTGGTGGGAGGCGGTCGCATCGAAAGTCTCGCGCTGGCGCAACTCGGCGTCGACGTCCGGGCGGGGTTCCTTGGGTTCCTTGGGTTCATCGAGGTCGAAGTGATGACGCGGCCGTGGGGTGGTCATACGAGTTTGTCTCCAATCAGCCAGTCGATGACGGCGTCCATGCGGATGTGAGCGAGCGCGTCGGATGGGGTGTCCATGGGGCGAAAGCTCGGAAAGTCAAAGCCCTGCTGGTGCCAGAAATCGTGAGTCGGTAGGCGTGGCGGCACGTCGCCGGGGTAGACCAGCACGTCTTCGCCTTCGAGGGTCGTGCCCCGTAGGGCGGGGGAACGTTTGCCGTTGTGCATCACTTCGCGCGCCTCGGTGGCACGAATGGCGGCGAGCGACAGCGCTTTTACCGGTACGTTGGCAAAGCGTAAATCCTTGAGCGGCTCGGCGAGCAAGGCTTCCAGAAGTTGCACCACGTGGCCGTGCTGGTCGGGCGTGACATGGTCTGCCTTGGTGGCGGCAATAGCCAGCTTGTCGATTCGCGGGGCAAACAGCCGTGTCAGCAGGCTGCGCTTGCCGTAATCGAAGCTTTGCATCAGTTGGCCAAGCGCTTGAGATAGGTCCTCAAAGCGTTCCGGGCCCGCGTTGAGCGCGCCCAGGACATCGACCAGCACAATCTGGCGGTCAAAGCGACGGAAGTGGTCGCGGTAAAAAGGCCGTACCACCTGCTGTTGATAGTAGCGAAAGCGCGCGGCCAGCGTCGCGTAAAGGCTGTTGGGCGGCAGGGCGTCCAGCGCTTCTTTCGACATGCTCAACTGGGGCAGCGGGAAAAACTGCAGCACCGGCGCGCCGTCGAGCTCACCCGGCAATAAAAAGCGCCCGGGCTGGAGGTTGGAAAAGCCTGCCTGCTTGGCGCGTCGCAGGCCCTGGGCGTAGGCCTCGGCCAGGCTTGCCAACTGGGCTTCATCCGCCTCGGCGGCGGGGTCGAGGGTTTCAACCTCGGCGAGCCATTCGCTGAACAAGGCGCGGCGTTGATCGCCGGTGTGCAGCGGCTGGGCCTGGCTCCAGCTGTAAAAATCGTGCTGCAACAGCGGTAGGTCCAGCAGCCATTCTCCCGGGTAGTCGAACAGGTCGAGGGTCAGGTGGGCAATGTCCGGGGACAGCCAGCCCTGCTGCGCCGGACGGTAGCGGAGTTGGAGACGCAGCTCGCTGATGCCGCGGGTAGGCGCAGGCCAGCGCGGCGGCGTTTCGCGCAGCGCGGCCATGCCCGGGTCGTAGGGAAAACGCGGCACGCCAAGGTCGGGTTGATTCAGCCGCTGGGCGCCAAGCAGACGGCCTTCGCGGGCGGCGGGCAGCATGTCCAACTGGGCCTCGACCCCGGCGTGACGAAGCTGGTTGATAAGCGACGTCAAAAACGCCGTCTTGCCCGCCTGGGAAAGCCCGGTGACGGCCAGACGCAGCTGCCGGTCACGGCCGCGTTCTATCAGGTTACTCAGCTCGCGACGAAACGGCTGGCGCATGGCGCGATGTCCTCAATCAGGGTATCTATCAGGTTCTGCTCAAGGTGGTGCCCAGCAGGTGTTGGGCGCCGGGCACTAGCCAAACCGGATCCAGGCGGGTGTTGGCTGCCTCGACGCATACAAAGCGCTTCGCCGCCTCAAGGGAAGTATCAGCGGGGGGCTGCTGGTCGGGGTGCCAGACCACGGTGGAATCGCTGGACTGCTTGCCGACCCGCAAAGTGCGCGGGCCGTCGTGAAGCATCACCGCTTCGTTGGAGTGATAGATGCGGTCTACCGGCCCGCGAATGGCCAGGGTGCCCTGCTGTTCGCCTTCGGCAAAGTCGCGCAGCTTGTCGAGGTAACGCGCGCCGGCCAGGCCTTCCAGTCGACATTGGTGGGCATCGTCCACCGCCAGGTAGGAGTGCAGCGCGCCGCTGACCTTGACCGGGGTGTCACCGACATTTTCGCTGATCAGCTCCACTGCGAGCCGCTGGGCGTTGGCCTGGATCACTGCGCGTACCGTCAGTTGGGAATGCAGCCGCTGGGTGGGCGAAAGGTGAAGCTCGATGCCGTCGGCGTGTTCGTCAGCGGCTTCGAGTTGCCAGGGGGCGTGACGCGCCAGGCCGTGGAAGGTGCCACTGCGATCCGGCGTCTCGTCGGCGTAGCGTTCGTCGGCGAACCACGGCCAGCACAGCGGAACCCCGCCGCGTATGGCGCCGGGCATGGGCTGGGGCGTGGGCGTCACCCACAGCCAGCCACGGTCCTCGGGAGGCCGGAAATGCAACACCTGCGCGCCCTGCAGCGATACGATCAGCTCTCCCCAGGGGGCATTGAACATGACCAGGTCGCGGCCTTGCCAGTGAGCCGTCTCTTGGCCGTCTACACCGTCAAGCAACTGCTGGAGGGCGTCGGGAATCATGGGCAATCCTTTTTCAGCGGGGCCGCTGACGGCCTGGTGGGATGTTGAATAGTAGCGCGGAACCTTAACGCCGTGTGCTATGTTAGAACAAGCCAGTAAAGGGCGTAAAATCAACCGTACACGTATACGTACATCGAGAAAGGAGGCGACATGGGGGTAATTGCTTGGTTGATCATTGGTGGCTTGGCTGGCTGGATTGCCGGCAACATCATGCGCGGCGGAGGGTTCGGCGTGCTGGGCAATATCGGCGTAGGGGTTGTCGGTGCTGTGCTGGGCGGCTTTCTGTTCAGCCTGTTGGGGCTTCAGGCCGGCGGCTTTATCGGCTCATTGGTGACCGCCGTGGTCGGCGCGGTCGTCCTGCTGTGGGTCATCAGCAAGGTCAAACAGAGCTAGCCTGAATTGATCAACACCGTTGTTCACTTGCCACAACCCGCGACGCCTGGCGTCGCGGGTTGTGTGTTTTGAAGCCGCTACCAGCCGCCCTGACCTTCCAGCAGGCTGCGCGTGTTATTGTTCAGCGCGAGCTTGAAGTCGGCGCTGCCCAGTACCATGGCGTCGCTCGAACGCACCACCCGGGCGCTGATATAGACATAGTCCTGGCCCTGCGCATAGGTGCCCATCAAGATGGAACGCGCATCGTGCTGGGCGCTCAAGCGCTGTACCGTGCGCGACAGGATCAGCTCGCCGACATTTTCCTCGATAAACAGGCTGTCGCGCATCTTGACCTCGCGCACCTGCATCCCCTGGCGCCCTAGCGCCGAGGCCATGATCTCCGAGCTGATGCGCCCCAGCGTCGAAGACTGGCTCAGATCATCGATGCTCACGAAGGTAGCGGCGATCATGGGGCTGTAGCGGGTGATATCAGGGTTGCCGGCCACCATCTGCTCGGCAGCGGTATGCGCAAGTTCGGACAGGTCGGGGTCGGGCTCGGCCTGTTGCGGGCTGTTGCCGAGGACGCTGCAGCCGGCAAGGCTGAGCGCGATGAAACCGGTGGCAAGCCATCTGGTGGCGGTAAGCGGGCGCGTCAAGTGTGCCCAGGCTGTCGACATCGCAGGCATGTGATTACCATTCATCCGTGATCGAGACCGTCGGCGTGGACGGCGGGCTGGGTACGCGGTCTGGGGCGTACTGGCGCCGGTCACCGCTATTGATATAGTAAATGTTCGACGAGGAATAGAGGATCTGCTCGCCGTCGATTATCTGGGTGGTGACGATGACCTCTTCATCGCCGGTGTGCGTCCAGCTACCGCTGGTCACGTCGGCGGCCACGGCGGCCGGGATGAGGCCCAGCGCCGGTTCAGCCCACTGATTGAGCGGAATCGTTGCGACGGCAATACCGCCCGCCAGGGCGGTGAAGGCGCCAGTCGGCGGGCGCACAAAGCCTCGGTCGCGGTGTTCGACCAGTTCGACGTCGACGTGAACCTCGGCGCTGCCGGGCTGCGGCTGGGTGGTCAGGTTTGCCCCGCGGGAGACCAGTTCGCTGGTCAGCAGAGTGCGAAAGCCACGGCCAAATTCGCCGCCGCTATAGGCATGGGTCGCGTCCTGCTCGGCATCGGGGATGTGCAGGTCGCGAAACCGGACGCGCTCGCGCTGGAGAATTTGCGTGGCTTCGTGACGCGCCAGGACATTCCAGTGGTGAGCGGCCTGCATGCGCTGCTGTTCGCTGTAGGGATAGGTGGTGGCAATGGGCGCCTGGGAGGTGTTGGCGTAAAAACAGCCACCCAACGTCAGGCTGGCCATGCCGATGATCAGCGGGCGAAACGCCCGTGAGGGACTCACAATAAAACGGGTGCGCACCGGGTTGGTTCCTTCTCGCTACGAAACGGCTTTTGATAGACTAGACAACGTTTATCAACGGCGCGCCAAGCCTGGCCGAACAGACGACGGCTCAGCGTCTCCAATGACGCGGGTTGACACGTTCAGACACGTATTAAAACCGATAACCGTAGGATTAGCGTGCCTTATTTGAATTAATCGGCCATGGGGTTCAAAACTTGAATGAGTAATTATACCGATGCTTGAAGATCACCGCAGCGCCCCGCGCCACGACTCGCTTCTGTCTCCTTACCGTGAGGACGACAGCGGCAGCGTCTGGATGGTGAGCTACATCGATATCATGACGTTGCTGGTGGCGTTGTTTGTGATCATCATCGCGGCGGCCGGAGCGACGAGCCCGGACTGGATGGCCTCGGACGACTCCCCCGAACCGCTGTTTGATGCGTCTCCTGCGCTCGAGGTGCCGCTGCCCGAGCCGCTGGCAAGCGCCCGCCATGAACGTCCCTCTTCGGCGGCCTGGCTGGGTGGTCAACTGCTGGCCAGCACGATCACGGCGGCCCAGGGCGTGGCCGGGTTGCAGAAAAGTACGTCGAGAGGCGTGCCGCCCTTGCTGGCCATGCCCGGCGACGAGGCCGAGCCGGCTGTCACTCCTTTGCCGACGTTGACCCTGCCCACACCATTGGTGCCTACTCAACAACCCGCCCTCCAGCGGCCACTGGCCGACTACATGGTGGTGCTGACCGACAAACCGCCCGCCAATGTTGAAACAGTCAGCCAGGAAGCCATCGACGGGGTGCTGGCGCTGGATGAACAGCTGGACAGCTCACCCTACCTGCCCGATCTGGAAGGGGTCGAGGTTTCCCGGGTTGAAGAGGGCATCAGCCTGAGGGTGCAGGATCAGCTGCTGTTTCCCTCCGCTGATGCGGGCTTGACCGACGATGGCAGCAACCTGATCGGGACGCTGCTCGAGACCATTCAGCGTTACGACGGTGAAGTCTGGGTGGAAGGCCATACCGACAGCCAGACCATCGATACTCCCGAGTACTCGTCGAACTGGGCGCTGTCCAGTGCCCGGGCGATTGCCATTGTCGAAGCGCTCGAAGAGGCCGGGGTGGCCACTCAGCGCTTACGCGCCGTGGGACTGGCCGCGACGCAACCGCTGGCGAACAACGATACCGCCGATGGTCGCGCACGTAATCGCCGCGTCGAGGTGGTCATTCATGTGGAATAAGCAAAGGCCCTTGTCAGTTGCCCATGCACAGGCATAAAAAAGCCCGCCGGGGGTGGCGGGCATAAAGGGCTTGGCTCACTGCAGCCCGCTGGCAGAGGGGGAGGGGTGTACAGGGTTGCCAGCGGGTACAATTTCAGTATAGCTATTTATTCAGCCCTGCCAAGTCCTGTCTTGGTTTTTTTGTAATAGATTGTAAAAAGCGCGTCGGCACCATGGCGGCGCAACCCGTGGTGGCGTGCGCCGCTGTAACGCACCAAAACGGTGCGCTGGCCTATGAGAACTGTATCAACGGGGCTGCCCCGGGCGATTTTCCACGATGCCCCTTTATGGTTATCAAGGTGTTATCGGCATTGGCACGCATTGTGCTAAGCAACCATGACGTTGTCATCGCGCCTGGCGGCGACAGCGTTTCCCGCTTAGCCGCTAGAGAGGCCGCGCCATGCTTGAACACGCCAGCGCTTCCGCGCCCCCCGCCGATCGAGCGGATACCTCAGCGCCGCCCCGCCTTGTGGTAACCGATCTGGACGGTTCGCTACTCGATCACCATCGCTATGACGCGGCCCCGGCCAAGGCATGGCTTGCCCGGCTAAAGCAGGCAAAAATCCCCGTGATTCCCGTGACCAGCAAAACCCGGGCTGAGTTACTGCCCTTGCGCGAGGCTCTGGGACTCACGACGACGCCGTTTGTTGCCGAAAATGGCGCTGTAATCGGCCTGCCCCCGGGGTGGTGTCATGCGCGTCTGGACCGGCCAGGCAATGGCCGCGACGGCATGGTGACCAAGCAGTCAGGCGTGGATATCGGCTTTATTCGCGCCCGCTTGCAGGTATGGCGCAAACGGCTCGATGCGCGCTTTACCACCATTAACGAGATGACCCTGGATGACCTGATGGGCCTGACCGGGCTTGAGGCCGCCGAGGCCAGTCGCGCGCGCCAGCGCGAGGGGAGCGAGCCGTTGCTGTGGCACGGCGACGAGGCGGCGCTGCAGACGTTCCGCCTGGCGCTGGAGGGTGATGGCCTGCAGCTTACCCGGGGTGGTCGCTTTTGCCACGTCATGGGCAGCGCCTCCGACAAGGGCAGTGCGGTGACCTGGTTGATCGGGCGCTTTCGCGCGCTGCGCGGGCGCGAACCGCTGTCTATGGGCCTGGGCGACGGCCCCAACGACGTAACTATGTTGAACGCGGTGAACCAGGCGGTCGTCATTCGCGGCCACCATGACCTGACGGTCGAGCCGACCAATCCTCACCTTTACCGAACCCGCGCTCCTGGCCCCGAGGGCTGGGTGGAAGGCATGGCCTACTGGTGGGGCGATGCGCTTACCCCGACTGACCCGCGTGATGCAAAGGAGGCAAACGCATGAGTGATTTCCATCAGAACGGCGTCATTACCGACTTTCATAACCTGACCCGCCGCCCCGTCGAGGCGCTGGAAAAGGAGCTATGCCAATTTGCCCGGCGGCGTCCTATGGGGTTGATCCTGCCTTCGCTATTCTCGGAGCTGGAAGGGCCGGCGCTCTCGGCCATCGTGGATGAGCTGGTCAAGGTGCCTTATCTGGGCGAGATCGTGATTGGCCTTGATCGAGCGGATCGCGAGCAGTTCTTGCACGCCCGGGCGTTTTTCTCGCGCCTGCCGCAGCACACGCGCATCCTCTGGAACGACGGCCCCCGGCTGCGTGCCCTGGACGCCGAACTGGAAGCGCACGGGCTAGGCGCGCTCGAGCCGGGAAAGGGGCGTAACGTCTGGTATTGCGCCGGCTATGTGCTGGCCTCGGCGCGCTCGTCGGTGGTGGGGTTGCACGACTGCGATATCCTCACCTACGACCGCGGGCTGCTGGCGCGTCTGATGTACCCGGTCGCCCATCCGCGTTTCAACTACAGCTTCTGCAAGGGCTATTACCCGCGCATTGCCCAGGGCCAACTCAACGGCCGTGTGTCGCGGCTGATGGTTACGCCGCTGCTGCGGGCGCTGAAGACCGTCTGCGGTCCGTTACCCTATCTCGATTACCTGGACAGCTTCCGCTACCCGCTGTCGGGCGAGTTTGCCATGCGCAGCGACGTGCTGGAGGGAATCCGTATTCCGGCTGATTGGGGGCTTGAGATTGGTGTTCTTTCGGAGCTGCAGCGTAACTACTCGCCCCGCCAGCTGTGCCAGGTGGATATTGCCGACGCCTACGATCACAAGCACCAGCCGGTGAGTGAAGATAACCCCGATGCCGGGTTGAACCGTATGAGCCTGGACATTGCCAAGGCGCTTTACCGCAAGCTGGCCACCCAGGGAGTGAGCTTCAGCAGTGAGGACTTTCGCACCCTCAAGGCAACCTACTACCGGCTGGCGCTGGACTTGATCGAGGCCTATGACCACGATGCGACCATGAACGGCCTGAGCCTTGATCGCCACTGCGAGGAACAGGCGGTGGAGCTGTTTGCCAGCAACCTGCTGGAAGCCGGCAACCTGTTCTTGGACAACCCCCGCGAGCGCCCCTTCATTCCCAGCTGGAACCGCGTGCAGGCTGCCGTACCCGACCTGCTCATGCGCATGCACGAAGCCGTGGAGCTGGATAATCAGGGAGATGTCTGACCCGAGCGGTCAGGCAGTATCGCCTGCGGGCGGGTGGCTAGCGGTTAATGCTGATCATAGGAGGGCAGCGCCTGCGCCGTTTCAAGCAGCTCGGCAATCATTAACGACGTTGTCGATGGGGAACGCTTAGCGGCTGAAATGCCCCTGAGGCGACGGTTGCGGCGTCTCAGGAGCAGCGCTGTTTATGAGCTATTTCAACCGGCGCGTGCGTGCGCCAGCGTGTCCAGCGCGCGTCGCGGGATGGTTTCGCCGGTTTGGCAGCTCAAACAGCGTAAAACGGCGCTGTTTTGGCCGGTTCCTTCAAGGCGGAAATGGCTTAAAAAGCCCGAGGTGGGTGACTCATAATTGCCGCAGTGGCGGCAAATGATGTCGACGCCGCGGACTTTGTAGTTGATGGTAATGTGCTGCACGCTGACCTCCTACCCGTGGGTGCTGTCGGGTCTAGTCGTGAACCGCTTGGTCGGCATTGCGCTGACGTATTGGCAAGCGGCGGAATATTAACCATAGGCCATTGTCACCATGTTGGCGGCCGAAATTAGCACCTTTTTACCCTTCGGGCACCTGGGATAGGCTGCTTGACGTGATTGCTTGAGTAGGTAGACTGGTCTACCTACTCAAGCTCGCCAAGTGAGGTGCCACGTTGCCTGCATTGTCCAGTCAAGCCACCGGGAACGCGCGTGATCGCCTGCTCGATGCGGCGTCCACGCTGTTCTATCGTGATGGCATTACGGCCACGGGCATCGATGCCATCGTCAAGCGTGCTGGGGTCGCCAAGAAAAGCCTGTACAACCACTTTGCCTCGAAGCGCGAGCTGGTGGCGGTTTATCTGGAGGCGCGTCACGCGGAATGGTTGGCGCTGTACGATGCGCGCCTGAGCGACGCGAGCACGCCCCGCGACAGGGTGATGGCGGTCTTTCTGGCCTATGAGGATCACGCGGCGTACGCCTACGAGCATGGTTTTCGCGGGTGTGGCCTGCTGAATGCGGCGGCCGAGCTACCCGCCGGTGATCCCGGCAGAGCAGTGGTCAGGGGGCACAAGGAACAGGTTGAGGCGCTGCTGGCCGCCCATCTCAGCGATTTGCTGGGCGGCCAGCAGCGGGCCACTGCGCTTGCCCATCAGCTGGCGTTTCTCCTTGAAGGCGCCATGGCCCGTGCGGGGCTGGAAGGGGGCAGCGACTGTCTGTATCAGGCGCGCCAGATGGCGGACGAACTGCTGGCGGCGTTATGAAGACTGCCCATGAACGTCGGCTGGGCATTGTCACGGTACTGATCGCCGCCATTCTGTGGGGAACCACCGGGACGGCGGCGACCTTTGCCCCACAGGTCAGTCCCGTGGCCATCGGGGCGGTGGCGATGGGCGGTGGGGGGCTGTTGCAGGCGCTGCTCTCCGCCGGACGGATCCGACGCCATGCGCGCCTGCTGCGTATCCAATGGTCGTATTTGCTGCTTGGGGCCTTGGCGGTCGCCATCTACCCGCTGGCGTTCTATGGCGCCATGCGGCTGGCAGGCGTGACCGTCGGCACGGTGGTCACGATCGGCTCGGCACCGCTGCTCTCGGCGCTGATTGAATATCGCCTGGACGGGCTACGGCTCACCAGACGCTGGATGACCGGGGCCGGGCTGGGGCTGGCCGGTATGCTCCTCCTGGGCCTGGCGGAGGGAAGCGGTGATGTGCCCACGGGGACGGAGTCCGGTCTTGTGCCGGGCATCCTGCTAGGCTTGCTGGCAGGCCTTACCTATGCGCTTTACTCGTGGACGGCGCGGCGGCTGATGCAGCAAGGCGTTGCCTCCCGCGCCGCCATGGGAGCGACCTTCGGCATTGGCGGTCTGCTGCTGATGCCGGTGCTGGTGGTGACTGGCGCGCCGTTGCTGGCCTCGTGGAGCAATGCGGCGGTAGGGGTGTACATGGCGCTGGTTCCCATGCTGCTGGGCTATCTTTGTTTTGGCTACGGGCTTGCGCGAATCACTGCCAGTACCGCCACCACCATCACGCTTTTCGAACCCGTAGTGGCGGCCTGTCTGGCGGTGGTGATCGTCGGCGAACGCCTGCCGGTAACAGGATGGGCCGGTATCGGGATGATATTGGCATGCCTGGTGTGTATCAGCGCACCCGCCAAGGCATCTAGGCAACGAGGCAGACAAGGCGGCGTTGCGTATCGGAAAGGGGCAGATGGCACCGTCGAGGAGCCGTAGAAAGGCATTGATTGCGCCATGGGTTACTTGAGCGGATGAACGTCGAGAGCCGTGCGCGACTGCGCTCGGTCGATCATGTTGCGAGATACGCGAATTTTTTTCGGCTTTTATATCCTGGGTTAGATAAACAAGGGACGCTAAAGCGCATGGTGGGCACATAGCGCAATGGAAGTGCTATCAGGGAAGACCAAGCAGGATGCTTGATGGACGCATGGAGGCACGAACAGGACGTTCGTGAGGATTGTTCAAGGAGGACCTGATGAAACCCCGGCCAGTGACGGCCGGGGTTTTTTTACGTGCCGGTCAAGAAGCGGCGGGCTTGTCGGCGTCGTCGGCCTCGTCGTCGGGCTTCTCGCTGCCCTGATGACCAAGCGGTTTTGCCTGATCAAGACGCGGGTGGTTATCGAGAAACTCGCGTTTCAGGTCGGGTATCGCGTCCAGCGCCTGCAGCGTGTGGGTCAACGCATGGATGGCGGCGAGCACGTCCTGGGTGTTGCCGGTTTCCGAAATCGTATGCATGTTGCGGATCGGGAAACCAATCGAGGTGGCGGCGCTGTCCACCGAGGCGAGCACCCCGGCCATGCCGTCGGTACCCGTATCGACACCCACCATATCCCGCTGCATGGGGATGTCATTGGCCTTGGCTGCCTGGGCGATCACGCGGTTCAACTGCTCGCTGGCAATCGAGCCAACGGCCATGGTGAAGCCTTTACCCATCTCGAGGGGCTGCATGCGCTTGTCGCCAATGCCGGGTGCCGCCACGTAGTCGTGGTTCACATCCACGCCGATCAGTGCGTCGGGCTTCAGCTCGCCGGCCATCACGCGGCTGCCGAAACGGCCGATTTCTTCATAGCTGGCAATGGCAAACAGCACGCGCACCTGCTCGGTACCGCCGGCCTCGGCGATCTGCTTGGCGACCTCGGCGGCCACGAAACAGCCCAGGCCGTTATCCAGGTAAGCGCCGTAGAAGGTGTTGGGGCTGAAGCCGGGGCGGATAGGGCGATCAAAAATGATCGAATCGCCAGGCCGCACACCCAGGTTCAGTACCTGCTGCTTCTTGTTCTCGCCGTGGATCTGCAGGTCCAGATAGATCTGTTCCTTCTTGATGCCTTTGCTGCCGTCGCGCATGGCGGGGTCGGAAAAGTGAATGGCGCCCAGCGCTTCCACAGTGCCGCCTTCAATGCAGCGGTAGCTGCCCGGGGCGTCCGGATCTTCGCTGAACAGCTTCACTTCATGGCCGATCAGGACGGTCGGCAGGAAAGAGTCGGTATTGATCCAGATCTTGCCGTCTTCGCCAATGGAGCGCACCTGCATGCGGATCTTATCCGCATGGCCGATGATCATGACCTTGAACATGTCGTCGCGGCCGGGATGCGTGTCGAGCACGACCCCCGCATTGCCGCGGAACTGGTGCAAGTGCCAGTCGCTCGGGGCGAAGCTTTCAAAATAGGGTTTCAGCACGCCGTAGGTCATTGCGCCTTCCAACCCCACGGGGCTGGGGGCGGCCAGGATGTCGTGCATCAGTTTGAACTGCGCATCGGGCATCGGTTGCGTCCAGGGGGTGGCGCTATCGCTCATAAGGCAATCTCCAGTCGTGGGTGATCAACGTGACTAGTTTGCCAGATTATGACGGCAAACGCTTAGCCAACTAGCGACGTTTAGACGATGCCAGCCAACGTTAATTCCGCCTATGATGGCTTTAGTGAAACCGCATATAACTCCACGCCACGACGAGGACGTGTCCATGACCACCGTTAGCCTTCGTTCGCAGCGCTTCAAGGTGCTGCTGGCGGGCGTATTCAGTCAGTTGCTGTGTATCGGGGTGGCGCGCTTTGCCTATACGCCGCTACTGCCCGTCATGCAGCAGCAAAGCTGGATAGGCGACGCCGATGGCGGCTGGCTGGCAGCGCTGAACTACGCCGGCTATATGGTCGGCGCTCTGCTGGCAGCGACCGTGCGCAGCATCCATGTCAAGGATACCCTGTATCGACTGTGTCTGGTGCTGGCGGTGCTCACCACGGCCGGCATGGCATTGACCGAGCATTTCTGGCTGTGGGCGGGGCTGCGCTTTTTGGCGGGCTTTTCAAGCAGCGGGGCGATGCTGCTGGCGTCGGGACTGATCATGCACTGGCTGATGCAGCATCGCCAGCGCGTTGAGCTGGGCATTCATTTCGCCGGGTTGGGCCTTGGCATTGTGCTCGCCGCTGTGGCGGTGGAGGCGATGCTAGCGCTGTCGATGAACTGGGAGGCGCAGTGGTGGGGATTCAGTCTTCTTGCGGTTGGGCTGTTGGTGCCCGCCTGGCGCTGGCTGCCGCGACCAACGCCTGCCGTGCCCGGTGCCTCCGGGAGCGAAGCCCCCGCCGCCACACCGCCTACCCGTACCTTCATGCGTTGGATGCTCGCGGCCTATTTTTGCGCCGGCTATGGCTATGTGATCAGCGCTACCTTTATCGTCACGATCGTCGAGCGGGAGCCGCTGCTGGCCGGTGCCGGCAACTGGACCTTTGCGCTGGTGGGGCTGGCCGCGGCCCCGGCGGTGATGCTCTGGGATCTGGTCGCGCGGCGGATCGGCTACCTGGGCGCCTTGATCGTGGCCATGGGGCTGCAGGTCATCGGCATCGTCCTGCCGACGGTGACCACGAGCCTTGCCGCCGTGTTGTTCAGCGCGGTGCTTTATGGCGGTACCTTCCTTGGCTGTGTCAGCCTGGTGCTGACCATGGCGGGGCGGTTGTATCCCGCCAGCCCGGCACGGCTGATGGGCAAAATGACCCTGGCCTACGGCAGCGCGCAGATCATCGCCCCGGCGCTTACCGGCATGCTCGCGGAGGCGACCGGTCACTACAGCGTCGGCCTCTGGCTGGCCGGTGGTTTTGTAGCCCTGGGGGCGCTGTTGCTCGCCTGGCTGCGGCGCGTCGACCAGACCGCGCAGCGTCTCGACGCCGACGCCAAAGCGGCGATTTACGCCACCTGATCGACGAGGACGCGCCACGATTTCTTGGGCATTCGTGGCAAAATCCTCTAGGATATGCGCTTTTTTCCAACAGGGTAGCGGGTCATGGCGTCTTCTGAGCAACCTCGTATTCAATGGCTTGGCCGCTGGGGCTTTATGCTGGCCGCCACGGGCTCGGCCGTTGGGCTGGGCAATATCTGGAAGTTTCCCTATATCACCGGGGAGTTTGGCGGCGGTGCCTTCGTGCTGGTCTACCTCGCCTGTATTCTGGCGGTGGGCGTGCCGGTGATGATGACCGAAATTGCCTTCGGGCGGCGCGGCCTCGGCAGCCCGGTGGACGCCATTCGCCGAGTGGTCAGGGAGTCCGGCCGCTCCTCGGCGTGGTCGTTGATTGGCTGGATGGCGATGCTCTGCGGCTTCATGATCCTGTCGTTTTACGTGGTCGTGGCGGGCTGGTCGTTTGCCTATCTTTGGAAGATGCTCTCCGGCGGGCTGGCGGGTAGCAGCGTGGGCGATATGGCCGCGGTGTTCGAAGCCAACAATGCCAACCCCTGGAACCTCGGCTTCTGGAGCACCCTGGTGACGCTTTTGACCATGCTGATTGTCGGCAAGGGCGTGCAGGAAGGCATCGAAAAGAGCGTCAGTTGGATGATGCCGGGACTGGTGCTGATGCTCGCGCTGCTGATCGCCTTCGGGGTCTTCTCGGGCGGTTTTGCTCAGGCGTTCCGCTTCCTGTTTTCCTTCGATGCGGGCAGCCTCTCCAGCGAGGGCATGCTGGCCGCCCTGGGGCATGCGTTTTTCACCCTGTCGTTGGCGTCCGGGGCGATTCTTACCTACGGCAGCTACCTGCCCAAAGGCACCTCGATCGCCCGCACTACGCTGAGCGTGGCCATCGCCGATACGGTAGTCGCGTTAATGGCCGGCTTGGCGATCTTTCCGGTGATTTTTGCTAACGGTATGGATCCTGCCGAAGGGCCGGGGCTCATCTTCATGAGCCTGCCGCTGGCTTTCCAGGCGATGCCGTTTGGCACCCTGTTCGGCACGCTGTTCTTCCTGATGCTGTCCATGGCCGCGCTCACCTCGGCGATTTCGATGGTCGAGGCAACGGTGTCCTGGCTGTGCGATAACCACGGTATGTCGCGCAAGGCGGCGGCATGGGGCACCGGTATCGTGCTGTGGCTGATCAGTACCCTGGCGATGCTGTCGTTCAACCTGGGTGCCGAGTGGACCCTGGCCGACAAGAACGTCTTTGGTTGGCTCGACTACCTGACCTCGCGCCTGATGATGCCGCTGGGTGGCTTGGGCATGGTGGTGCTGGCCGGCTTTGTGCTGAACAGCCACACCTTCCGCGATGAGCTGGGGCTTTCGCCCTTGCCCTATGCGCTCTGGCTGACCATGGTGCGCTACGTCAGTCCGCTGGGTATCCTGGTGATTTTTGTCGATGCCCTGGGGCTTTATCGCGTGGCGTTTGCGGCCCACTGGCCCTGGCTGCTGGCGATCCTGGTCGCCATGGTGGCGCTGGGTGAAACCCTAAGCCCGCGGCTGCGTCCCGCGCTGCAGGCTCGCTGAGCGCTGCTGGCGCCTGGCTCTGGCGTCGGCAATGGCGCCGGGATGGGTGCCGGCCTCCATCAACTCATCCCAGCGCGTGGTAAAACGGTTGGAGCGATGGGCGCAGCGCAGCTGCCAGGGGGCGTCGTCATCGGTCATGCCAAAGCGGATAGTGCCTTGCCCCATGCGCTGGTTGATGGCGTCCACCGTGGCCATCAACCGCGGATAGTGGTGGGCCGGGGCATTCAGCAACGATAGCTGGTGCTGTTGGGCATCGACCAGGTCGAGCAGCATCACGCCCGCCTTCATGAACCGATAGCGGGGGCGGTATATCTGTTCGAGGCCCTGGCGCACGGCGTCGAGAATCACCCGCGTATCGTCGCTGGGCGTGGGCAACGGGATCAGCGCGTGGGGGAAGTACTGTGGCTGATCACGGCGGTGGCGATTGGTGTTCAAAAACAGCATCACCGATCGGGCCAAACTGTGCTGCTGGCGAAGCTTTTCGGCGCTGCGCTGGGCATGGCGGCGCAGCGCAGCATGGATCTCGGTTTTTACCCCGGTGGGCTGACCGAACGAGCGCGATGTCATGATGCGCTGGCGGGGCTGGTCGAGGGTGTTCATGTGCAGGCAGGACGTGCCGCGCAGCTCAAGCGCGGTGCGCGCCAGCACCACCGAAAAGCGCTTGCGCAGCTGCTTGGTATCGCTTTCGCGCAGGTCCCAGGCACTATAAATGCCGCCAATGGCGAGCCGTTCGGCCAGCCGCCGGCCCACGCCCCAGACCTCGCTGACCGGCGTTTGCGCCAGTAGCGTCTTGGTCGTCGCATCCTGTCCGTTGAGCAGACAGACGCCCTGGAAATGCGGCTGTTGCTTGGCGGCGTGGTTGGCAAGTTTGGCCAGCGTATGCGTCGTGGCCAGCCCAACGCATACCGGCAGTCCCAAGCAGCGGTAAATGCGCTGGCGCAGCGTTTCGCCCAGGGCATGGCACTGGCGCTCGCTCAGCCCGTCCAGATAGATGAACATTTCATCGATGGAATAGGGGGCGATGTCTGGGCAGGCGTCGCGCAGCAGCTGGGCAAGCCGGGCCGACATGTCGCCATACAGTTCGTAGTTGGACGACAGCAGGTGAATAGCGCCGCGCTGACGCAGCCCCTCGAGTTTGAAGGCGGGGGTGCCCATGGGGATGTCCAGCGCTTTCATCTCGGCCGAGCGGGCAATCACGCAGCCATCGTTGTTGGACATCACGCCCACGGCCTTGCCTTCCAGGTGGGGCTGAAAGACGCGCTCGCAGCTGACGTAGAAGTTGTTGGCGTCGACCAGCCCGATCATGGTCGTCATCTCAGCGCAGGTATTCGTGAACGACCGCGCGCACAACGCCCCATACCTGGCAGTCGGTGTCTTCCAGGGGGAGCGGCGGATAGTGGGGGTGGGCCGAGCACAGGTGCGGGGTGCCACGATGCAGGGCGTAGCGCTTGATCAGCACTTCGTCGTTGAACATGGCGACCAGGATATGGCCCAGGCGTGGCGCAACGCTGCGATCCACGACCAGCAGGTCGCCGTCAAAGATCCCCCAGCCTTCCATGCTGTCGCCGGTCGCGGACAGGTAAAAGGTATGGGTCGGGTTCTTGATCAGGCGCACGTTGAGGTCCAGCGTACGCGGTTCGTAATCCTGGGCGGGAGAGGGGAAGCCGCTAATCCCCGCGCGGCCGTGCAGCGGCGGAAATGGCAGCGGCTGCGACATCAACGGCAAGGCGGGCGCGACCGGCGATAGGGGCTGAATCATTGTCGGCATCCTCACGGCTTGAAATATGTATTTATATACAGTATTCAGCCGGAGGGGCTAAATTGCAAGCGCCGGGTGCCTTGAAGCGCCGCTGTGAAGGGCTATCTCGCCAGCCAGAGGCCCACCACAATGGCGCTGGTAACGGCGATAAAAAAGACCCAGTTGCGCGCACGGGTATCACGGTGGGGTTTCATAAAAGCCTCATCAAAAGCAGAAGGGTAACGTCGGCAGGCGTGGGTAATTTTCTACAGGCCCATCAGGCTGGCATGGTACCGTTTGTGATTTATGCCGTCACCCGGCCGCGCGCAAAGCGGCTGGCTTGTTTAGGATACGTTTGATGATGCACCCCTCTTCAGCAGTTCACGTCCCCCAGCCGCTTGCCCTTGCCGAGGGGCGCCTGGCGGCCCTGAGCTGGGGGCGTGACGATGCCCCCGTGTGGCTGGCGCTGCACGGCTGGCTGGATAATGCGGCAAGCTTTACGCGCCTGGCGCCCTTGCTTTCGGACGCGTTGGATATCCGCATTGTGGCGATCGATTTTCGTGGCCACGGGCATTCGGCGCATGCCCCGGTGGGCAGCGATTATGCCCTGTGGGACTATTGCCACGATGTCCTGGATGCCATGGAGGATCTGGCCATAGAGCGGGTCGCGTTGCTTGGCCATTCCATGGGCGCGGCGGTGGCCTGCCTGCTGGCCGCCGCCATGCCGGCGCGGGTTGCGCGGTTGACCCTGCTGGATGGTCTGGGCGCGCTGAATACGCCCGCCAACGAAACGGCCGGCCAGCTACGCAAGGGGCTGATGGCCCACCGACGGCCGCTCTCCCAGGCGCCGCGCTACCCCGACCTGGCCAGTGCCGTGGCCGCGCGCGTGGCGGGCGGCGTCACCCCGCTGGATACGCCCACGGCGACCCCGCTGGTGGAGCGCAACGTCGCGCCAACGGCCGACGGACACGTCCAAATGCGCACCGACAGTCGGCTGCTGAAGCCGTCCCTGGTGCGTTTTACCCCGGCGCAGGTGTTGGCGTTACTGGCGGATATTCAGGCCCCGGTGCTATTGATAGAAGGAGAGCAGGGCATTCTGGGCGAGCGAGACTGGGCGGACAACGCTCGCCAGGCGGTGCCGCAGTTGACCCGTCATGTCGTGGCGGGCGGCCATCACCTGCATCTTGAGCCTGAGGCCGTGGCACAGGTCGCCCAGGTGATCACGGCGCATGAGCTTGCAACGCCTGACCCCGCAGAAGGACGTGCGCGATGAACGAACTGACAAACGCCAATGAACAGAGCGGCAATAAGGTAGCCCTGGTGCTGGGCAGCGGCGGGGCCCGGGGCTATGCGCATATCGGCGTGATCGAAGCGCTCGAGGCGCGGGGCTTGGAGATTATTTCCATCGCCGGGTGCTCCATGGGCGCACTGATCGGCGGGATCTACGCGTCGGGCAAGCTGCCGGAATACCGCGAATGGGTGTGCAATCTGGACTACCTGGACGTACTCAGGTTGGTGGACGTGACCTGGAGCCCGATGGGCGCCATGCGCGCCAGCAAGGTCATGAACAAGCTCGAAGGGCTGGTGGGTGATATGCTGATCGAAGACCTGCCGATCCCAGTGACCACCGTAGCGACCGACCTGGTGCGCCAGCGCGAGGTATGGTTTCAGAACGGCCCGCTGCTGCGCGCGATTCGCGCCTCGATCGCGGTGCCCGGCGTGATCACTCCCGTGCATGTCGGCGATCAGGTGCTGGTTGACGGCGGCTTGCTGAATCCGTTGCCTATCATGCCGACACTCGCGGCCCATGAAGCCGATTTTGTCGTGGCGGTTAACGTGACCGCGCATAGCCCCCAGCCGATCAGCCTGGAAGCGTTGTTGCCCGATGAGCCGGAGGACGATAACCGCACGGCGCTTGAGCTTGAGCGTGATGAAAACATTGGCGGCTGGATGGCCGATGTGCGCGAGGCGACGAAGCGGCTTTGGGATGGGCTGGGCAGCAGCGACGAGCAGGAGGCCAGCGACGAAACGCCAGAAATGCGCGGCAAGCGCGAGTGGGGCAAGCTGGACATGATTCTCGAATCGTTCGATATCACCCAGGCAGCGCTCGCCAAGTACAAAATTGCCGGTTATCCGCCGGATGTGCTGATCGAAGTTCCCAAGACGGTCTGCAGCACCTACGAGTTCCACCGCGCGAAGGATCTGATCCGGCTGGGCCGACATCTGGCCGATGAGGCCCTGGAGCGCAGAATGCCGAATATTGCCTCGGACGCGGCAGGGTAGCTGGCAGCTACTGTCCGCGCTTGCGCAGCAGGATATATACCGCGCCGGTACCGCCGTCGAGCTCGGTGGCGGAACAGAACGCCAGAACCCCCGGCCATTCCCGCAGCCAGGCGTTGGTATGGCTTTTCAGCACCGGGAAGTCGGCCGTCGCGCCCCAGGCTTTGCCATGTACCACCAGCACGCAGCGTAGCCCCTGGGACGTGGCGTCGCGCAGAAAGCTTTCCAGCTCGGCGCGGGCCTCTTCCAGGGTGTAGCCGTGCAGGTCGAGGCCTGCCTGCCACGCCGTCTGGCCGCGTTTCAGCTGGCTGAAGGTGCGCCACGGCAGATCGGCGACGCTAAATTCCAGGTATTCGGAAGGGCGAACCGCCTCGACCCGGCCATCGGAGGTGCGGCCGCTGGTCGTCAAGGTGCTGGCTTCCACTGCCGCCTGGCGGCGTACATGGTGGGCATCGTCGTTGCGTCTGGGCTTGCCGGGGTCGGCCTGATTGGAGGCAATACGGCGCACGCCTGCGGCTTTCAGCGCTTGGCGGAACGCGCTGATATCGTCGTCGTCGGGCAGGTGGCGGCGTCGTGTCATGACAGGCTCAGATAGCAAAGGGGCAATGAAGGTCGCAAGCGCACAGTATAGCGAGCTGAGCGTTGCTGTGAACCGGGCGGCGTCAAAGGTACAATCTTTTCTTTCGCCATGCCATGCCCGCTATTGTCAGGGGATGGAGACCTCAGTTGATCAGGAGCCGATGTGACCACGCATCTCAACGCCGACACCTCACACTCCGCTCTCTCCCTGCCGGATTCGGCACTGGTGAGCGAGCTCTTTAGCTTACGCGACTACCTGCGCTGGGCGTCCAGCGAGTTCTATCTGGCGGGGCTGTATTACGGCCACGGTACCGAGTCGGCCTGGGATGAAGCCGTGGCGCTTTGCCTGGGAGCGCTGCATCTACCCTGGAACATTGACCCCGGCGTGCAGGATGCGCGCCTGCTGCCGATGGAGCGCGAGCGCATTGTGGCGCTCACCCGTGAACGCATCACCACCCGCCGCCCGCTGCCTTATCTGCTGGGCGAGGCGTTCTTTGCCGGCTACCCGTTCAACGTTGATGAGCGCGTGCTGATCCCGCGCTCGCCGATGGCCGAGCTTATCGAGGATGGCTTTGCCGCGTGGTTCCCCGAAGAGCCGCCGGCCAGGGTACTGGATCTATGCGCCGGCTCGGGCTGCATCGGCATTGCCACCGCGCTGTACCTGCCCACTTGCGAGGTCGCCCTGGCCGATATCAGTCAGGACGCGCTGGCGGTGGCGCGCCAGAACATCACCCGTCACGACGTCGGCGAGCGCGTACGCGCGCTGGAAGCCAATGTGTTCGACGGGCTTGCGGGCCAGCGTTTTGACCTGATCGTCTCCAATCCGCCTTACGTGGATGCCCGGGACCTTGCCACCATGCCCGCCGAGTTCCGCCACGAACCGTCACTGGCGCTGGGCGCGGGCAACGACGGACTGGACATCGTGCGGCGCATTCTGCGCCAGGCGCGCGAGCACCTGACCGACGAGGGGTGGTTGATTGTAGAAGTCGGCAACTCAGACTGCCACCTGGAGACCGCCTTTCCCGAGGTGCCCTTCATGTGGCTTGAATTCGAGCGTGGCGGCCAGGGCGTGTTTGCCTTGAGCGCCGCTGAACTCGACGCCCATGCGGCGTCTTTTGCATGAGGAATTAACGCCCATGTCAGGCAATACATTTGGCAAGCTGTTTACCGTGACCACCTTTGGCGAAAGCCACGGCCAGGCGCTCGGCGCGATCATTGACGGCTGCCCGCCGGGGCTGCCCCTGTGCGAAGCGGATCTGCAGCGTGATCTCGACCGTCGGCGCCCCGGCAGCTCGCGGCATACCACCCAGCGCAAGGAGCCGGATCAGGTCAAGATCCTGTCGGGGGTCTTCGAAGGCAAGACCACCGGCACCTCGATCGGTCTGTTGATCGAGAATACCGATCAGCGCTCGAAAGACTATTCAAAGATCAAAGATCAGTTTCGTCCGGCCCACGCCGACTACACCTACCACCATAAGTATGGGCACCGCGATTACCGCGGCGGTGGGCGCTCGAGCGCCCGGGAAACGGCGGTACGCGTCGCGGCAGGCGCCATTGCCAAGCAGTACCTGGCCGCACAGGGCGTTCAGGTGCGCGGCTACATGAGCCAGCTGGGGCCGATCAAGATTGATTTCGGCTCCTGGGAGGCCGTCGAGGAGAACGCGTTTTTCTGCCCCGACCCTGCCAAGGTCTCTGAGCTCGAGGACTACATGGATCAGCTGCGCCGCGATCAGGACTCCGTCGGGGCAGAAATCACCGTGATCGCCGACGGTGTGCCGGTCGGACTCGGCGAGCCGGTATTCGATCGCCTGGATGCTGATCTGGCGCATGGTTTGATGAGCATCAATGCGGTAAAAGGGGTGGAGATTGGCGCGGGGTTTGGCTGTGTTGCCCAGCGCGGCAGCGAACACCGTGACGAGATGACTCCCGAGGGCTTTCTCTCCAATCACGCCGGAGGCGTGCTGGGCGGCATTTCCAGCGGCCAGCCGGTGGTGGCGCGCCTGGCGCTGAAGCCGACCTCGAGCATCACCACGCCCGGGCGTTCGATCGACGTTCACGGCGAGGCGGTCGAGGTCGTCACCAAGGGGCGTCATGACCCCTGCGTGGGGATTCGGGCAACGCCGATCGCCGAAGCGATGATGGCCATGACGCTGCTCGATCACTGGTTGCGCCAGCGCGGGCAGAATGGTTCGGTAAGCGTTGATACGCCGCGCTTAACACAACGTTAACGTCACGGTGTACTTGGCATATCGCTGCTACACTCATGGAAGTTGGTTGAGGAGTTGTCCATGAAGATTAACGTTGAGTTTGATCTCACCCCCGATGAGTTCCGCCAGGCGCTGGGGCTGCCGGACGTGGAAGCGTTCCAGCAGAATCTGCTTGAGAACATCCAGCGGCAAATGGAGTCCGGTGTTGAAGGGTATGACCCCATGAGCCTGATGCGCCCCTACCTGCAGCAGCCCATGATGCAGCAGGGGCTTTCACAGGGGTTATCTAATTTCGGCACCTATCAGCAGATGATGCTGGACATGCTCAAGCAGGCCGGCAACACCAGCAGCAACGCCTCGGAAGAGGAAACGCCGAAAAGCAGCAGTAGCACCTCAAGCGACGCGTCGAGCAGCAAGAGTCGCCCCGCAGATGCATCGGCCTCTTCCCGTTCGCGGACGAAGCGGAAAGCCGAGTAGTGGGGCAAAAGGGGCGACCAGCGTGGCTGGGTCGTGACCATGGGTGTGGTTGCAAAGCACCTCGTCAATCACTACTCTTTTTGCAGTGCAGCAATTTACGTTTATGTGAGTCGCCCAAGGCTCATGCCAAGGAACGAAAACAGGAGCAGAGACCATGCAAGATAAAATGATGGACGCCTTCAACGCCCAGACACGCCAGATGTTCGAGCCCATGCGCAAGATCAACTCGCTGATGCTCAACAACATGGAAAAAATGACCCAGTACCAGCTGGAAGCGATGAAGCGCTACAGCCAGATGGGCACCGAACGCATCCGTAGCGCCACCGACGTGGAAGACGCTGAAAGCCTGCGCGACTTCGGGGCGCAGCAGGCAGCGATGATGAACGAGCTGTCCCAGCAGATGCAGGAAGACGCGCGCGTGATGAGCGAGATGAGCCTCGAGTTCAAAGCGGAAATGGAAAAGCTGTTTGGCGAAGCGGGCAAGCAGATGGCCGACCAGGCCAGCTCCGCCGCGAAAGGTGAACAGCCCGCCAAGGCGAGCAGCCAGTCATCGCGCAAGAGCTAATACCCCTTTAATCGCGGCGCCCCAAGGGGCGCCGCGCCTCATTTGAGCCCTTGATTACCTGCCATCGTACAGGCTGCGCAAGCGTTGCCGCGCCGGTAAAGGAGAACGAAGATGTCAGCAGAATGGGAATTACCGCCCCATGGCCTTTCTCAAGAAGAGCTGGACGCGTGGAACGCGAAGCTGAAAGATATTGGTGAGCAGTATCAGGGGCTCATGCAGGATCTGTTGTCGCGTATTGCGCCGAGCGAAGCGGCTGACTCGATTCATAGTGACATGCGGGAAAGCTTCGAGGCTGGCGCGCAGGCGCTGATGCAGAACCCGGCGCTGCTATGGCAGACCCAGTCGCGCCTGCTGCAGGATCAGTGGCTTTTGTGGCAGCAGGGTATGCGGGCCATGGCCGGCGAAGAAGTGGCGCCACTGGTAATGCCCGATAAAGGCGACCGGCGCTTCAAGGATGACGCCTGGA
Organism: Vreelandella gomseomensis; assembly: GCF_031451645.1. Classification (NCBI taxonomy): domain Bacteria; kingdom Pseudomonadati; phylum Pseudomonadota; class Gammaproteobacteria; order Oceanospirillales; family Halomonadaceae; genus Vreelandella; species Vreelandella gomseomensis. The sequence goes on along the minus strand of NZ_JARWAI010000008.1, from coordinate 139,404 downwards.
CCCAGGAACCGCATTTCATGGCCATCATGCAGCAGTACCTGCTGTTTTCGCAGATGGTGGATGAGCTGGTGGACAGCCTGAGCGGGATGGACGAGACCCATCAGCGCAACCTGGCCTTTTATGCCCGCCAGGTGGTCAACGCCATGTCGCCGACCAACTTTGTCTCGACGAATCCTGAAGTCATGCGCCGCACCCTGGAAACCAAGGGGCAGAATCTGGTCGAGGGGCTCGAGCGCTTGCGCGAAGACCTGGCCAATTCCGCCGAGGGTATCAATGTCCGCATGACCGACCGCAGCGCCTTTAAAATAGGCGATAACATTGCCGCCACCCCAGGGGCCGTGGTGTACGAAAACGAGCTGATGCAGCTGATCCAGTACACGCCAACCACCGAAAAGACCTACAAGACGCCGCTGCTGGTCGTGCCGCCGTGGATCAACAAGTACTACGTGCTTGACCTTCGTCAGGACAACTCGATGATGAAGTGGCTGGTCGATCAGGGGCATAGCGTGTTCCTGATTTCCTGGCGTAATCCTGGCCCGGAGCAGCATGACATTACCTGGGCCGACTATATGCAGATGGGGCCGATTGCTGCCATGGAGGCCATCGAGAAGGCCTGCGGCGAGAAGTCGGTCAACCTGTTGAGCTATTGCGTCGGCGGCACGCTGACGGCGTCGACCGTGGCCTACCTGACCAGCACCCGGCGTGGTCGCAAGGTGAAGTCGGTCACCTACATGGCAACGCTTCAGGACTTCCGTGATCCCGGCGATATCGGCGTGTTCCTCAACGAGCGCGTGGTCGAGGGCCTGGAAGACACCATGCAGACGAAGGGGTATCTGGACGGCCGCTCGATGGCCTACACCTTCAACCTGCTGCGCGAAAACGACCTGTTCTGGTCGTTCTATATCAATAATTACCTGAAAGGCGAAACGCCGCCAGCGTTTGATCTGCTCTACTGGAACACCGACGGCACCAACCTGCCCGCCGGCACCCATGCCTGGTACCTGCGCCACATGTACCTGGAAAACAAGCTGGTAGAGCCCGGCGGTATCGAGCTAGACGGGGTGAAGATTGATCTAAGAAAAGTGTCGACGCCGAGCTACTTCGTCTCGACCAAGGAAGATCACATTGCCAAGTGGAACAGCACCTATTACGGCGCCTTGCTGCCCAAGGGGCCGTCTACCTTTGTGCTGGGGGGCTCCGGGCATATTGCCGGAATCGTCAACCCGCCCCACAAGCAGAAGTATGGCTACTGGACCAACGGCGAGCTGCCGGACAGCCACGAGGCTTGGCTGGAAGGGGCAACGTTCAACGAAGGCTCCTGGTGGCCCCACTGGCACGCCTGGATCACCGAGAACGGCTATGCCGACCCGGATCCGAAAAAGATGGTCGCGGCGCGTACGCCGGGTGAAGGCGAGCTTGAGGTGATCGAGCCGGCCCCCGGGCGCTATGTCAAAACCACGATTCCAGAGGTGCTGGGCGAAATACCTGATGTTTCCTGAGTAGTTCATCGGGTACGCCTATGTAATCAAGCGTCCTGCCCATCGGCAGGACGTTTTGCATTGGGGCCGGCGGACACGATGTCGCAGACGGGTTGCACAAAGCCAGGATCCGGCTATGGTAGCGATGCTTCAATAAGGCATGTTGTCACCATGCAGGATGTCGTGGGTGATTTATAATGGTCGACCGGTAAAGCGGCGTTAACGCCGCTTCCTTGAATGGAGAAATATCATGGCAAGTAACCTTTTTACGACGTCTCGGCGTTGGGCAGGCGGTCTTCTGGTGGCGTTATTAACCACCGGTTATGTCTACGGGCAGGATCTACAGGTAAGCGACGCACGGGCGAGCCTGCTGCCTGGCGAGCAGCCGGGGGCCGGGTATTTTGAGCTTTACAACGCGGGCGACAAGGCCGTCGTGCTGGTTGGCGCAGACAGCGATGCCTTTGAAACCGTCGAGCTGCATGTCAGCGCAGAACAGGACGGCATGGCGCACATGCACGCGGTTGAGCAGGTCGAGATTGCTCCAGGCGAGCGCTTTGCGTTTGCGCCCAAGGGGCATCACCTGATGCTGATCGGCCGCGAGAAAGCGCTGTCGGTGGGGGATGAGGTGGACGTGCAGCTTGAGTTCGCCGATAACCAGCGTCTCTCGGTCACGTTCGATGTAGTGTCTCCAGTATCGCTTTAAGCGCCTTCAGGCAGGATGTGTGTCATGTATAAAGGTTTGTTGGTGGCGCTTGCGTCCCTCTGGCTAGCCGGCTGCGTCGATACCAACTGGCGCACGGCAGAAACCCACGAGATCATGCCGCCGCTGGATTTCTCGCTGGTCGATGAAAACGGTCAGGCGGTAGAGGCCGAGGATTATGCCGGCAAGGTGACGCTGGTCTACTTCGGCTATACCTTCTGCCCGGATGTGTGCCCGATTACGCTGGCGAGGCTGGCGGGCACCTTGAATCGGCTCGACGACGACGTACGCGACGATATCCAGGTGCTGTTCATTACCGTCGACCCCGCGCGGGATACCCCCGAGGTTGTCAAACGCTATACCGGCGCATTTGGCGACGAATTTGTGGGCATTACCGGTGAACGTTCAGAGATCGATGCGCTGACCAATCGCATGCGGGTCACCTACGAGTACGAAACGCCCAATAAGCGCGGCGACTATATCGTTAACCACACAAGCGCGGTGTTTGCGTTCGATCGCGAGGGGGAGGCCCGGTTTCTGATCCGCGACAGCCATCCGATCACAGACGCCGTGGCCGATATCAACCAGCTCGTCACGGAAAGCTAGGTTACTGGCAGGCAACGGAGAGGCTGCAGCGCGACTGATAGCGCGGCGACGAGATATCCAGGATGACGTCGTCGCTTTGCGTATCGTACATGAACGAGGCGTAGCCGCGTTCCGACGAGGCGGTGCGGTACAGTCCGCAAATGGTGTAGCCGTATTGCACTTTCTGCAGCTTGGCAAGCTCGATCTCACTGGAGGTATCGAGGGTTTGCGACAGGGCGCGCTGAATATCATCGTCGACATGGCTGTCGGATAATGCCTGACCGCCAAAGATGACGCCGCCAAGCAATAATGCCAGAACAAGCGGGAGCGCGATGAGTAACAGGAAGGGGCGAGATGACAGCATGGCAATACCTATAGCAGCGTTATCGACCCCCGGCCGCATACCGACCGGGGAGCCTAGTTTACCGGCGGCGAGTCTGCGGCACACCCACCAGTACCATGAGTGCGGCTAAAAGCCACACCGGCCAGCTGCCCATGCGGGTAAACGGCGTTAAGCCTTCCATAGCGTAGAACTCGCCGGTCAGCGACGTGGTTTCAAACTGCGGTGCGCGCTCGACGATAGCGCCCTGGGCGTCGATGATCGCGGTAATGCCGTTGCTGGTGGCACGCACCACGTAACGGCCGTTTTCCAGCGCCCTGAGCCTTGCCATCTGCAGGTGCTGGTGGGGCCCGATCGAGGCGCCAAACCAGGTGTCGTTGGACAGCGTCATCAGCACGTCGCTGTCCTTGGCGCGGCTGGCCACCAGCTGCGGATAGATGATTTCGTAGCAGATGGCATTGCCAATGCGCACCCCGGCTGCCTGCATGGGGGCTTGATCCGCTTCGCCTTTGGCAAAGCTCGACATGGGCAGGTTAAAGAAGTCGATGGCGCCGCGCAGCACACTCTCCAGCGGCAGGTACTCACCAAACGGCACCAGGTGCTCTTTTTGATAGCTGCCCTCGACATCGCCCACCCCCACCACGCTGTTGAAGTAGCGATTGTCCATATCGCGCTGAACCACACCCGTCACCAGCGCCGTGTCGGTGGGTAAATGGCTTTGCACCCGCTCAAGCACTGGGCGCGCCTGGGTTTCTATCATCGGCAGGGCGGTTTCCGGCCAGACGATCAGATCAGCCTCGTCGGCGACGTCGCGGGTCAGGTCGCTGTAGATGTTGGCGGCGTTGCGCTGGCCTTCGGGCGTCCATTTCTCAAGCTGGGGAAGATTGCCCTGCAGCAGGGCTACCCGGGTGGGGGTGTCGACCGGCGTGGTCCACTGCGCGGGTAGCGCCAGTGGCACCAGCCAGATGGCGGCCAGCGGTGCCAGCGTCCACCATTGGCGGCGCAGCAGCAGCGTTGCGCCCAGCGCCCCGCTCAGCGCGACCAGCAGAGACAGCAGATACACGCCGCCAAGCGGCGCCCAGCCGGCCAGCGGTGAGTCCACATAGCCCGAGCCGAGCAATAGCCAGGGAAAACCGGTGAAGAGATAGGTGCGCAGCACTTCGCCCAACACCCAGGCGCCGGCGAAGGTGACCAGCGCCAGCCGTGGGCCGGTAAAGCGCCGGTAAAGCCATAGCGTGCCAGCAAAGAACAGCGCCAGGATGCAGACAAACAGGGCGGTAAGAAACAGCGCGAGCGGCACGCCGGTATAGCCGTAGTCGTGAATCGATACGTAGACCCAGGAGGCGCCGGTGCCGAAGAGCGCTATCCCGTAGCACCAGCCCTTGAGCGCGGCCTGGGCCGGCGTCAATTGATGAAGGCCTGCAAACATCAGGCCGGCGGCTACCGGCCCAAGCCACCAAAGCTCAAACGGTGAGGCGGTCAGCGTAGTGAAACCGCCGGCCACCAAGGCGGCGACGAGCTGCTGAAACACGGCGGGAAGGCTTCCCATGGCGAGATATCCTATCTAGCGAATGTCCTGGACGTTGAAGGCGTGTCGGTCAGTCGTCTTCCTGATCGTCGTCGCGGCTGTCTGGGCGTTGTTCCCGGTAGGCTTCGAGTAAGCGGATGCGGCGGTTGTCGGCGTTGAGGACTTCGAATCGCCAGCCGCCCAGATGGGTATGTTCGCCGCGCTGGGGCAGGTGGCCAAACTGCTGCATCACCAGCCCGCCGATGGTGTCGAACTCATCGTCGGAGAACTTGGTGTTGAAGTGCTCGTTGAAGTCGTCGATGGTCGTCAGCGCGCGGATAGCGTAGCGGCCGTTGTCGAGCTCGCGGATATCCTCTTCCTCGTCGGCGTCGTGCTCATCCTCGATGTTGCCGACGATCTGCTCGAGGATATCCTCGATAGTGATGATACCTGCCGTGCCGCCGTATTCGTCGACCACCACGGCCATATGGTTGTGGGTATCGCGGAATTCCTTCAGCAGGCTGTTGAGTCGCTTGGACTCGGGGATGAACATCGCCGAGCGGACGATATCGTCAAGCTGAAAGGCATCGCGCTCGGCCTGGGTCTTCGAGAGCAGCGGCAGCAGATCCTTGACCAGCAGGATGCCTTTGACGTCGTCGAGGTTTTCGCCGATGACCGGATAGCGCGAATGGCCGGTTTCCTGGATCAGCGCCAGGTATTCTTCGCTGGTCTGATCGAGGGTGATGGCCGAGATTTGTGAGCGAGGAATGAGGATTTCGCGCACCTGCTGATCGCTGATTTCCAGGGCGCCCTCAATGATCATGATGGCGTCCTGGTCAAGCTTCAGGCGCCCCGCAGCGTGGCGCAAAAATTCCAGTAACTCATCGCGTGAGCTGGGTTCGTCGTTGTCGCCGGAAAGGGCACCAAAGAGTTTCTCGAGCCAGGATCGTTGATTGGCGTTGCTCGATCGGTCTTCGCTCATGCGGGTAATCTCTTGTTGACGGACTCAGGTTGAGTGACATGCAGGGATGTTTTATCACTGACCAGGGGCGCGGTACCAGTTCGACGTATGGACATTAAGTCGCATAGGGGTCGGCGATGCCCAGCGCCGCCAGCAGAACGCGCTCGCATTGCTCCATTGCCTCGGCCTCGTCGTCGTCCATGTGATCATAGCCAAGCAGGTGAAGGGTGCCGTGAATCACCATATGTGCGTAGTGGTGCGCGAGGGTCTTGTGCTGCTCCTCGGCTTCCCGGGCGACCACGGCGTGGCAGATCACCAGGTCGCCAAGTAGCGGCAGGGCCATTCCCGGCGGATTCTCGAACGGAAACGAGAGCACGTTGGTGGGCTTGTCCTTACCGCGGTAATCGCGGTTCAGTGTCTGGCTTTCGTCGGCGTCGACAAAACGAATCGTCAGCTCCCGACGTGGGTCATCGGGATGCCCGGCCAGCACATCGCCCACCCATTGGGTGAGCTGCGCCTGGCTGGGCAGGTGCTGATCGTCGATGGCGGCCTGTCGGTCGATCACGATGTCGCTCATGGCGAGCTGTCTCCCGTGCCTTCCCGGGCCTGCATGCGGGCATCCCGCTCTTGCTGACGGGCGTCGCGGCGGGCGCGTTCCTCGGCTTCCTGCTGGGATTCAAAGGCGTCGTAGGCTTCGATGATGCGCTGCACCAGCGGGTGGCGTACCACATCCTTGGCGGCAAAGTGGGTCACGCCGATACCCGGGGTATCCTTCAGCACGTCGAGTACCTGGATCAGGCCCGAGCGTTGCCCCTTGGGCAGGTCGACCTGGGTGACGTCGCCGGTAATCACCGCCGTGGAGCCAAAGCCAATCCGCGTCAGGAACATTTTCATCTGCTCGGGCGTGGTGTTCTGGCTCTCGTCGAGAATGATATAGGCGTTGTTGAGCGTGCGGCCGCGCATGTACGCCAACGGGGCAATTTCAATGACCTGGCGCTCGATCAGCTTGGCGACCTGCTCAAAGCCGATCATTTCATAAAGCGCGTCGTAAAGCGGGCGCAGGTACGGGTCGATTTTCTGGGCGAGATCGCCGGGCAGAAAGCCGAGCTTCTCACCGGCTTCCACCGCCGGGCGGACGAGCAGGATGCGCCGCACTTCCTGCTGATTGAGCGCTTCGACAGCGGCCGCCACGGCAAGGTAGGTCTTGCCGGTACCCGCCGGGCCAATGCCGAAGTTGATGTCGTGTTCGCGGATGCTGGTCACGTAGCGCTGCTGATTGAGCCCGCGGGGTTTGATCATGGTGCGCGGGGTGCGCATGATCACTTCATCGCCGTCGCCTTCACTGTCCTCTTCTTCATCAAGCGCTTCGAGGCCGGATTCCTGCAGGAACAGATGCACGGTGTCGGCGGAGAGCTCGTCTGCGGCGGTTTCACGGTAGAGATGTTCCAGGACGTTGGCGGCCGCCTTGATACGGTTGGCGGCGCCGGCCAACTGGAAGACATTGCCGCGGTTGCGCAGTGTCACGTCCAGGCGGCTTTCAATCAGCTTCAGGTGCTCATCCTGCTGACCGCAGAGGCTGGCAAGGCGCTGCGGGTCATTGGGTTCAAGGCTTAGCGTCGTAATGCGGTTGGCCTGAGACGATGGCTGGCTCAAGAGTGGGAAACCTGTTGGTTGATGACTGTGAATATCAGCTTACTGCCCCAACGGGTGTCGGGGCAATTACCTGGATAAGCGATGTTCAATAACGCTCGGGAGAGGCCAGCTCGCCGCGCAGCGAGTTGGGCAGGGCTTCGGTGATGTCCACGTCGACAAAGTAGCCGATCAGCTCGGTGGGGTTGGCGGCGCGGAAGTTGACGACCCGGTTGTTTTCGGTGCGGCCGGATAGCTGGCCGGGGTCTTTCGGCGAAAAACCGGTGACCAGAATGCGCTGGGTGGTGCCGACCATGCGACGGCTGATTTGCCCGGCCTGCTGAAGAATACGCGCCTGCAGGATCGCCAGACGTTCTTTCTTGACGCTTTCCGGCGTCTCATCTTCAAGGGCAGCGGCGGGGGTGCCGGGGCGCGCCGAGTAGACAAAGCTGAACGAGTGGTCGAAGCCGATGCGATGGATCAGATCCATCGTCGCTTCGAAATCCTCTTCGGTTTCGCCGGGGAAGCCGATAATGAAGTCGGAGGAGAAGCTGATGTCCGGACGGTTGGCGCGAATCCGTTCCATCTTTTCAATGTACGCTTCTGCCGTGTGGCCACGCTTCATGGCATTCAGGATGCGATCCGAGCCGGACTGCACCGGCAGGTGCAGGTGACTGACCAGCTCCGGAATATCGGCGTAGGCGTCCACCAGGCTATCGGTGAACTCCACCGGATGCGAGGTGGTGAAGCGGATGCGATCAATGCCGTCAACTGCGGCGGCGCAGGCAATCAGCTCGGCCAGGTCGATCTCATCGCCGAGCTGATTTTCGCCACGGTAGGCGTTGACGTTCTGGCCCAGGAGGTTGACTTCCCGCACGCCCTGGTCGGCAAGGTGAATGATTTCATCCATGACCGACTCGAAGGGGCGCGAGACTTCTTCGCCACGGGTGTAAGGCACCACGCAGAACGTGCAGTACTTCGAGCAGCCTTCCATGATCGACACGAACGCCGTGGCCCCGTCAGAGGTCGGCTGAGGCAGATGGTCGAACTTCTCGATTTCCGGGAAGGTGACGTCCACTGCGGCGATCTGATTGTCGCGGCGCGCATCCAGCATGGACGGCACCCGGTGCAGCGTCTGCGGGCCGAACACCATGTCCACATGGGGTGCCCGCTTGCGCAGCGCCTCGCCTTCCTGGCTGGCCACGCAGCCGCCTACGCCGATGACCAGATCGGGGTTGGCGTCCTTGAGCTTTTTCCAGCGTCCCAACTGATGGAACACCTTTTCCTGCGCTTTTTCACGAATGGAGCAGGTGTTGAGAAGAATGACATCGGCCTCGCGCTCGTTATCGGTCAGTTCGAGCTGATGGGAAACGCCGAGCATGTCCGCCATGCGGGAGGAGTCATACTCGTTCATTTGGCAGCCGTGCGTTTTGATGAAGAGCTTCTTCGCCATCGGTACCTGTCATCTATGGGTCGTCGGGGGACGAGGATGAATGGAGTGTTATCGTGCGGTCTGGTGATGGCCAGGCCACTGTCGTTAATGAGCGTATTATACGGATACATGAAACCAGCGGCTAGCGTTGCTCGATAATCGATGCTTGACCGTCACGTTTCTATGAGTATACTACGCACCGTGTTTGAGCAGTTCCCCGATAGCTCAGTTGGTAGAGCAAATGACTGTTAATCATTGGGTCGCAGGTTCGAGTCCTGCTCGGGGAGCCAACGCAATACATCTCAAGCACGGCGGTCTAACCGTTCCTCGATAGCTCAGTTGGTAGAGCAAATGACTGTTAATCATTGGGTCGCAGGTTCGAGTCCTGCTCGAGGAGCCAGATTGCCCCGCAACACATTCTGTATCTGCCGGTTACGGTAGTTTTGTTGTTCCCCGATAGCTCAGTTGGTAGAGCAAATGACTGTTAATCATTGGGTCGCAGGTTCGAGTCCTGCTCGGGGAGCCATCTCGCGTCTACTGTTCTATCCCGCCGACGCGTATTGCTGTTAGCTTCCAAGCATCATTTATTTCGTCCCTTGTGCACCCGCTGCCTGACGGCACCCTGGGTGATGACGCCTGTCTGTAACATGCATCCTGCCTGCGGCATTGGAGGCTTCAGCATGGTGGCGTAAACTAACCTCATCGATCATTTATTGGATAGGAACTCGCCGTGGGAACATCCACTTCGCTGGACGCGCTGCAGGTATTCAAGTGCTTGAGCGACGAGACGCGACTGATGCTGGTGCTGCTGATTGCCCGGGAGCAATCGCTGTGCGTGTGTGAAATGACCTACGCTCTCGAGGAATCTCAACCCAAGGTGTCGCGCCATCTCGCTCAGCTGCGCCAGTGCGGGCTGCTGCTGGATCAGCGCGACGGTCAATGGGTGTATTATCATTTATCACCGCAGCTACCGCCCTGGGCCCAGCGAATCATCGAGTCCGCCCAGCAGGGGTGTCTGGCAGAGCTGTCGCGCCGGTCGCAGCGCTTGAGCGCCATGGGTGATCGGCCCACGCGGCGTGCCGCGCTGTGCTAGGTCGCTAACGACACGGCGCCGATGCCCTAGGGCATCGGCGTCACGGTTATATACGCCTGCGTCGACCGCCAGTGGTTAGCGTTTGACGAAACGCTGGGCGCTCTGCAGCTGCGCGTAGTCGAGCAGGATTTCGCCGGCTTCGAGCACCTGCGCTCGCTCTACCGGCCTTTTTTCCTCGTCTTCTTCGCTATTGCCGTTGTCGCTGCCATTGTCGGCGAGCGGGGTCGGATCCCGCGCATCGCTCCACTCCTCGAGTTCCTCGAGCCCCAGGGCGCGTCGCCGCTGGTTCTCGAGGGAGAGCTGCTCGGCTTCCTGGGCCTGACTCTCGCGTTCGCGCTGTTCGCGATTCAGGCTGACGCTGGTAGTCTGCTCACGAAGTTCCCGGGACAGCGCCGACTGACGCTCGAGGTAGCGGAAGTTCGGGTTGTCGTCCGCGCGTTGTTCGTGGGCGGATACCAGGGCATTCAGGTAGCGCTCGGGTTCGCCATAGCGACGGTACTGGACGTCCTGAACCGTGTCCCATTCCAGGGCATGATCCAGGCTGCTTTCGCCGATGCGTTCAGGATCCAGCAGCGAGGGGAATTGGATATCCGGCTCGACGCCGCGGTTCTGGGTGCTGTCCCCGGAAATGCGGTAGAACTTGGCCCGGGTGAGCTTGATCTCGCCATGGTTCAAGTCGCTCAGCGTCTGCACGGTGCCTTTACCGAAGGTCTGGCTGCCCATCACGATACCGCGCCCATAATCCTGAATCGCGCCGGCGAGAATCTCGGACGCCGAGGCCGACAGTCGGTTGACCAGAACACCCAGGGGCCCGTCGTAAAGCGTGCCGGCGTCACTGTCGCCGTAGAGATTGATGCGGCCGTCGGCGTCGCGCACCTGGACGGTGGGGCCACGATCGATAAACAGGCCGATCAGCGAGTTGGCTTCCTGCAGTGCGCCGCCACCGTTATTGCGCAGGTCGAGTACGATGCCTTCTACGTCCTGGCGCTTGAGGTGCTCGATCTCCTTGGCAACATCCCGGGTGGTGCTGCGGTAGTCGTCTTCGCCCGCCTGCCAGGCGTCAAAGTCGACGTAGAACGTCGGAATTTCGATGACCCCCAGGCGATGGGTGGTGCCGTTGCGCTCAACGTCAATCACCTCGCTCTGGGCCGCCTGGTCTTCGAGGTCGACCGTGTCGCGGGTGATGGTGACGGTCTGCGAGCGCGTCATGTCCACGGCCTGGGCGGGTACCACGTCCAGGCGCACTTGCGAGCCTTTCGGGCCGCGAATCAGGTCAACCACGTTATCCAGGCGCATGCCGATCACGTTGACCATTTCGCCGTCTTCCTGCCCCACGGCGATGATGCGGTCGGCGGGCTCGAGCACGCCGGCGCGTTCGGCCGGGCCGCCTGCCACCAGGCTCGAGACCTTGACGTATTCACCGTCTGACTGAAGCAGGGCGCCGATACCTTCCAACGACAGGCTCATCTGAATATCGAAGGACTCGCCCTGGCGAGGGGAGAGGTAGCTGGTGTGCGGGTCGATGGTGCCGGTCACCGCAGCCATGATCAGCCCGAAGACGTCTTCCGCTTCGGTCTGCTCCAGGCGAGAGAGCTGGCCTTCGTAGCGCTGGCGGAGGTTGTCGACGATCTGCTCATTGTCCTGGTCGGTCAGGGCGAGGGTCAGGGCATCGTTTTTCAGCCGCTTTTCCCATAGCGCATCCAGGTCGCTTTGGCGCTCGGCCCAGTCGGCGTCTTCGCGCTCGAGTTCGAGACGTCCGTCGCCGTCGAAGTTGAAGGTGGTGTCGTCGTCGAGGCGATCAAGCAGCCATTCAAGCCGCGCGGTGTGGCGCTCGCTGAGGCGATCATAAAGTGCAAAGGCTTCATCCAGCTCGCCCTCCAATACCGTATCGGCCAGATCGGTTTCCAGGTGGCGATAGGGGGCGATGTCGCTGTCCAGCAGGTACGCGCGCTGGCTATCCAGAATTTCCAGGTAGCGATCAAAGGCCTCTTCCGACCAGGCTTCGTCAAAGTTGACATCAGCGTAGTGGCCGTAGCGGAGCGAGTCGGCAATTTCTACCGCCGCTTGGCGCTGTTCTTCGGTCGGCTCCAGTTGCGCTAAGGCGGCCGGGCTGGCAATGACCAGCATGACCGTTAGGGCGACCGAGCGCGAAAGCGTTGCAAACAAGCTCATCAGTCAAGCTCTCCCGGATTTGTGTACACTCATGCGTTTAAGACCCGCATCTGGCCTATGAGTTGCGAAGGCCGAAGGGGCATTGTAGCAGGTCACCTGCTGTGCCGAGACTCAATCATGTCGCTAATGAGGATTTCCATGTCCGAAACGTTCAACGCTGACCGCATCGCCCGGCTATGCGATTTTCTGCACCAGTCGCCGACCCCGTGGCACGCTACGCTTGCCATGGTGCAGCGCCTGGAAGCGGGCGGGTTTCAGCGGCTGGAAGAAACCGCCAGCTGGCAGTTATCGCCCGGTCAGCGCTACTACGTGACGCGCAACGATTCATCGTTGATTGCTTTTCAGTTGCCTGCCGGGCCGCTTGCCGATCTGCGCATGATCGGCGCGCATACCGATAGTCCTGGGCTGCATCTGAAACCCAACGCCACCCAGTATGCGGCGGGCTGGCTACAGCTCGGCGTTCAGGTGTATGGCGGTGCGCTATTGACCCCGTGGTTCGACCGTGATCTGGGACTGGCCGGCCGGGTGCATATTCGCCATGCGGACGGTCAGCTGGAAAGCGTGCTGCTTAACGTGAATCACGCGGTGGCGATGATTCCGAGCCTGGCAATTCACCTTGACCGCGATGCGAACGCGGGACGCAGCATCAATCCCCAGACCCAGATGGCGCCGGTGCTGCTGCAAAGCGATACCGACAAGCTCCACGACCTGCTGGCCCGCTGGCTGGAAGCCGAGCACGGCCTGCGCGCCGTGGATATCGTCGACTTTGAGCTAGGCTTTTACGACGTTCAGCCGCCCTCGCTGGTGGGCGTCAACCAGGAGCTGGTGGCGAGCGCGCGGCTGGATAATCTGTTGTCGTGCTTCGTGGGTCTGGAAGCGCTGCTGGAAAGCGATGCTCAGCAAGGGGCGTTGCTCGTGGCCAATGACCACGAAGAGGTGGGCAGCGCCAGCGCCTGCGGCGCCCAGGGGCCGTTTCTGGGTGATGTGCTGAAGCGCCTCAATGCGCAGGTCGGCGGGGGGAGCGAAGAGTCGCTGATCCAACTGATCCAGTCGTCGCTGATGATCTCCTGCGATAACGCCCACGGACTGCACCCCAACTTTCGCGACAAGCACGACGAGCAGCACGGGCCGGCGCTTAACGGCGGGCCGGTGATCAAGATCAACGCCAGCCAGCGCTATGCCACCAACAGCGTGACCAGCGCGCTGTTCCGTGATATCTGCCGCGCGGCGGACGTGCCCGTTCAATCGTTTGTGACCCGCTCGGACATGGGGTGCGGCAGCACCATCGGCCCGATTACCGCCACCGAAGTCGGCGTGCCGACCATTGACGTGGGGCTGCCGCAGTGGGCAATGCACTCGGTACGTGAAACGGCGGGCACCCACGACGTCGACCACCTTACCCGAGCGCTGGTGGAGTTCCTGAACCGCGCAATATTAAGCTGATTGCCATCGGCTACCCAAAAAAAAGCCCGCTGACAGGATCAGCGGGCTTTGGGTATTCGGTTGTTGGTGGCTACGCCCTGATTTGAACAGGGGACCCCATCATTATGAGTGATGTGCTCTAACCAGCTGAGCTACGTAGCCGTTCAACGGGGGCGAATATTACTCAGCGCCGCCGTGTCCGTCAAGTGTTTGTTGCGCAAGGCACGTCGAGGCGATTACCTTTCGTCCGGGCGCGTCAGGGGTAACCAGTCGATCGACGCCCGGATAACGTCCTGATAGTTGCGGATGCGCTGAACATAATGAACGGGCTCGTAGCCCCGCGCGTAGCCGTATCGCGTCTGAGGGTAATAGCGTTTGTCAGCCTTGAGCGGCAGCACTTCTTTCATGTCCTCCCAGGAGTCAGGGTTCTTGCCCAGCTCGCGGGCCAGCTTGCGCGCGTCCAGTACGTGGCCGCGGCCGATGTTGTAGCTGGCCAGGGCCAGGTAGGTGCGATCCGGTTCGGGGAGGGTGTCGGGCAGGCGTTCATGACGGTCGGCCAGGTACCGGGCGCCGCCGTTGATTGCCGCGGCCGGGTCGAGGCGGTTGTCGACGCCCAGCGACTCAGCGGTATTCTGGGTAAGCATCATGATGCCGCGCACGCCGGTGGGGGAAACCGCTTGGGGATCCCAGTGTGACTCCTGGTAGGCCAGGGCCGCGAGCAGGTCGGCGGGCATGCCGGTGTTGCGTTCGGCCTCCAAGAAGATGTCGAGAAAGTCGGGCAGCCGCTCGTCGATGCGACGGTTGAGCGCGCGCAGGTCGACAAAGTCGAATTCGCCGATATAAGCATAGTAGTGCTGGGTAACCGCCGACACGCTGGCTTGTCCTTCGCTGCTCGCCATCCATTGATCCGCCATCTCGGCGAGCGCCGCCTGTTCCGGAGGCAGGTACCAGCCCAGCCGGTCGCCGCTGGTGAGGTTCATGGCGATTTCCAGGTGCGGGAAGTGGCGGCGCACCACCTGCACGATATTCGAGTCGGCCACCGTGCAGTCGATACGCTGTTGCGCCACCTCGGCCAGCAATATCTCGGTGGTACGAGGATCCTCCTCGTAGTCGATGCCGGTGTGCTGGTTCACCAGGCTCTCGAGCTTTTCCGCGTAGCTGGAGTCCGCCGTGACGCGGATTTCGATCCCCGCCATATCCTCTACCTGGTGCGGTAGGGGGCGCATGTCGCGGTGGCAGACCAGCTGCTCGACGATATCGGTGTGGGTAGGCCCGCGCTGGAAGTGCTCATCCCGAGAGGGGAGGTGCGTCAAGCCCGCAGCGGCGAGCTGTACCTCGCCGTCTTTCAGGGCCCTAAGCACGTCGGCGGTGGAATCGTAAAGCGTCCACTCGACCTCCCAGTCATGGCGGTCGGCGAACGCTTCGACCAGGTCGTGCTCGGGACCAGCCGGTGTCTCATTGCGATCCAGGTAGTAGCTGGTCGCGCTGTTGCGGCTGGCCACCTTGAGGGTATCCCCCGGTTCGGGCGGGTCGAGCTGGGTAACCGGGGGATCCTCCTGGCCGCAACCGAGAAGTGCGAGGGACAGCAAGGGCGCAATCAGCAGATGAGGTCGTGAGCCAGGACGCGGATCCTGTTGACCAATGGGGAGGCGTAAAAATGACATGTCCAGAACCCTAGCAGGGTTTCGTGCTGCCCGGAAGGCAGCACGTTAAACGCTAGAGGGCATGTTGTTAGCGGGAGCGATCCTAGACGTTGAAACGGAAATGCACCACGTCGCCATCCTTGACGATGTACTCCTTGCCTTCGAGGCGCCACTTGCCGGCATCTTTGGCGCCCTGTTCGCCGTTCAGGGAAACAAAGTCGTCGTAGGCGACCACTTCAGCGCGGATAAAGCCTTTCTGGAAGTCGGTATGAATCGCCCCGGCCGCTTCGGGCGCGGTGGCGCCCTGCTTGACAGTCCAGGCGCGGACTTCCTTGACCCCCGCCGTGAAGTAAGTCTGCAGCCCGAGCAGCGCATAGCCGGCGCGAATGACGCGGTCCAGGCCGGGCTCCTCCATGCCCATTTCGCTCAGGAACATGGCGCGTTCTTCGTCATCCAGCTCGGCGATTTCCGCTTCGATCTGATTGCACACCGGCACCACCACGGCGCCTTCCTCGGCGGCGATCTCGTGAACCACGTCCAGGTAAGGATTGTTCTCGAAGCCGTCTTCATTGACGTTGGCAATGTACATGGTGGGCTTCAGGGTTAAAAAGCCGAAGCTCTTCACCTGGCGCTGCTCGTCGTCGCTCAAGCCCACGCTGCGCAGCGGCAAGCCTTCCGCCAGGTGCGGCTGAATGCGGTCGAGGATTTCCTTGGTCGCTATCGCTTCCTTATCGCCGCCCTTCACCGAGCGAACCAGGCGCTGGCTGGCTTTTTCGACGGTGTCCAGGTCGGCCAGGGCCAGCTCGAGATTGATCGTCTCGATATCGGCGCGCGGGTCGACCTGATTGGCCACGTGGATAACGTTTTCGTTGTCGAAACAGCGCACCACATGGGCAATCGCCTGGGTTTCGCGGATATTGGCCAGGAACTTGTTGCCCAGGCCTTCACCCTTGGAGGCCCCGGCGACAAGGCCCGCGATATCGACAAACTCCATCGTGGTGGGCAGTACTTTCTGGGGCTTGACGATCTCGGCCAGCTTGTTGAGGCGCGGGTCGGGCATGGGCACGATGCCCACGTTGGGCTCGATGGTGCAGAAGGGGAAGTTTTCTGCATCGATGCCTGACTTGGTGAGCGCGTTGAAAAGTGTCGACTTGCCGACGTTGGGCAGGCCGACGATGCCGCAGTTGAAACCCATAAAATATTCCTGAAAAAGGTGGTAGGGCGTGAAAGTGACCGCCATTCTACGAGATGCGCGCGCTGCCAACCACTGGCGGGTGCGCTATGGCTTGAAGCTGTGCAGCTGGTTCATGGCCCGGGACCAGTCGCCGGCCAACGCCAGGGGCAAGGTCGCCAGGCACTCGTCGATAGCTCGCTCGATGGCGGCTTGATCGGCTTTGCCGGCGCGCCCCAGGACATAGTGAGTCACCTGGCTGGCCTCGCCCGGGTGGCCCACGCCAATGCGCGCCCGATGAAACTGTTTCTGGTTGCCCAGTGCGCTGATGATGTCGCGCAGGCCATTGTGGCCGCCGTGGCCGCCGCCGGTTTTGTAGCGCGCCTGCCCGGGAGGCAGGTCGAGCTCGTCGTGGGCGACCAGCAGGTTATCGGGGGCGAGTTTGAAGAACTGACTCAGTGCCGCCACCGCTGCGCCACTGCGATTCATGAAGGTGGCGGGGTTGAGCAGGTGTACCTCATGGTCATTGAGGTGAACCTTGGCATAGTGGCCCAGGAACTTCTTTTCCGGGCGCAGCTCGCCATGCACGCTGCGGGCAATGGCATCCACCAGCCAGAAACCGGCGTTATGGCGCGTTGCCGCGTACTCCGCCCCGGGGTTACCCAGGCCAATAATGGCCGTTACCTGGCTCATTTCCCACCTCCAAAAAATTTCCGGGAATATTTCTCGCGTCGTCGGCAGGACGCCGACGGTCGAAAAACATTTCCGGGAGATATTTTGTATCGTGCAGACGGCAAAAAAAATCAAGCGCCGAAGCGCTTGATCGTCATCTCACGAGGGCCGTGCGCGCACGGCCCCCGCTGACAGCTTACTCGGCGCTGTTGTCTGCTTCGTCTTCGCTGTCGCTTTCACCGTCTTCGTCTTCGTCGCTGGTACGCACTTTCATCTTGGTGACGCTGAGTACCGCGTTGTCGTGATCTTCACCGTGGGACAGGTCCACCGAGGTGACGCCTGCCGGCAGGGCCAGGTCTGACAGGTGCAGCGTAGTGCCGACTTCGACGTTGCTGATGTCGATTTCCAGATAGTCCGGAAGGTCTTTCGGCAAGCAGCTGATCGCCACTTCGTTGGCGAGGACGTGCAGCTCGCCGTCCTGATCCTTGATACCGACACAGGCGTCTTCACCGACAACGTGCAGCGGCACGTTCATGGTGATTTCGTGGGTGGCGTCAACGCGCAGGAAGTCGGCGTGGGTCAGCAGCGGCTTGTACGGGTGACGCTGAAGGTCACGCACGACTACCTGTTCTTCCTTGCCTTCAATCAACAGGGTGATGACCGAGGAGAAGAACGACTCGTCTTCGATCGCCTTGTAGAAAGCGGTCTTTTCGACAGCGATCGACTGCGCGCCTTTTTCACCGCCGTAAACAACGGCCGGTACCTGCTGGTTCGCACGACGCAGGCGGCGGCTCGCACCTTTCCCCAGGTCATGACGAACGCTGGCTTTCAAACTAAAATCGGACATGAAATGTGCCTCTTGGTTTAAGTAAGGAAACGCCGCCGTCCGCGACCAGACGACGACGTTCCCGGGAGCCCGTTAGTGGGCCGTGTTGTCAGACGATCAGTGGAACATCGCGCTGACGGATTCTTCATTGCTGACCCGGCGGATGGCTTCCGCGATCAGGCCGGCAACACTCAACTGACGAATCTTGCCGCTGCGCCGCGCTGTGTCGGAGAGCGGGATGGTGTCGGTCACCACCACTTCGTCGAGTACCGAGTTGGTGATATTGTCGACGGCCGGGCCGGACAGTATCGGGTGCGTCGCGTAGGCGACAACGCGCTTGGCACCGTGATCTTTCAGCGCTTCGCCGGCCTTGCAGAGTGTCCCGGCGGTGTCGATCATGTCGTCGACCACCACGCAGGTACGGCCTTCGATTTCACCGATGATGTGCATCACCTGGGCCTGGTTGGCCTGGGGGCGACGCTTGTCGATGATGGCAAGGTCAGCGTTGAGCTGTTTGGCGATGGCGCGGGCGCGGACAACGCCGCCCACGTCGGGGGAGACCACGACGAGATCGCTGTAGTTCTGGCGCTCGATGTCGTCGAGCAGGATCGGCGACCCGTAAACGTTATCCACCGGCACGTCGAAGAACCCCTGGATCTGATCGGCGTGCAGGTCCATGGTCATGACGCGGTCAACGCCGCCCTTGACCATCATGTCGGCCACCACCTTGGCGGAAATGGGTACCCGAGCCGAGCGCACGCGGCGATCCTGGCGGGCATAGCCAAAGTAGGGCAGTACGGCCGTGATGCGAGTGGCTGAGGCGCGCCGCAGGGCGTCGACCATCAGGATCAGCTCCATCAAGTTATCATTGGTTGGCGCACAGGTGGATTGCAGAATGAACACATCCTTACCGCGCACGTTCTCATTGATCTCGACTGCGATCTCACCGTCGCTGAATTGACCCACCGTGGCATTACCCATCCGGCTGTCCAAGCTCTCGGCAATTTTTTGAGCGAGTTCGGGATTGGCATTCCCGGCGAAAACCATCAATTTTGACACGCGCAGCCACCTTTGCAGTGTTGGGGATCAGGGAGAAAACCGCTGGTTAGCGTCAGGTTGGCTGGGGTACCAGGATTCGAACCTGGGAATGCCGCTACCAAAAAGCGGTGCCTTACCACTTGGCGATACCCCAGCAATAACCTATTGCAATGACCGGGCGATTCAGCAACCCAAAGCATCATGTAGAGGAGAGGTGTTGAGTCCGCGTGCTACCCAGGCGTGTCCGTGATGGCCCGCCGCCTCGGCAACTGCGTATGCCGTTTGCGCATCGTCGAATGCCGCAAACACGCAGGCACCTGTGCCGGTCAACCGACTCGGTGCATGCTGCGATAGCCAGTCAAGCGCTTCCGCAATGGCTGGATAGCGCCGTTTGACCACGGCCTCGCAGTCGTTACGCCACTCCGGCGCTCCCCCCTGCAGTGCGCGCGCCATAGTAATGGGGCGGCTGTCGCGTGTCAATTGCGGGTCCAGGAACACCGCGGCGGTCGAGACGCTGACACCGGGGTGAACGATCACGAACCAGGGGGTATCGAGGCTGACCGACGTGAGCTGCTCGCCGACGCCTTCCGCCCAGGCGCTATGGCCATGGACGAATACCGGCACGTCGGCACCCAGCGAGAGCCCCAGCGCGGCCAGTTCCTCCAGGGAAAACCCGAGCTGCCAGAGCGCGTTGAGTCCCACAAGCGTTGTGGCCGCATCGGAGCTGCCGCCGCCGAGCCCGCCGCCCATGGGCAGGGATTTATCCAGTGCCAGCGTGGCGCCCTGACGTGTGCCGCTGGCCCGTTGGAGCAGGCGGGCGGCCCGCACGATCAGGTTGTCGTCGTCAGCCACGCCTGGCACGCGGTTGACCAGTTGGATCTCGCCGTCTTCGCGGGCCGTCAGCGACAGCTGATCGCAGAGATCGACGATCTGAAACAGCGTCTGAAGCGTATGGTAGCCGTCTTCGCGACGGCCGGTGATGTGCAACAGCCGATTCAGCTTGGCGGGCGCGGGAAGCGTTAACGTCGTCATAGGGACTTGGCTTATTCGCCTTCGCGCGGGTCTTCATCGCCCATGGCGCGCCACTCGTTGACCACCAGGGTGATGCGGATATCGTTATAGTTCATGACCAGGCGGCGCGGTAGCCACATGCCTTCGAACCGTTCCCAGTCGCGGTAGTCGATGTCCCAGCCGTCCTGTTTGAGATGGCTCGGGAAGCCAAGCTCGTCGGTTTCCAGCTGGTAGCTGTCATGGTCGCCGGGCAGTCCGCGCACCCAGTCGGGCATGGCGCTGACGGGAAGGGCCCAGCCAAGCTGTTCTTCCATCAGTGCTTCCGGGCTTTCGGCTTCAAAGCGACCGTCGCTGTTGGAAAGCGAAAAACGTCCTTCACGACCTTCGAGCACGGTGCGTCCGCCGCCAAAGGGGCCGCTGATCAACATGCGAAAATAGTAGGGGTGCTGGTTCCAGTCGAGATTGGCGCTGGTGTTCTCTTCGGGCGTGCGCAGCCCGGCCTTGCCCACCAGTGTCCAGGTCTCGAAGGTCTCGACCTCGGCCTTCTGGTCGTCCCAGTCGCCGGACTGACGGCCACCGTCGTCCTGGGGAGCCTGGCTTGCACACCCGGCCAGAAAAACGACGGCCGCGCAGGCCGCCAGTCTTGAAATACGGCGCAGCGACCGGGTGGGCGCTGCTGTCGCGGCGGAAGAGGTTGGCATGTCGGACTCCTTGTCAGTGGTTCGGTCGAGGGCCGGCGCATACATGAGGCGGGCCCCGGGCCCTTTTAGAGGCGGCTGGCCGGGTCGAGTTCAGGATAGCGCTGGATCAAGCCGTCAATCGCCGGGTGATCCTGGGTGCGCTGCTGCAGGTCGTGGATGACCTGGCGCGCTTCGTCGCTGCGCTCGAGGGCGTGGAGTACTTCCGCTAGATGCGCGGCGATTTCCTGATCGGGCATGCGGGCGTAGGCCTGTTCGAGCCAGGTCAGGGCTTCTTTCAGATTGCCCAGGCGATAATGTACCCAGCCCAGGCTGTCGAGAACCGCCGGGTTATCCCCGTCAAGCGCGTAGGCGCGTTCGATCAATTCGCGGGCTTCCTCGAGACGGCTGGGAAGGTTCAGATCCGCCAGGGTATAGCCCAGCGCATTGAGTGCCACGGCGTTGTCGGGTTCGATGCGCAGAATATGGCGCAGATCCTCTTCCATCTGCTCAACGTCACCCTTCTCCCAGGCGCGCATGGCTCGCAGGTAGAGCAGATCGGTATCGTCCGGCGTACGCATAAGCTCGCGGCCCAGCAGGGCGTCGGCGTCGGCGGTCTGGCCCCGTTCGTCGAGCAGCTGGACTTCGAGCTTGACCAGCTCGGTAAAGTAATCCTCATGGCGCATGCGCTCGACACGCAGGAAGGCACGCGCGTCGATCAGCCGGTCGTCGTCGATCAGCATCTGTGCGGCAGTGGCGCGGGCAGGGATGAACGCTTCGCCGCCGTCCACCTGGCGGTAGTAGAGCAGCGCCGTGTCGGTGTCGCCCTCCGATTGGGCGATCACGCCGAGCAGATAGTAGGCCAGGCTGGGCGTGTCGTCGTTGCCGACCAGCGGCTGGAGAAGGCGCTGTGCCGGGCCGGCATGGCCCTCATCGAGATACAGCTGGGCTAGGGAGACGCGCAGCGCATTGCTGCCGGTATGGCGTTCCAGCAGCGCATCGGTCTGCTGCTGGGCGGCGTCCAGGTTGTCGAGGCGGATCTCGGCCTGGGCAAGCAGCAGCAAGAAGCGCACGTCGTCCGGGTTGTCCTGCATGCCCTGGCGGGCGGCCTGGCGTGCCCTGGCGGGGTCGCCGGTTTCCATCGCCAGTTGGCCCTCGGTCAGCAGCAGCGATGGCCGCTCGGTGAGGCCCGACGCCTGCTCAAGGTAACGGCCGGCCTGTTCGGTGCGTCCCAGGGCGGCTTCCCAGAGGGCCGCAGCGAGCAGCGCATCGGCGCGCTGCGCGGGGTCGCTGGACGGCGTCTGGTTCAGGTGCTCGGCGAGCCGCTGCAGCAGCGTCTCGAGCGGGGCCTGCTCGGCGATCGCCGTTTCGGCAAACGCGGTTAGCTCACCGTCCTGATTGGAGGCGGTCAGCGCCAGTCGCCGCTCCAGACTCTCCCGCCAGTCGCCCTGCTGCAGTGCGAGGGCGGCGAGCAGCCGGTTGGGTGTGTCGGCCTGGGGGTTGAGGGCCTGCCAGCCTTTGGCGGCGTCTTCGATCAGGCCGTCGTCGTCGCTGAAGCGGGCCGCGAAGGTGGCGCGTTCGGCCAGGGCTTCGGCGCCGTAGCGCCGGGCGGCGTCCAGATACCCCTGGCTTGCGCGCCTGAAGTCGCCGCGCTGGCCGGCAAATTCCGCTTCCAGCAGCGTGCTCAGGCCGCGGGCATCCAGGCCATCCTCGATGGGTGGGGCGTTGCGCATGGGGTCGTCGGTGAACGGCAGGCGCTCGTCCTGGGCATTGGGCGACAGCTGGCAGCCGCTCACGGTCAGCGTGATGGCGGCCAGGGAACATAGCAGCAAACGTGGTGGCATGCGGGTCTCAATCAGGTGGCCGAGCGCTCAGCATAGCGGCTTGTCCGCCTGCGGCAAAGTGGTGTGCGCCAGATCATTCCGTGCTGTGTTAAGATAACGCACTTTATTGAGAGGCGATTCGCCCTCACCATCGCTGCCTAGACTTGCCAGAGCAAGCCCAAATTGACGTGAAGACCGACACACTAGCGAAGACATATACCCCATGACGCTTCTTGCCCTGGGAATCAATCATCGCACCGCCAGCGTCGCCGTTCGCGAACAGGTGGCCTTTACACCGGCGCAGCTGGATCACGCGCTGGCGGAACTGCGTGCGATGCCGCAAATCAGCGAGGCGGCGGTGCTGTCGACCTGCAACCGCACCGAGCTTTACTGCGTCACCGATGCGGCGGGCGAGCAGGTCGTCCTTGACTGGCTGAGCCGTTTTCATCAGTTGAAGGTCGAAGAGCTGACCCGCTGTGCCTATCACTACCTGGATAATGAAGCGGTACGCCATCTGATGCGCGTGGCCGTGGGACTGGATTCCATGGTGCTCGGCGAGCCGCAGATCCTCGGCCAGTTGAAAGAGGCTTACCAGCAGGCCCGCGAAGCCCAGGGGCTGGGCAGCGAGCTCGAGCGGCTCTTCCAGCACACCTTTGCCGTTGCCAAGCAGGTGCGCACCGAAACCGGCATCGGTAAAAACCCGGTATCGGTAGCCTACGCGGCGGTTAGCATGGCAAGCCGGATTTTCGACGATTTTGGACGCTCCCGAGCCTTGCTTATCGGGGCGGGAGAAACCATCGAATTGGTTGCCCGGCATCTCCATGAAGCCGGCGTGCACAAGCTGACGGTGGCCAACCGTACCCGCGAGCGGGCCGAGAAGATATCCGCGCCGCTGGGGGGCAAGGCGATTACCCTGCCGGAAATCCCCGCCGCGCTGGAAGAGGCGGATATCGTCATTTCCTCGACGGCGGCGCCGTTGCCCATTCTCGGCAAGGGCATGGTCGAGCGCGCGCTGAAAAAGCGCCGCCATCGTCCGGTCTTCATGGTCGACATTGCCGTTCCACGGGATATCGAGCCGGAAGTGGGCGAACTTGCCGATGTGTTCCTGTATACCGTCGATGACCTGGAAGAAGTCATTCAGGAAAACCGCCGCCATCGTCAGGTCGCCGCCGACCAGGCGGAATCGCTGATTGAGCATGGTGTGAGCGGCTGGCAGCATGAGCGACGCATTCGCCATGGCGGCGAGCTCATTCGTGGCTATCGCCGCCACGGAGAGGCGTTGCGCGATACGGCGCGCGACCAGGCGCTGGAGCGGCTGGCGCGCGGAGAGGATCCCACCAAGGTCGTCGAGCGTCTTGCCCATCAGCTGGCCAATCGGCTGATGCATCAGCCGACCCAGACGCTGCGCGATGCCGCCTCTCAGGAAGACCATGCGCTACTGGAGGCGGCGCCGCGCCTACTGATGCCGCCCAAGCCCGCCTTCGAGAAACCACCGGCACCGACGGCCAATCGCCAGAAGGATGATACGCCCGCATGAAAGAAACACTGCGTCAACGTTTGGACAGTTTCGCCGACCGGTTTGAAGAGCTGTCAATGCTGCTGTCTGATCCCGAGGTAATCCACGATCAAAAACGCTTCCGCGATTACTCGCGGGAATACGCCGAGCTCGACGAGCTGGTGGCTGCCTGGCAGCGCTATTGCCGGATCGAAAAGGATATCGAGGCGGCGCAACAGCTGAGCCGCGACAGCGATCCGGAGATACGCGAGCTCGCCGAGATGGAAATCGATGACGGACGCGAACAGCTGGAAGCGCTGGATGTCGAGCTCAAGCGCCTGCTGGTGCCCAAGGATCCGGACGACGGTCGCGGCGTCTATCTGGAGGTGCGCGCCGGCACGGGCGGCGACGAAGCCTCGCTGTTTGCCGGTGATCTGTTTCGCATGTATTCGCGCTACGCCGAAAAGCGCGGCTGGCGCGTGGAAGTCGTCAGTGCCAGCCACGGCGAGCAGGGCGGCTACAAGGAAATCATCTCGCGGATCAAGGGCGACGGCGTGTATGCCCGCCTGAAATTCGAGTCGGGTGCGCACCGCGTGCAGCGCGTCCCCGCCACCGAATCCCAGGGGCGAGTTCACACCTCGGCCTGCACCGTGGCGGTGATGCCCGAAGTCGATGATGTGGGCGATGTGGATATCAATGCCGGTGATTTGCGCGTCGATACCTTCCGTTCCAGCGGGGCGGGCGGTCAGCACGTCAACACCACCGACTCGGCGATCCGCATTACCCACCTGCCATCCGGCGTGGTCGTGGAATGCCAGGAAGAGCGCAGCCAGCACAAGAACCGTGCCAAGGCGATGTCGCTGCTGGCCGCCAGGCTCAAGCAGAGCGCCCAGGACGCCCAGCGCCAGGACCAGGCCGATACCCGCCGTTCGCTGGTGGGGTCGGGCGACCGCAGCGAACGTATCCGCACCTACAATTTCCCCCAGGGGCGGATCACCGATCACCGTATCAACCTGACGCTCTACAAGCTCACCGAAGTGGTCAGCGGCGAGCAGCTCGACGACGTGATTGATCCGCTGATCCATGAGTATCAAGCGGAGCAGCTGTCCGCGCTGCAGAGCGCCTGATGACGCTGGATGCGCTGCTCTTCAAGGCCACCGAACGGCTGGCCCGGGCCGGGTCACCGAGTGCCCGGGTCGACGCCGAGGTGCTGCTCGGGTTCGTCATGGCGCGCGATCGTACCTGGCTGTATACCTGGGGCGACAAGCCCTGCTCAACGTGGCAGCACGCGCGTTTCGATGCGCTGGTTGCTGCTCGTGCCCAGGGTTGCCCCGTCGCCTACCTGATCGGTGAGCGGGAGTTCTGGGGCTTGCCCATTGCCACCTCGTCGGACACGCTGATTCCCAGGCCGGATACCGAAACGCTGGTGGAGGCGGCGTTGCGCCGCGCCCCGCAGACGGGCGGACGGCTGCTGGATATCGGGACGGGAACGGGGGCGATTGCCCTGGCGTTTGCCAGCGAGCGCCCCCATTGGCAGGTTACCGGCGTTGACCTGATGCCCGATGCCGTCGCACTGGCAAAGCGCAATGCCGACAAGCTGGGGCTTGGCCATGTCAGTTTCCTGCAAAGCAACTGGTTCAGCGCCTTTGCCCCACCTCATGCCGAGGTTACGTTCGATATCATCGTCAGCAACCCGCCCTATATCGCCGCCGATGACCCCCATCTGCGAGAGGGTGACGTGCGCTTCGAGCCCGCTTCTGCCCTGGTGGCCGAGGCCGGCGGCATGGCCGATCTGCTGCATCTTGTCGTGACGGCGACAGCGTATCTCGCTGACGCCGGCTGGCTGATGCTCGAACACGGCTACGGTCAGGCCGCCGCGCTCCGCGACGCGATGTGCCAGGCAGGCTACCAAAACGTTGAAAGCCTTCGTGACCTGGCGGGTCATGAACGCGTTACGCTAGGATGTTTTTCGTCAATCGCCTGATTCATCAGCAATGGATCCTGCCATGAAAGCAAAAAATAGAACGCTGGACCGTATCGATTTGAAGATCCTGCGCTGCCTGCAGGAAAACGCGCGGATTTCGTATGTGGATCTGGCCACCGAAGTGGGGCTTTCCACTACGCCCTGTCTGGAGCGCGTCAAGCGGCTCGAGAAGGCGGGTATCGTGCGCGGCTATCAAGCGATTCTCGACCCGCAGTCCCTCAAGGCCAACCTGCTGGTCTTCGTCGAGATCAGCCTGGAAACCCAGTCGCCGGCGGTTTTCGACGAATTTCGTCGCGCCGTCGAAAAGCTACCGCAAATCCAGGAATGCCACCTGGTGTCGGGACAGTTCGACTACATTCTCAAATGCCGTATTCCGGAAATGTCGGCCTACCGTCAGCTGCTCGGCGATGTCGTCCTGACCCTGCCGGGCGTCAAAGAATCGAAAAGTTACGTGGTCATGGAGGAGGTGAAGGAAAGCTTCAGCCTGCATGTGCCCGACGTCGAGGAATTCGAGGAAAAGTGACCGATGATGAATGACGCCGCGCTGCTGCGCTATAGCCGCCAGGTCATGCTGCCGGAGGTGGAAATCGACGGTCAGGAGCGGCTGATCGATAGCCACGCGCTGATTATCGGCGCCGGAGGGCTTGGGTCGCCGGCGGCGCTGTATCTCGCGGCGGCGGGTGTCGGCCACATTACCCTGGTGGATGCGGATAGCGTCGAGCTGTCCAATCTGCAGCGCCAGATCGCCCATCAGCAGGCAAGCCTCGGTCAGAACAAGGCGCAGTCCGCCCAGGCCACCCTGGAAGCGCTCAATCCCGAGTGCCGGGTGAGCGCCGTGGCGGAACACGCCGAGGGCGAGTCGCTTGAGCGCCTGGTCGCCACCGCCGACGTGGTGCTCGACTGTACCGATCGCTTTTCGAGCCGCTACGCCATCAATGCCGCTTCGCAAAAAGCCGGGGTGCCACTGGTTTCCGGGGCGGCTATCCGTTTTTCAGGCCAGCTGGCGGTGTTTGATCCGCGCGACGCAAAAGCCCCTTGCTATGCATGTCTGTATCCCCCCGATGGCCAGGGTGACGAGGCTCTTAGCTGCGCCGAAAGCGGCGTGATGGCACCGCTGGTGGGCGTTATCGGCTGCTTTCAGGCGGTCGAGGCCTTCAAGCTGCTCAGTGGTGCCGGGGCCGTGCATCAGGGGCTGTCGCTGTTTGACGCCCTGAACGGTCAATGGCGGCATTTCAACGTGCCGCGTGATCCTGCCTGCCCGGTATGTGCTCGCTGACCTAGTGGCTGTCCTCGGCGTCGGCTTCGCTGGTTTGCGCATCGTGAGCGTGGGCCGTGATCTCGTCTTCGGCTGAGCGCTTGTGGTCTCGTGATGTCCTGCTGGGCATATTGGCTGGCTGCTGTGATGTGAACACGCTGGTAAAGATATCGTTATCGGGGTTCATATCAATATTGCCTTGGAAAAGGCTGCCGTCTTCCAGCACCAGGCAAGGCGTGGTGATGGTGCCGGTAACATTCGCGCCTGCATGAACGGTGGTCTTGTGCAGCGCAACCAGATGCCCTTCGACGGTTCCCGATACGCGCAGCGTATGCGCGTAAGCATCGCCGTGCAGGCTGCTATCGCTGCCCAGGGTGACGGTGTGTTGCTTGCAGGTGACGGTGCCGGTGACCTGGCCCTCGATGGTGAGGTCTTCGTCGCTGTTGATATCACCGTGTACCTGGGTGCTGCTGCCAATCACCGAGCTGCTTTGGCGGGAAGCACCAGGCAGGCTTCTGGTCGGCTCGATGGAGGCGGTCTTGGTGTCGCCGTAGGCTGTGTCGTGCTTGGCATCAGCGGGTTTGGTTTTACTGAACATGGGACGTTCCTGTCGGTTTGGAAACAGTAAGGTGCCGGCGCCATCGAGGCTGACGCCATGAGCATGCATGCGTATATCAATGTACGCCGTGCGTCGCCAAGTCAAAGCGTCAAGATACCCGCTTACTCGCCGGGTATTCTTGACGCTGGCCTGGCGGCTGACTGTCTATAACAGGCAATGGTCATTTAAAGACAGAGGGCATTGCATCTCATGGTGATGGAAACATGGCTCATGGTCAGCGGCGTTGTCGTGATGACGATGATCATACTGGACGGCAAGCGCAAAAAGAAAAGACACCGGGCGCCAGGCGAGGACTCACCCCAGCGCGCTGGCGCCGTGCATGATCATGAATCGGTGCCCGCGTCGACGCCCGACCAGGCGCGGCACGCTCCTGTCGCCGACGCGGCGTTCGAGAACCGGCAAAACGG
This sequence comes from Vreelandella gomseomensis, assembly GCF_031451645.1. Classification (NCBI taxonomy): domain Bacteria; kingdom Pseudomonadati; phylum Pseudomonadota; class Gammaproteobacteria; order Oceanospirillales; family Halomonadaceae; genus Vreelandella; species Vreelandella gomseomensis. The sequence goes on along the minus strand of NZ_JARWAI010000008.1, from coordinate 111,464 downwards.
CAGTCATCTAGGCGCTGCCACTCAAATTCACGGCGATATTACGGCTGACGAGCGTGTATCGATCAAGGGGCGGGTGGTTGGCACGGTCACGGCGAGACATCAATCCATCCAGCTTGCTTCAAACAGCGTCGTCAATGCCAGCCTGGAGGGCGCTGACATCGTTGTCGCGGGGCATCTGGAAGGTGACATCAACGCCAGCGAGGGATTGACGCTGATGTCGGGCGCCAAGGTGCGCGGGACGATCTCGACCAGCAGCTTTGCCTGCCATGCGGGGGCCAGCGTCAACGGTAGCGTGCTGCCCGGTCAGGGAGGGAGCGTTGTCTTCCCCGAGCAAAAGCCCGCCGAGTAGCGGGCTTGGCGTGACGTTTGCGGTTTCAGAACCGTTATTGACGAATCAGGTAGTCAAAGGCGCCCAGCGAGGCCTTGGCCCCTTCGCCCATGGCGATGACGATCTGCTTGTAGGGCACGGTGGTGACATCCCCCGCCGCGAAAATACCCGGTACTGAGGTCATGCCGTGGCCGTCGACGATAATTTCGCCGTGGGGGTTCATCTCCACCGGCGAGCCTTTCAGCCATTCGGTATTCGGCACCAGGCCGATCTGCACGAAGATACCTTCCAGCGTCAGGTGCTTGATGTCATCGGTGGTGCGATCCTTGTAGGTCAGGCCGTTGACACGGCTGCCGTCGCCGTTGACCTCGGTGGTCTGGGCATTGAGGATGATATCCACGTTGGGCAGGCTCTTGAGCTTTTTCTGCAGAACGGCATCGGCGCGCATGTCGCCCATGAATTCGATCAGCGTCACATGGCCGACGATGCCCGCCAGGTCGATCGCTGCTTCAACGCCCGAGTTGCCACCGCCGATCACGGCCACGTGCTTGCCCTTGAACAGCGGCCCGTCGCAGTGTGGGCAGTACGCCACGCCCTTGTTACGGTACTGCTGTTCACCGGGAACGTTCATTTCCCGCCAGCGCGCCCCGGTGGCCAATACCAGGGTCTTGCTTTTCAACGTGGCGCCGGAAGCGAGGGTGACTTCGTGCAGGCCGCCATTGGTGTCCGCAGCCTTCAGCGAGGTCGCGTGCTGCAGATTCATCACGTCAACCTCGTAATCCTTGACGTGTTCTTCGAGCGCGCTGACCAGCTTGGGCCCTTCGGTATGGGTGACCGAAATGAAGTTCTCGATGCCCAGGGTATCGGCGACCTGGCCGCCGAAGCGCTCGGCGGCGATGCCGGTATTGATGCCCTTGCGCGCCGAGTAAATGGCGGCGGCGGCGCCGGCGGGGCCGCCGCCAATCACCAGGGTGTCGAAGGCGGCTTTTTCGCTGAGCTTTTTGGCCTCGCGCTCGGCCGCGCCGGTATCCACCTTGGCCAGAATCTGCTCGAGGGTCATACGGCCCTGGTCGAACGGTTCGCCGTTGAGGTAGATGCTCGGCACCGACATGATCTCGCGGGCTTCCACCTCGTCCTGGAAAAGCGCGCCGTCGATGGCGACGTGGCGGACATGGGGGTTGAAGATTGCCATCAGGTTGAGCGCCTGAACCACGTCGGGGCAGTTCTGGCATGACAGCGAGTAGTAGGTTTCAAAGACCAGCTCGCGATCCAGGGCGCGGATCTGGTCGAGCACCTTGTCGCTGGTCTTGGGCGGGTGGCCACCCACCTGAAGCAGCGCCAGCACCAGCGAGGTAAACTCGTGACCCATGGGGATGCCCGCAAACACCACTCCGGTGTCTTCGCCGGGTCGGTTGATGGCGAAGGAGGGCGTGCGCGCATCATGGCCTTCGGTGGACAGGCTGATTTTGTCGCTCAAGCCGCTGATCTCCTGCAGCAGGCCGAGCAGTTCGCGTGACTTGTCACCGTCATCCAGCGACGCGACAATTTCCAACGGCTGCGTGACGTTTTCCAGATACGCTTTTAACTGATTTTTGAGATTGGCGTCGAGCATGATCGAGACGACCTCGTAGCTAACAAGGGTAAGTAACGTTGATTGGTTCAGCCGTTTCCTGAGCCTTTAATACGTCGCCGCCAGTTGGGTTGGCTGAGCAACAGGCACAGGCACAGGCACAGGCACAGGCAAGGCACAGCGCCAGACAGCAACACCCGGGGCGATGCCCGGGTGTCTGGCGCAGTTGGAACCTGGCGATGGGGGGCTGGCGCCGGCTTAGATCTTGCCGACGAGATCCAGCGACGGCGCCAGGGTTTCTTCGCCTTCTTGCCATTTGGCAGGGCAGACTTCGTTGGGGTTGGCGCGCACGTACTGGGCGGCCTTGACCTTGCGCAGCAGCTCTTCGGCGTTACGACCGATATTGCCGGCGTTGATTTCAACAATCTGGATCTTGCCGTCGGGGTCGACAACGAAGGTGCCGCGCTCGGCAAGGCCTGCGTCTTCGATCAGTACTTCAAAGTTGCGCGAAATGCGCAGCGTGGGGTCGGCAATCATGGGGAACTGCAGCTTGCCGATCGTCTCGGAGCTGTCGTGCCATGCCTTGTGGGTGAAGTGCGTATCGGTGGACACGCTGTAGATTTCGACGCCGAGCTGTTTGAAGGCGTCGTAGTTGTCCGCCAGATCGCCAAGCTCGGTCGGGCAGATGAAGGTGAAGTCGGCCGGATAAAAGAAGAAGATGCTCCACTGACCCTTGAGATCGGCGTCGGAAACGTCAACGAATTCACCGTTCAGGTAAGCGGTTGCGTTGAACGGTTTAACTTCAGTGTTGATCAATGACATTCGGATGACCTCCATTGGTGACGAATAACAGTAGATAAAGCTAATAATTAGACTAAAGGTGGATGCTGAAGGGTCAAAATTGGAAAAAACCATGATGGCAATAGTGCTGGGCTATCATGTCCTTTGCCATCAGCCAACGCGACCGCTTGCACTACGCTTGTGGTGGGTTGGCCGGACACAAGCGCAATAATTTTTGCGCATTGGCTTGCGATAGCGGATCCCGCGCCGCAGAATTCGCACGGTCAGCTTCGGGGCGACGAACGGACGGGTCTTGAAGTCGGCATGTCCGGGGTCATCGTTCGTATCACTAAGGATAAGGAGTAGATCCATGGGGAACATCCACAAACTTTCCGGGGCCGTTGCGGCCATTTCACTTGCCGCAGCGGCAACCACTGTCCACGCCGAGGAAGTGCGCGTCTATAACTGGTCCGACTATATCGCGCCCGACACCTTGGAAAAATTCACCGAGCGTACTGGCATCGACGTCACCTATGACGTGTTCGACAGCAACGAAATCCTCGACGCAGCGCTGCTGTCAGGCCGTTCCGGCTATGATGTAGTGGTGCCGTCCACCTACTACCTCACGCGGCAAATGAAAGCCGATGTCTATCAGCCGCTGGATCACGACAAGCTCCCCAATCTGAAGCACTTGAATCCCAAGCTGATGGAGAACCTTGAACAGGTGGATCCGGGCAGCCAGTACTCGGTGCCTTACATGTGGGGAACCAACGGCATTGGCTACAATGTCGATCGCGTCAAGGACATCCTGGGTGACGACGCGCCCGTTGATAGCTGGGCGCTACTGTTTGACCCGGAAATTACCGGTCAGTTGAGCGAAGCCGGCTGTGGCTTGTCGATGCTGGATTCCGGCGATGAAATGCTGTCGCCCGCAATGGTTTATCTGGGGCTGGATCCGACCAATGAAAGCCGCGAAGATCTGGAAGCGGCCGGTGAACTGCTCGCCAAGGTTCGCGATGACATGACCTACTTCCATTCGTCGCGCTACGTGTCGGATCTGGCCAACGGCGACATTTGTGTCGCGGCGGGTTACTCGGGCGATATCTTCCAGGCCGCCGCCCGGGCCGAAGAAGCCGGGCGCGACTTCGAGATTGCCTACAGCATTCCCAAGGAGGGCGCGGCGCTGTGGTTTGACATGATGGCGATCCCTGCCGATGCGCCCAACCCGGATAATGCTCACGCCTTCATCAACTTTATCCTCGACCCGGAAATCGCCGCCGATATTACCGAGTACGTGCGTTACGCTAACCCCAACGCCGCGGCGGATGAATATCTGTCCGACGAGATTCTCAACGATCCCGCCATCTATCCGGACACCGAGGTAATGGATAACCTCTACGTTCAGGTTGAAAAGCCCCAGGATATCCAGCGCGCTCGCACCCGTATCTGGAACCGCGTAAAATCCGGTCGCTAAGATACGTTCCTCCGACGGCGAGTCCAGGCACCTTACGCGCCAGCCTGGGCTCGCTGTTCGCTTTTTGATTGCCCGGTATACCGGGCTTCTTGATGGGAGTGGCGAATGGCAACTACGCCCCTATCGAACGATGCGTCATCCACACCCTCCGCCAATGTCGCGGCGCTGCGTGCCCAGGGCAAGACGCCTCGGTTTGCGGATGACGTCGTGCTGGAGGTCAAGCGGCTGAGCAAGCGCTTTGATGATGCCCTGGCGGTAGATGACGTCAATCTCCAGGTGAAGCGCGGTGAGATCTTTGCCCTGCTGGGTGGTTCCGGGTCGGGCAAGTCGACGCTGTTGCGCATGCTGGCCGGATTTGAAACGCCCAGTGAGGGGCGCATTCTGCTCGGCGGTGACGATATCACCGCCATGCCGCCGCACAAGCGGCCAATCAACATGATGTTTCAGTCCTATGCGCTGTTCCCGCACCTGAGCGTGGCCCAGAACATCGCCTTTGGCCTGAAGCAGGACAGGTTACCCAAGGCCGATATCGAGGCACGGGTGGCCCATATGCTCAAGCTGGTGCACATGGAGCGGTTTGCCAAGCGTAAACCCCACCAGCTGTCCGGCGGCCAGCGCCAGCGTGTGGCGCTGGCTCGTTCGCTGGCCAAGCGGCCCAAGCTGCTGCTGCTTGACGAGCCCATGGGGGCGCTGGACAAGAAGCTGCGCACCGAGATGCAGCTGGAAGTGGTCGAAATCATCGAGCAGGTCGGCGTGACGTGCATCATGGTCACCCACGACCAGGAAGAGGCCATGACCATGGCCGACCGCGTGGCGATCATGGCCGACGGCTGGATCGAGCAGGTGGGCTCGCCGATCGATATCTACGAAAGCCCGGTGAGCCGCATGGTGGCCGAGTTCGTCGGCACGGTGAATCTTTTCGAGGGCGAGATCGTCGAAGACGCCGCCGACCACTGCAAGATCGTCTCGCCGCTGCTTGAACGGCCGATCTACATCGACCACGGCATCACCACCCAGGCCGTTGACCGCCGGGTATGGGCGGCGCTGCGCCCCGAGAAGATCTGGCTGACCCGCGAACAGCCAGGTTCGGCGCATAACTGGAGCGCCGGCGTGGTGGAGGACATCGCCTATCTGGGGGGATTCTCGCTGTACTACGTGCGCACCCCGAGTGGCCAGCTCATCAAGGTCAGCATGGCCAATACCGAGCGGCGCGGTGACCGGCCCACCTGGGAAGACCGGGTGTATGTGCACTGGGAAGATCACAGCGCCATCGTGCTGAATCGTTAATTGTGGATGCCTTACCGATCCGAGGAGAATGCCTTAGATGATGCCTGCTCGCTTGTCCGCCATGCTGAAGCGCTGGCAGCTGGGTCGGCGCGCGGTCATCGCGCTGCCGCTGGTATGGCTGACGCTGTTCTTTCTGCTGCCCTTCGTGCTGGTGCTCAAGATCAGCCTCTCGGAGGCAGCCATCGCGGTGCCGCCTTACGGTGCCCTGGTCGAGTACGTCGACCAGACGCTGAATATTGCCCTCAACCTGGGCAATTACCTGTTCCTGGCGTCGGATTCGCTGTATGTGGCGGCGTACTGGGGGTCGCTGAAAACCGCCTTCATCGCCACGCTGGTGTGTCTGCTGATCGGCTATCCCATGGCCTACGCCATGGCGCGCACCAGCGCGCGCTGGCAAATGATTCTGTTGCTGCTGGTGATGCTGCCGTCCTGGACCTCGTTTCTGATCCGCATCTATGCCTGGATGGGGATTCTCGGCAACAGCGGCCTGTTGAATAACCTGCTGCTGGGCCTGGGGCTGATCGACGCTCCCTTGCGCATGATGAATACCCAGTTTGCGGTGATCATCGGCATCGTCTATGCCTACTTGCCGTTCATGGTGCTGCCGCTTTACGCCCATCTGACCCGCCTGGACAACGCGCTGCTCGAGGCAGCATCCGACCTCGGCTCGCGCAAGCTGAACACTTTCATCAAGGTGACCCTGCCGCTGTCCATGGGGGGTATCATTGCCGGTTCCATGCTGGTGTTTATTCCGGCCGTCGGCGAGTTCGTGATTCCCGAGCTGCTGGGCGGACCGGATACGCTGATGATCGGCAAGGTGCTCTGGCAGGAGTTCTTCAACAATCGCGACTGGCCGGTGGCGTCGGCGCTGGCGATGGTCATGCTATTGCTGCTGTTGATCCCCATCGTCTGGTTCCACCGCTATCAGTCCCGGGAGTTCAACGAATGAGCCTTGCCAGACCGCGTATTCGCTTTACCAGCGTGATGCTGGTGATGGGGCTTTTGTTCCTGTACGTGCCGATGCTGGTGCTGGTGGTGTACTCCTTCAACGCCTCAAAGCTGGTCACCGTATGGTCGGGGTTTTCCACCCAGTGGTATGGCGAGCTGTTCCGCGATGAACAGATCCTCTCGGCCATCTGGATGAGCCTGCGCATCGCATTTTTGTCCGCCAGCATGGCGGTGTGCCTGGGCACCATCGCGGCGTTCGTGATGACCCGCTACGGGCGGTTTCGCGGTAAGACGGCGCTGTCCACGATGGTCACCGCGCCCCTGGTGATGCCCGAGGTGATCACCGGGCTTTCGCTGCTGCTGCTGTTCGTGCAGATGGCCCAGATCACCGGCTGGCCGGCCGACCGTGGCATGGCGACCATCTGGATTGCCCATACCACCTTCTGCAGCGCCTACGTGGCCGTGGTGGTGGCCGCCAGGCTGCGCGAAATTGATCCGTCGATCGAGGAAGCCGCGATGGACCTGGGGTCGCCACCCATGAAGACCTTTTTCTGCGTGACGCTGCCGGTGATCGCACCGGCGCTGGTAGCGGGCTGGCTGCTGGCCTTCACGCTGTCGCTGGATGACCTGGTGATCGCCAGTTTTGTCTCGGGGCCGGGGGCCAATACGCTGCCGATGGTGGTGTTCTCGTCGGTTCGCATGGGCGTGTCGCCCAAGATCAACGCCCTGGCGACGCTGATCATTCTGACGGTATCGCTGGCGACGCTGCTAGCCTGGTACCTGATGCGGCGTAACGAAGCCAAGCGCCAGCAGGCGCTAAAAGGCGCCGTTCCCTGAGGCATTGCTCAGAGAACATCGTCGTCGCTGCCTACGCGAACACTTTCCAGCTCGCCGGTGACCAGCGATACTTCGATGGCCAGCTGGATGGGGGCGCAGCACTGATGGCAGTCTTCCCAGGTCACGTGGCTACCCTGGGAGGCATCAATCAATAGTGTTAACAAGGTATCGCAGTAGGGGCAGTAGGCGTCATACTCTACCAAGGTATCTTCTTGCATGGTGCGATCCTTCTAAGCGTGGCTTTTCAGTGTAACAGCCGTGTCACCAAGAGGCATCGACGTGTGGGATCTGGTAGGCGAAACGCCGTTTTATAAACGCAAAGGAGAGCAGCGATGATGTTACGACAGGTGGCCTTAGCGGCCTTATTGGCCTTGCCGGTAGCCGCATGGGCGGAAACACCCAACATTACCCCAGGCGAGTGGGAGTTCGTCAGCACCACCACGGTGAGCGGCGACATGCCGATTCCGGAGCAAACCGACACCGAGCAGCAGTGCATTACCCAACAAGACCTGGAGGATGCCAACCTGGGCTTTATCGAAGAAGAGGAAGGCTGCGAGCTGCTCGACCAGGACACCAGCGCTGACGGCCTTTCCTACAGCATGGTGTGCCGGGCAGACGGCGGTGAAGCCAACATTGACGGCGACATGCAGTTCAAGGGCGAGCGTATCGAAGGCACCGTCGATATCCAGACCCAATCGCCCATGGGCGAGCTGAACATGCAAACCCGCATTGACGGTGAGCGCCTGGGCGACTGCTGATCCAAGGCGGGATCTGATTTAGCAAAGGGCGTGCCTGACCGGCGCGCCCTTTTGCATGCAGGATCCGCGATCCTGTGCGCCTTGCTGGTTAACGCTCCGGGGGCGCGTCGGCCATTTCGCGTTCCAGCCGGCGTTTGACGGCACCGGGCGAGCCACTATGCCGGGACAGCAGGTCGTAGGCGACCGGCACGACAAACAGCGTGAACAGCGTCGCCGCGCCGACGCCGGCCATGATCACGACGCCGATGACGTAGCGGGACTCGGCGCCGGGGCCGCTGGAAACGATCAGCGGAATAGCCCCGGCCATGGTGGTGATCGCGGTCATCAGGATAGGCCGCAGGCGCGTGACCGCGCCCTCGACCAGGGCGTGGCGGAATGCGTGTCCCTCATCGCGCAGCTGATTGGCGAACTCGACAATCAGGATGCCGTTCTTGGCCGCCAGGCCGATCAGCAGTACCAGCCCCACCTGGCTGTAGATGTTCAGCGACTGGCCGGTGATCCACAATGCCAACAGCGCTCCGCTCATGGCCAAAGGCACCGTGAGCATGATGACGAAGGGGTGGATGAAGCTTTCGAACTGCGCGGCCAGCACCAGAAACACCACCAGCGCGCCGAACACCAGCAGGAAGGTGGTGGCGCCGCTGGCGTTCTGGAAGTCCCGCGACGCCCCGGCAACATTGGTCTGGGCGTCTTCGGGGAGCAGGTCGTCGGCGCTTTGCTCAAGGTACTCCAACGCTTCGCCCAGCGAATAGTCATCCGCCAGATTGGCTTCGATGGTGATCGAGCGTACGCGGTCAAAACGGTTCAGGGTGCTGGCACCGGCGGCGTCGCTCAGCGTCACCAGGCTTGCCAGCGGAATCAGCTCACCCGAGCGCAGCGAGCGAACCTGAATGTTATCCAGCGAGCGCGGACTGTTCTGGCTCGCGCGATCCCCTTCGACGATGACGTCGTACTCCTCGCCGTTATCCACGTAGCGTGTCACGTTACGTCCGCCGAGCAAGACTTCCAAGGTGCGGCCGATCTCGCTCACCGTGACGCCCAGGTCAGCGGCGCGTTGCTCGTCTATGTCAACGTTGAGCTGGGGCTGGGTCTCATTGTAGTTGCTTTCAAGGGCACGAATACGCGGGTTGTCGTCGCGGATATGGTCGATCAGCCGGTCGCGCCATTCGGCCAGCTCTTCGTAGGTGCCGCCGCCGAGCACGAACTGCACGGGCTTTTGGGTGCGCTGGCCGAAGCCCTGGCGCATGACGGGAAACGCCTGAACGCCGGGCAGGGTGCCGAGCGCCGCTCGAACGTCGTCCATGATCGCCCAGGCGCTGCGCCGCGCACCCCATTCGGCCATGTTGACGATGATGAAGCCGCTGTTGAAGTTTTCAATGTTGCCGTAGCCGCGCGGGGCGCGCACCAACACCCGCTCGAGCTCGCCGCTTTCGACCATGGGCGTCAGGCGGGCCTCGATTTCGTCCATGTAATCCATCATGTAGTTGAAGGTGGCGCCTTCCGGTCCGTTGACCAGCACGATGAAGTTACCGCGGTCTTCCTGAGGTGTGTATTCGTTAGGCAGTAATTGGCTCAGCCAGGCGGTCATCGCCATCAGCAGCACGAACACCGCCACCACCCAGTGGCGCCGGGCTAGCAGGGCTTCGAGCAGGGCCCGGTAGCCGCGCTGGGCGCTGCGCATGATGCGCTGAACCGCTTTGGAAAGGCGGCTGTCGTGCATGCGCGGCGAGAGGATCTTGGACGCCATCATCGGGGTCAGCGTAAGGGCCAGCAGGGTGGAGATGGCGACCGCCGCCGCCATGGTCAGCGCAAATTCGGAAAACAAACGGCCAATATCGCCTTGCAGCATGCTGAGCGGTACGAACACGGCGATCAACACAAGCGTGGTGGCGATCACCGCGAAGGCGATCTGGCGGGTGCCGCGAAACGCCGCGACCAGGGGTGTTTCGCCTTCGTCGTGCATGCGCCGGTTGATGTTCTCCAGCACGACGATGGCATCGTCGACGATCAGCCCGATCGCCAGTACCAGGGCGAGCAGCGTGAGCAGGTTGATCGAGAAATTCATGACTGCAAGCGCGGTAAAGGCGCCGATAATCGCGATGGGCACGGTGACGGCGGGAATCAGGGTGGTACGCAGGTTGCCCAGAAACAGAAACATCACCACGATGACCAGCACCATGGCCACCAGCAGGGTGAAGGCGACTTCCTTGATCGCCCCGGAGACAAACACCGAGGTGTCATAGTTCAAGCTGAGGGACATGCCCTCGGGCAGGGTCGATTGAAGGCGTCCGAGCTCCTGCTGCACCGCCTCGGACAGTTCGACCACGTTAGCGGTGGACTGCATGATCATGCCCAGTCCCACCATGGGCACCCCGTTGGCGCGAAATACCGTGCGATCTTCAACGGAGCCGACCTCGACCCGGGCGACATCCCCCAGGCGCACCAGATAACCGTCATCCCCTTCCATCAGGGGCAGCGCCTGGAAGTCATCGGCGGTTTCGAAGGTACGCGGCAGACGCACGATGAATTGCCGGTCCTCGGACTCGATGGCCCCGGCGGGCAGCTCGACGTTCTCGGCCCGCAGCGAGTCTTCAATATCGCCGACGGTGAGGTTGCGAGCCGCCATGGCGTTGCGATCGATCCATACCCGCATGGCATAGTCGCGGCCACCGCCCACCCTCACCCTGGCGACGCCCGGCTGTACCGAGAGGCTGTCGACCAGAAAGCGGTTGGCGTAATCGGTGAGCTCTGTCATCGAGTAGCCTTCCCCGGAAAGACTCAGCCAGACCACCACCTCCTCGCTGCTGTCGGCCTTGCTGACCTCGGGGTTTTCGGCGTCGTCGGGCAGGTTGCGCAGGGCGCCGCCGATGCGGTCACGCACGTCGTTGGCGGCGGCGTCGATGTCCATGCTCAGGGCAAACTCGATATCGATACGCGAGCGGCCATCCTCGCTTTCCGAGGTGATCAGCTCGATGCCTTCGACGCCGGCGATGCGGTCTTCGAGTACCTGGGTAATCCGGGTTTCCACCACGCTTGCCGATGCACCGGGATAGCGGGTGTCGATACTCACCACCGGCGGGTCGACGGTGGGATACTCCTGAAGCGGCAGGCGGTCCAGCGCCAGCAAGCCGAAGGCAATGATCAGCGCCGCCATGACCACCGCCAGTACCGGACGCTGGACCGAGATATCCGATAAACGCATCAGCGGTCCGCCTCGAGCAAGTCGCGAACCCCGGTCGCGTCGTCGATCAACCCGAGAAGCCGAACCGCTTGCCCGTCCCGCGCTCGTTGCAGGCCGTGCACGGCGACAACGTCATCCGCTGATACGCCGGCGTCAATTTCCACCTCGCCCGACCGGCGCTCGCCGATGTCGACGCTTTGTCGCCGCAGCAGAGGGGCCGTGTCGTGGTCGTCGATCAGCATGACATAGTGACGATTGCCATCGGGCTGAATGGCCGCCTCGGGCAGCACGACGCTTTCCCGGGGCTGCTGGCGTACCACGACTTCCATGAGCATGCCGGGGCGCAGGCGCTCGTCGGGATTGGCGATTTCAGCGCGCACCCCAATGCTGCGCGTCACCGGGTCGACCCGCGTGCCCAGGCTTGCGATCTCGCCGTCAAACACCGCGTCCGGAAAGGCGGCAGTGGTGGCGCTCAGCGACAAGCCCGGCGCAAGCCGGCCGAGGTACGCCTCGGGGACGCTGAAATCCAGTTTCATGACGTCCAGCTTGTCGAGGGTGATCAGATCCATGCCCGGCGTCACCAGGGCGCCGGGGCTGATGTTGCGGGTGCCGACCCGGCCGCTGAACGGGGCCCTGAGCTGGTAATCCTCGAGACGGGCGCGCAAGGCGGCAATCTCCGCCTCGGCCTGGTCAACGCGGGACTGGTTGTCCTCGACGTCTGCGCGTGCGGCCAGGTTGCGGTTCTGCAGCTCGGTGGCCCGCCCCAGGGCGTTGCGTTGTTCGTCGCGCAGGGCCTGGGCGGCCCGCAGGCGTGCCTGTTCCTCGGCGTCCTGAAGGCGGATCAGCAGATCCCCCTGGGTCACACGCTGGCCATCCTCAAAGGTAATCTCGGCAATGGTGTCGGTAACGGTGGCGGAGAGCGTCATGCTTTCATCGGCGCGCAGCGTACCCAGCGCCTCGATAGGGTCAGACCAGGGGGCGATAACGGCACGCACGCCGATAACGCTGTGGGTGGATTGCGCGAGGGCCAGGCCCGGCGCTGTGGTTAGCAGCAGCAAGACGAACAGGCGGCGACAGAATAAAGGCATAGGGCTCTCTGTAGTGCGTGATACCGCCTGCGCTGAATAATGACGTCAAGCAGTGTGGGTAGCGGCCAGCTAGTGACGAGCCGCGATTGACACGGCTTGATTGTACAAATGCTGTATTTATTATTTTCATGATACAACAAAAACACCCCGAGGGGCTGCTAGAATGCCGCCTTTTGATACGCTCGGGGGCGGTAACGAATGACCTACGATGTCGTGATCATCGGGGCTGGCGCGGCCGGCCTGATGTGCGCTGCGCAAGCGGGATACGCGGGTAAGCGGGTGCTGGTCATCGATCATGCCAAGAAAGCCGGCAAAAAGATCCTCATGTCCGGCGGTGGCCGCTGCAACTTTACCAATCTCGCGACCACCCCACAGCATTTTTATTCGGCCAATCCATCCTTCTGCATCTCGGCGTTGAAGCGCTATCGCCCCGAGCATTTTGTCGAACTGGTGGAGCGCCATGGCGTTGATTACGTCGAAAAAGCACCGGGCCAACTCTTCTGTGCCGATTCCGCCAGCGCCATCGTGACAATGCTGTTGACCGAGTGCGACTGGGCGGGGGTGGACGTGCGGTTAGCCACCCGCATCGAGGCGGTCGAGCGCTGTGGCGAGGCCATGCGGTTGACCACCTCCATGGGCCGGATCGAGGCGGGCGTGCTGGTCGTCGCCAGCGGCGGGCTGTCGATCCCCACCATGGGGGCCAGCGGTTTCGGTTACGACCTTGCCCGCCAGTTTGGCCTGGAAGTACGGCCGACGACACCGGGACTGGTGCCGTTCACGCTGAGCGACCAGTGGAAGGCCCGGGCCAGCGAGCTGTCAGGCGTCAGCGTGCCGGTGACGGTAAGGGCCGGCGTGAAGGCATTCAGCGAGCCGATGCTGTTTACCCATCGCGGTCTGTCCGGCCCCGGCATACTCCAGGCGTCCAGCGTCTGGTCTCCCGGTGAGACAGTCGAAATCGACCTGTTGCCCCTTCAGGATGCCCAGGCGTTGCTGCGCCATGCTCGCGAGCAGACGCCGAAACGCCAGCTCTCTACCTGGCTGATGGAGCACTTTCCCAGGCGCTTGGCGCAATCCCTGTGCGAATGGTATCCGGACGGTCGAGATACCCAGCCCCTGGCGCAGTACAGCAATGCCCAGCTTGAGATTTGGGCCGATCGACTCAACCGGTGGCAGCTGAAGCCGGCGGGGACGGAAGGGTGGCGAACGGCGGAGGTCACCATGGGCGGGGTGGACACTCAGGCCATTTCGTCCAAGACGTTTGAAGTCAACGGACTGCCGCAGTTGCGCTTTATCGGTGAGGTGCTGGATGTGACCGGCGAACTGGGCGGGCATAACTTTCAATGGGCGTGGGCCTGCGGGGTGGCCTGCGGCCAGGCCTGCTGACCCAGGCTGTGTGGCTACCGGGGACGGCGCTTGCTCAGCTGGTGGCCCTGGCAAGCAGCTTGAGCTTGCGCAAAAGCATATAGCCGGCCAGCACCTTGCGGCCGCCCGCAAGGGCACCCCGCGGGTTACGCGCCAGCCGCAGCGCGACCAGCCCGCCGATCAAGTAGGCGGGCATCTTGAAGCGCTGCCAGCCGGAGTCGATGGGAGACGCTGCCTGCAACAGCTGGTCGCTGTCGACCAGGATATCGACACGCTGCTGCTCAAGTTCGGCAAGCAAACGTGCTTTTCGCTCGGCCCGGGAAGGTGGCCGAGTCTCGGCACCTGGCGGCTTAGCGGGGGCGTTGGTCGGGCGCATGCTTGGCCTCCAGCAAAGCGCGGTCGGCGGCTAATTGATTGAGCGTTTCTTTCAGCAGGGTGTGCCGTTTGGCCTGGCGGAGGGCAATGATGCCCAAGGTAATGCTTGCCAGGATCAGCACCAAGGCGCTTATCGCAATGGCGGTAAGCCGGTAGGTATCCCAGAACAGCACCACCACCATCGCCACCAGGGTGGCAACGCCGAGCAGTAGAAGCAGCAAGCTGGCACCGGCCAGCAGCATCAATACCAAAAGCCTTGAGCGCTCTTCTTCCAGCTCGACGACCGCTAAACGTAACCGCGTTTCACCATTGGCAATCAGTGAATTGAGGAGCCGCTTAGCGGCTGAAAAAACGCGTTGGGTAGGCCCCAAAGCCATTAGCGACGACCGAGCAGCATACCCACGATGACGCCCGCTGCAGCGCCGATGCCGATGCTGGTCCAGGGATTGTCATGGACGTAGCGATCGCAGGCGTCGGCCTGATGGGTCAGGGACTCACGGGTGTCTTCGTAGAGGCGCTCGCCGCGCGCTTCCAGACGGTGACGGGTATCCTTGAGGCGCTGCTCGGCGCGGGCGCGAAGATCGCGCATCTCGCCGCTAGCGTCTTTTGAGGTGGCATTGACCAGTTCCTCGACGGTGTCGCTCAGGTGGCGCAGATCTTCTTTGAGCTGATCGGCCTGTGCGGTGCTTTCGTTTTGACGTTTAGCCATGTTGTCATCCTTTGACGATAAGTGAACAGCTACCAGCATAGCAGCCGCATCAACACTGACAAGTGAATTGCCTATCGGTTCAGGCCGCTGGCGCTGAATAACGGGTTCAGGCTGAATCCGATGCTCAGCCGGTGAACCTGATGGTCATAGTCGATCAGGCTTTCTCCGTAGCCGTAATAATACTGGACATGGGCGCGCAGCGAGTTGAACGCCGGCCAGCTGTAGTCGATCTGGGTGCCCATATTGCCGGCGCTGGGGTTGCCCCGTAGCTGACCGCTGATCTCGTGGTTGTCATCGAGGCGTTTCGCGACGCGAATGTCACCGTAGCCCATGTAGCGCTCGATGTCGGGGTTGTCGTCATCCTCTTCCGACTCGGGAATACGCCAGTGGGGGGCAAAGGTGACGGCCCAGTCACCACTCTGGAAAATGCTTTCCAGATAGACGCGGTTCCAGCTGCGCGACAACGGGTCGGAGCGGCCGTTTGACTGATGGTTGATCGCCACGCGGTTGCGCGTGTTGACCCAGCCGAAAGCATCCCAGGGGGTGTCGATGTCGATAAACACCTCGGGCTCGTAGTTGGTTTCGCGGAACGGCGACGATGCATCGGTGTTATACGCCTGCCACCAGCTGCGCTGGGTATAGCCGAAGTAAAGGTCGCCCACGTCGTCCCACAGCACATCCTCCGCGAGATTGACCTTGGCGCTGAACTGGAACTTCAGCTCGATATCGTCGGGGGCAGTGTCGGATGAGATGCTGCGAAAATTCTCGCGATTCTGCTTTTCATTGTAGCTTACCGGGAACAGGTAATTGGTTCGGTGCGTGGTGATCGAGAAGGGATTACGCCCCGATGCCTGCTCCAACTGGCGCCGCTCGTTGAGATCTTCAAGCGCGACCAGCTCGGGGGGCGGCACGACGGTTTCGCCGTCGGCCTCGAGCTCATCCACCTGCTGTAACTGCTGGTGGAGCCGGGACAGCTCGTTATTCAGCTCGCGGATGCGTGTTTCGATATCGTCGCGGGTATCGGCGTGAGCAAAGGTGCCAGCGGCCAGCAATCCGGCCAGCAACATGAAAGGTGTTAAACGTCGGTGTCGAATGACCATCGAGAACTCACATGAATGGGGGTGAGGCACGTACCTGTGCCAACGCTTTTCTATCACGCTGTCGGCGTAAGTCAACCGTTATGATTGCGCGGTGACGGGCAACCTACGACAATGGCGCGGCTCAACATCGATGCGTCAGCGAGGCACAGCCCGTGGTGAAATTCGCCTTCCCCTTGGCTATGAAGGGGTTAGTGGCCTTGGGGCTGCTTTTATGTAGCGTCGCCTTGAACGCGGCCACGCTGGATGACGTGCCTGACGAAGCAGCGCTTCAGCAACGACTCGCCGAGCTTGGCGCCCAGGAAACGTTAAACGCACAGCAGGCGCTGGATCAACAGGCGCTAACCGCCGCCCTGGAAGCCTATGAGCGCCTGGGGGCCATCGATCAGCAGCTTGCCGAGCTGGAAAAACGGGTCAGCCAGGCCCCGGATGCGCTGATCGCCGTCGAGCGCGAGCTCAACGAGGCAGAAGAGGGCGACGACATGCCGTCCATCGAGCAGCTCAGCGACCTGCCGCTGGCGGCGCTCGAGTCCCAGCAGGCCGAAGCGCTGGCGACCCTGCAGCGGCTGCAGAGCCAGCTGGCGGAAGTGAACTCGCAGTTCCTCACCGCCCAGACGCTACCCGAGCGCGCCCAGCAGTCCATGGCGGTCACCCTCGAGCGGATGGAGTCCTTGCGCCGTGACGCTGCTGAGCGTGAAGCGCTGCTCGGCGATCGCCAGCTGTCGGCGCTCAGCGACCCGCGCATGATTCAGCTGCGCCTCGAGCGCGCCGTCGCCGAGCGGGAAGTGGCGCTTTATCAGCGCCAGCTCAGTGCCAACGGGCGACTGCGTGACCTCGCTCAGCAGCGCCGCGACCTGTTGATGCAGCAAATCGACCATCACGAACAGCGGCTCAACCTGCTGCAGAACGTCATCGACCGGCAGCGGCGCCTGGCTTCCGAGCAGGCGATTGCCGACGCGGCCCAGGATAATCCGCTGATCGCCGCCGGCCACCCGGTGGTGGTTCAGGCCCAGGAGCGCAACCAGGCATTGAGCCTGGCGCTGCTTCAAGCGAGCGAGCGGGATAACACCCTGCTGCGTGACAACATCGATGCGCAGCGCCAGCTTGAGCACGTGCGCCAGCTCCAGCGCAGCCTGAACGAGCAGATTGAAGCCATCCGCGGCAGCCAGCTGCTCTCGCGGATTCTCCGCGAGCAGCGTCAGTCGCTGCCCAATGTCTTGCCACGCCGCGACCTGCAGGATGAAATCGCCGACCTGCGGCTCAAGCAGTTTGATCTGGTCCGCCAGCGCGATCAGCTTCGCCAGGCCGAGCAGCTGGCCAGACAGCGGCTCGATGACGCTGACATCGAGGCCACCCCGGCGTTGATCACGTCGCTGTCGCGGCTTTATCAGTCGCGCCGGGAGCTGGTCGAGGAACTCGAGGAAGTTTACGGACGCCTGCTGAGTGCTGCCGTGGAACTGCAACTCAATCAGCAGCAGTTGCTGTCCACGACCCAGACGCTGCGTACCACCATCGACGAGCAGCTTTTCTGGGTGGCCAACAGCCGCCCCCTGGATCTCAACTGGCTGCGCCAATTACCTAAGCATCTGCGTCTCGAATGGCAGGAAGGCGAATGGCGAGCCATCCTGCCGACACGCTGGCCGGCCCCGGATTGGGGAATGCTCAGCGGCGCGCCTTTGCTGGCCGTCAGTCTGGTACTGGTCGCCCTGCGTCGACGGGTCAAGGCTCGTCTGGCGCACCTGCACAGTCAGATAGGGCGTCTCAAGAGCGACACGCAGCTGCACACGCCCAAAGCCGTTTTCCTCAATGCGCTGCTGGCCGTGCCCGGGCCCCTGGCGCTGGCCGGTGCCGGCGCGGCCGTGGCCTCGACCCAGAGCACGCTAGCGGTGACCCTGGCACCGGCGTTGGTGCAGCTGGCGCTGAGCTGGATGGTGATTGCTCTGGGGCGGCGCCTGCTGGTGGTGAACGGCGTGGCCGAGCAGCACTTTACCTGGTCACCGATTTACAACGCGCGCCTGCGGGGGCTGCTGGCCTGGCTGGGCGTGGCGCTGGTGCCGGTGATTGCAATCTCGACGCTGGCCGACAACCTGCAGACGCCGCTCGCCCAGCGACCCGTGGCCCTGATGCTCCTGGCCCTGGGGCTGTTGGCCATGAGCATCTGCCTGGCGCGCCTGATTCTGGCTCACGTGCCGATTTTTGGGGTGCGTCTGTTTCGATTGCTGCTGGGGCTGGCCATGGCGGCAGTGCCCGTTGCCTTGCTGGGGATGGTGGTATGGGGCTATGAATACACCGCGTTGCGACTGGTCGGCCGCTTTGTTGCCACGCTCTACCTGCTGGGGCTGTGGGTGGTGGTCGAAGCCACGGTGGTGCGCAGCCTCGCCGTTGCCGCCCGGCGGCTGGCGTACCGCCGGGCCCTTGCCAGACGTCGCGCCCAGGTACAGGAGGGCGCCGAGGGCGGCCTGGAAGTGGTGGAGGAGCCGCCGCTGGACATGGAGCAGATCAATACCCAGTCGCTACGCCTGTCCAAGCTGATCCTGTTGATTGCCTTCAGCGGATTGCTTTACCTGGTATGGGCGGACTTGCTGTCGGTGCTTGGCTATCTGGATCAGGTGTCGCTGTGGGAGAACACCGACGGCGAGCTGGTCGACAATGCGCTGTCAATCTCGGATCTGTTCAGTGCGCTGCTGGTAGTGGCGTTGACGTTCATCATGGCGCGCAACCTGCCCGGGCTGCTGGAGGTCATGGTGCTGTCCCGCCTGACGCTGAAGCAGGGCAGCGCCTACGCGATCAGTTCGCTGCTGTCATACACCATTGTCGGCACGGGTGTGGTCTCGGCGTTGGCCACGCTCGGTGTATCCTGGGATAAACTGCAGTGGCTGGTGGCGGCCTTGAGCGTAGGGCTGGGGTTTGGCCTGCAGGAGATCTTTGCCAACTTCATTTCCGGGCTGATCATCTTGTTCGAGCGCCCCATTCGCATTGGCGACACCATCACCCTGGGCAATCTGCACGGCACGGTAAGCCGTATTCGTATCCGCGCGACGACGGTAACCGATTTCGACCGCAAGGAAATCATCATTCCCAATAAAACCTTCGTCACCGATCAACTGATCAACTGGTCGCTCTCCGACAACGTCACCCGGGTCGTGTTGACCTACGGGGTGGCCCACGGCTCGAACCTGGCCCTGGTGCATCGTCTGCTGCGCCAGGCCGCGGATGAAAACGCTCGGGTGCTCACCGACCCCGAGCCCCAGGTGTTCTGCATGAGTTACGGGCCCCACAGCCTCAACTTCGAGTTGCGCATCTTTGTCAACGACCTGCTGGATCGGCTGTTTGCCGCCGACGAGGTCAACTGCCGGGTGGACGCCCTGTTCCGCGAGGCGGACGTGCGCGTGGCGTTTGAGCAGATGGATGTCTGGCTGCACCGTGATGCGGGCGATGCGGTGAAAGTGGAATCCTTCAAGCCACCCGAAGCGCCGTTCAGTGGCTAGGCCATGGTCTGGCCGTTGGTTTTCTGCGCATAGAGCAGAAACTCCTGGTTGCCGTCGCCGCCGGTAATCGGGCTCACCTGCCAATGCTGAACCATCAACCCCTGCGACTGGCAGGCATCGCGCAGGCGGGCTTCCACCTGGGGATAGTTCGCCGAGTCGCGCACCACGCCGCGTTTGTCCAGCGCGCTCGGGGTCAGCTCGAACTGCGGCTTGACCAGCGATATCAGCCGCCCATTAGCGGGCAGCAGGGCGGCCAGCTCGGGCAGGATCAGGGTCTGCGAAATGAACGATACGTCCATCACCGCCAGGTCGATGGGGTGCTCGCGGAGTGCGTCCTGGAGGGAAGGCACATCGCGCATGGCGCGGGCGTTGATGCCCTCGAGACAGGTGACGCGTGGGTCGCGACGCAGGCGGGCATCGAGCTGGCCGTGGCCGACCTCGACGCCAATTACATGGCGCGCGCCGGCGTGCAGGGCGCAATCGCTGAAGCCCCCGGTGGACTGGCCGACATCCAGTACGTTAAGGCCATCAAGCCGCAGATCGAGGGCGGCCAGCACCGCTTCGAGCTTGAGCCCGGCCCGGGATACATAACGCTCTTCCGGGTCCGGGGCGACCTCAAAACGGGTATCCTCGGGCCACTTTTCGCTGGGTTTGACGAGCGTCTGGACGCAGCCGGGGAGTGACACGCGGCCATGGCGAATAAGCCGTTGCGCGCGGGTGCGTGAACTCGCCAGCCCCTGGCTGACGAGCAGTTGGTCGAGTCGCCTCATAGGTCGTAGGGCGGTTGATCCGGGACTTCGCTGGCTTGCAGCTCGGCGGCGGGCAGCCGCTCGGCGCCCCAGCTTTGGCGCAGGTAGCGTTTGACGTTGCTGAGTTCGTCCTCGGTGACCGTGGCCAGTTCGCCCCTTTCCAGCGGGTCGAAGTGGTAAATGTAAAGCCGCGAGACGAACTGCGGAAACGGTAGCGAGGCTTCGCCAAAGCGTTCGCCGTGCCCCGCCGTGCTGACCTTGACGCCGTCGCCCCAATCCTGGCCGCTGTCGTTGTTGGGGTTGTAGAAGTAGACGCGCATCACGTCGTTGGGATCCAGGGACGCACGCAGGATGGTGATGGCGTGCCAGCCGATAAACCGTGCCGCGCTGTCTGTCACGGCAATACCCGCCGGCTGAGGATGAATCAGCGGCTGGTTGCCGTTGTAGTAAGGGTGATAGCAGGCGTAGAAATGACGAATGAAGTCGTCCACCTCGGTGAGCTGACCCGACGCCACGTCAACGTTGATGCGAAACCCGCGCCCTGACCACCAGCCGTGGAACTCCGGGTTGACCCAGCGGTGGGGGTCGCCCTCGCGGCCGAGGCATCGGCGGCCCATTTCGGCATAGATGCGATCCAGATGAGGCACCACGATCAGCGAGACGGGGTCGAGGTCCATGGGCAGCTCGGTGGCAACGCCGGAGAGGCTTGCCATGGAGGAGATCGCCTGACCTTCAAAGTGCATGATGATCTCGTCATCACGCGCCGCCCAGGCCACCATCTGCAGCAGGTAGTCCGGGTCGTTGTAGGCCCACATCGACAGCGCGCGGGCCGACTGGCAGGTGGGGTTGTTACCCTGGCCCACGCCCAGCGGCAGGCCCAGCATGCACAGCACGCCTTCCAGCAGACGTGCTCGGGACGATGCCGTCTCGCCGAAGGCAAGGTTAAGGCGATACTGGGACCATTCGGACAGCGGCAGGTTGAGCTGGCGCCACATGGCAGGGGCCACCGGCGGCTGATAGAGAATGCCCCGTTCGAGCATCAGCGCCAGGCCGTAGACCGACTGAGCGGTAGCCGGGTAGACGCCGCCGCGGATCAGCGCGTGGGCCAGCTCGCGATAGCACAGCAGGCAGTCGCGGCCGGTGGACGACAGCCCCAGCGCTTCGCTCACCAGGTGGTCGCCTTCTTCCAGCAGGTGGCGCAGCAGGACGGCATGGTACGGCGAGACCAGGCCGGTATCGTGCATGGCGCGAGCAAAGCCGGTGGCCTCGGCCTGGAGGGCAGCCTGGTCCATGCCGTCGAGGCGTTCGCGATAGACCTCGATGCCTGGGTCTTCACGGCACGCCTGGGTGGGGCCGTAAAGCGAGCTGACCAGCCGGTCGGCGCCTTGGCCGCTGGCCCCCAGGTCGATCTCGGGGTTGACCTGGCACAGCGCGATCTGGGTGATCATCTGCTTGATGGCCTCGACCTGGATGGGTCGCTGCTTGAGAATCCGCCAGATTTCATCGATCAACTGATCGATGATGTGTTCGTAGCCAATCCGCTCGGCCAGGTATTGGAAAAGCTGGCGGGGGATAACGGCCAAACGGCCCTGTTGTTCGCGTTCAGCCTCGCTGGGCGCGGTGAACAGCAGCCAGAGGTTGATGGCCATCACCTGTGTCAGGTAATGATGGGCAAACTCCTCCGACACCAGCGGGTGGGGATAATCCCCTTTGGCCACGGCGAGAAGCCGCAGCTCGCTGAGCGCCTCGATCACCACCACGTTGGGGTCGGTGCTTTTGAGCGACAGCGTGGTCAGGGTGGGCACCAGGAACTGGGGCGTCTGCCAATCGGAGCCCAGAAAGACGCCTGCCGATTCATACGCTTGGGCCCGGTATTCGAGCGCTTGAGCGCCGCCGTTGCGCATCAGCAGTTGACGTGCCATGTCCAGCACGCGCGGCAGCTGCGCAGGTTTCAACGACGTCGGCGCCTGCAAAAGTTGCTGCACGGCATCGTCAAAGTGGGTCAGCAGCCCGTTTAGCTCAGCGTCTTGCGTCGATGGCTGTTGATCGGTTGTCACGTTGATTCCTTGTCCCGGGTATGCGGGGATTATACATGGAAGTCGCGATCGTCCGGCTGTTTTCGTCGATCACGACGCGTAAGCACCTTCTCATCCCTAACGTAGATCATTCTCCACCGAGTACCATAAGCCAGCCTGGTACCACCCTACCTGCCGTCGCTGGATTCAGCCAGGCATGCTTGTCGCGCGGCAAACGCTTGTGGATACGGATATGTTAAGCTGTGAGGTCAATTGAATGTTCCAGTGGCAAGAGGGAAAGGCCAAGATGGCGGCCAAGCCGATTTACCGAGTGGTGGTGCACCAGCAGGGTGAAATTTGGGATTTATACGTGCGCGAGATCTTTCAAAGCGAACTCTGGGGCTTTATTGAAGTCGAGGAGTTTGTCTTTGAAGATGCCTCACGGGTGGTGGTCGACCCCGCCAGTGAAAAACTGCGGCACACCTTCGAGGGCGTCAAGCGAAGCTACCTACCGCTCAATGCCATCGTGCGTATCGATGAAGTGGAGCGCGAGGGGCCTTTGAAAGCCGTTAAAAGTGACGCGCAGGTGGCGGAGTTTCCACGTCCCTTTCCACTCCCCCCGCGCGGTGATTAGTCATGTGAGCGCTGCCCTTTGGGCGGCGTATTAACTAGGACATTACGTCATGCAAGTAGCTCGATTTTGTCACCGATACCGGACGGTAGCCGCCGGTATACTAGTCAGTGTCTGGTGTGTAAATGCCTCAGCGCAGTCAGGCAGCGATGCCTGGGTAACCGACGAACTCTCCACCTTCGTGCGCAGCGGCCCCACCGACGGCTATCGCATCGTCGGCACGCTAACGGTGGGGGAGCAGGTGCAAGTACTGGAGACCAGCGGCGACTACACGCGAGTCCGCGGCGAAGGTGGGGACGCAGTATGGATCCTGAGCGATGAGCTGCAGCAGACTCCCAGCGCCACCGAGCAACTGCCTGAGCTCGAGTCCCAGGTCGATTCGCTGACGGCGGAGCTGGATGGCATCAATGAGGAGTGGGAGCAGCGGGTGGCGAGCATGCGCCAAACGCTGGAGGCCCGCCAGCAGCGCATTGATGAACTGGAAACCCGCAATGATCAGCTGGGCAGTCGCGCCGACGAGTCCACCGAACAGGTACGTGCCCTGCAAGCCCGCCTGGATACCCAGGAAGAAGACCTGCTGATGCGCTACTTCATGTATGGCGGCGGCGTCGCCGGTGCCGGTTTGGTGGTCGGACTCATCGTGCCGCATCTGCCGCGGCGGCGTAAAAAACGCGACCGTTGGTTTTGACGGTGGGTGAGCGGGTATGACGGATCTCTGGCGTGCCAGGTGGCAGGAAGGTCGCATCGGCTTTCATTTGCCCAGGCCACACCCAGCACTGCAGCGCTACTGGCCCTTGCTTGGCGTGCCTGACCGCGCCAAGGTGCTGGTGCCACTGTGTGGCAAGACCCTGGATATGCGCTGGCTGGCCGAGGCAAATCACCCCGTGCTCGGGATCGAGCTGGCGCCGGAAGCGGTCGAGCAGTTTCTGGCCGAGTCGTCGGTGCCGGTGGCGCGCTACCAGCAGGCCGGGTTCACAATCTGTCGCCAGGGAAGTATCGAGCTGTGGTGCGGCGACTTCTTCCACCTGCATATCCAGCAGGCAAGCGAAATCGGAGCGTTCTACGACCGCGCGGCCCTGATAGCCTTGCCGGAAGCGACGCGCCAGCGCTATGCCTTCCATCTTGCTCAGCTGGTGCCGCCCGGGGCCAAGGGGCTGCTGGTGAGCCTGACCCACGACGGGGAGAAGGCCGGGCCTCCTTACAGCGTGCCGAACCAGGAAGTCGAGACGCTGCTGTCACCCAACTTCCGGCTGACCCTGCTGGAGGAAAGCGAGCCGGATGAACGGGGGCTTTGCGAAAAGGTGTGGCATCTGGTGCGCCGAGGGCCGCTGGCCTAGCCAGCGGCTGACGCACACTAAAGAAAGAAGGGCGAACGCCGTCGTTGGCTTTTTAGCGGGCCAGCAGCCGGCCCAGATCCTGATCGCTGAAGGCGCGATTGAGCGCGTCACCCAGCAGGTCGTTGAGCATCCGGGTATTGGTGGCCTTGTCGGGCTTCACCGCGTATTCCTGGCTGCGCCGTGACGTGTAGGTGCCGGTGTAGGTCGTGCCGTCATTGCGGGCGATGGCGCGCAGCACGCCTTCCAGCCGGGCCTCGTCGATCAATGGCTGATCGCTGTTGCCGTGGGCGTAGGAAAGACTGGCCAGTTCCAGCGTCAGGCTGGGGCGTCCATCGGCGGCTTCGTGGGTCGGGGTAAAGCCCATGTCGGCCACCGCACGCTCGGCTTCCTGCTGCAAGCGCGGAATGATTTCATGGCTATTCACAGTGACCTTCGCGGTGGACATGCCGCCGCCGGCACGGTTGCCGATGACGTCGCTGTCGCGCCCGTCCTGCGCCAGGACGGTGACTTCCTGACCCTGGCCCACCGATGTGACCTCGGCGGTGCGTTCGGGGGAAAGCTGCAGGTAATGCGGGCTGGCACAGCCCGCCAGCCAGACGCTGGCCAGCAGGATCGCTGATAAACTGAACAATTGACGCCGACGCATGGGGTTCTCCGCTGTGGCTATGTTTAAGGGCGTGTAGGCCGTCAAGTATACCTTAAGTGACGCCGACAGGTGACGTGTCCGGAACCGCGACGTCTTCCTTGAAGCGGTGCCAGTGCCGGGGATGGGCATACAGCCGCTGGCCGCGCTTCAGCGCCAGGCGGTTGAAGTCGGCATGGCGCACCGTGGCCAGCCAGGGCCTGGCCAGCCAGTCGGCTTCCAGCTCCACGCGGACTTCCGCGCCGACCGGGGAGATCGCGGTAATGGTCACCGGCAGGTGGCTATCGGCACTGGGTTGCTCGGCCAGGCGAATTTCGTGGGGGCGCAGCAACAGTTCCTCGTCGCCGTCCGGCAGATCCACCGCTACATGGGCGTCACCACAGGTAAGCGTGCCGTTTTGCACCTTGCCTTCCAGGTGGTTAACGTCGCCCAGAAACTCAAACACGAAACGGTTCTGGGGCGCGCGATAGAGGGTTTCCGGGGTGTCGATCTGTTCGATTCGCCCATTGCTCATCACCACCACGCGGTCGGACAGCTCGAGCGCCTCCTCCTGGTCGTGGGTGACGAACACGCTGGTGAAGTTGAGCTCGTCGTGGAGGTGGCGCAGCCAGCGGCGCAGGTCCTGGCGAACCTTGGCATCCAGGGCGCCAAACGGCTCGTCGAGCAGCAGCACATCCGGCTCGACGGCGAGTGCCCGAGCGAGCGAGACGCGCTGCTGCTGGCCGCCAGACAGCTGTGCCGGGTAGCGATTGGCGAAGGCTTCCAGCTTGACCATTTCTAGCAGACGATACACCTTGGCGCGGATGTCCTGGCGCGAGGGGCGTTGCCCGCGGGGCATCACCGTCAGGCCAAACGCCACGTTGTCGTAAACGCTCATATGGCGGAATAGCGCGTAGTTCTGAAACACGAAGCCAATACGCCGGTCGCGCACGTGTATGTGCGAGACGTCGCGATCGCCGAATAGAATCTTGCCGGGCGTCGGGGTCCGGTCGGCGGTTTCAAGGCCCGCGATAATGCGCAGTAGGGTGGTCTTGCCCGAGCCGGAGGGGCCCAGCAGGCCGACCAGTTCGCCCTCGTGGATATCCAGATCGATCGGCTCAAGCGCTCGGGTGCCGCCGAAGTGTTTGGCGATATTGTGTAAGCGGATACTCATGAAAAAGCCTCCCGGCGCGCGGCGCGCCATTCGAGTCCGGCCTTGGCCGCAAGCGTTAACAGGGCGATGAAGGCAAGCAAGGCCGCACAGGCAAACGCGCCCACGGCGTTGTAATCCTGGTAGAGCTGCTCCAGGTGCAAGGGCAGGGTGTTGGTCTGGCCGCGAATGGCGCCGGAGACCACCGACACCGCGCCAAATTCACCCACGGCGCGGGCGTTGGTCAGAATGATCCCGTACAGCAGCGCCCAGCGGATGTTGGGTAGGGTAACGCGGCGAAACGTCGTCCAGCCGGATGCGCCGAGCACGACGGCGGCCTCTTCTTCCCGCGACCCCTGGGCCTGCATGAGCGGAATTAGCTCCCGTGCCACAAACGGGCAGGTGACGAAGATGGTCACCATCAGAATGCCCGGCCAGGCAAACATCAGCTGAATGTCGTAGCTGTCCAGCCAGCCGCCGATCCAGCCGTTGCGCCCGTAAAGCAGCAGGTAGACAAGCCCAGCCACGACAGGCGAGACCGCAAAGGGAATATCGATCAGCGTCTGCAGCAGACGCCGGCCGGGAAAGCTGAAGCGGGTCACCAGCCAGGCTAGCGCGACGCCGAAAACCAGGCATACCGGAATGGTCAGCAGCGCGATCACCAGCGTCAGGCCAATGGCGTGGAGCGTGTAAACGTCGCTGACGTTGGTCCAGAAAACGCCCACGCCCTGGGAAAACGCCTGAGCAAAAATGGCGACCAGCGGTAGCAGCAGAAAAAGCCCCGATAGCCCCACTGCCGTGGCAATCAGCAGGCGGCGGACGAGGGGCGCGTCTCCGATCCGTTGCATCAGGCGTTTCCTCCGTGCAGGCGGCGCACGAAACGGCCCTGCCAGATATTGATCGCCAGCAGCAGGGCCAGCGACACGAACAGCACCACCGAGGCGATGGCAGACGCCCCGGCGTAGTCGTACTCCTGGAGCTTGACGAAGATCATCAGCGCAGTGATCTCGGTTTCGTAGGGCATGTTGCCGGCAATGAAGATGATCGCCCCGAACTCGCCGAGCGAACGCACGAATGCAAGCCCGGTCCCGGTGACCAGAGCGGGCCAGAGATGGGGCATGATGACCCGGCGAAAACCCACGCCGTCGGTGGCGCCCAGCGTCATGGCCGCCTCGTCGACTTCGGCTGGCATGTCCTCAAGGACCGGCTGAACGGTGCGCACGACAAACGGAATGCTGGTGAACGCCATGGCCAGGGCAATGCCGACCCAGGTGTAAGCGACGTTGAAGCCGATGGCCTCGAGCCAGCCGCCCATCCAGCCGCTGCCGGAATAAAGCGTTGCCAGGGTGATCCCGGCAACGGCGGTGGGCAGCGCGAAGGGCAGGTCCATCAATGCGTCAAGCAGCCGCTTGCCGGGAAAGTCGTAGCGCACCAATACCCACGCCAGCAGCAGGCCAAAGACCGCGTTCACCAGCGCGGCGACAGCCGCCGCGCCAATGGTGACCATGTAGCTGGCGACCACCCGGCCTTCGGTGATGATGGCCCAGTACTCGGCAAGGCTAAGCCCGGCCAGCTGGCCGAAAAGCCCGGTAATGGGCAGCAGCAGGACCAGCGAAATAAACAGCACGCTGATACCCATAGAAAGGCCAAAGCCCGGCAGCACGCGCGCGCTGCCGGAGTGACGAAGGGCGAAGTGGCTCATGGCTCAATCCGGCGGATGAAAAGAATTAGCGGCGCTGAAGCTGGTCGAGCATGCCGCCACCTTCAAAGTGCGTTTCCATCGCTTCTGGCCAGCTACCGAAAACATCTTCAACTTTCAGCAGGTCGGTTTCGGGGAACTGATCGGCAAATTCCTCGACCACCGCCTCATGGTGCACACGATAGTTGAAGCCTGCCAGCAGCCGCTGAGTGTCCTCACGGTAGAGGTATTCCAGGTAGCTTTGCGCCAGGTCGCTGTTACCGTTTCGCTCAGCGTTTTCGCCCACAACGGCTACGGGGAACTCCGCAAGGATGCTGGTAGGCGGCACGATTACCTCGTAATCATCGCTGCCATATTCCTTGCGAATGTTGTTGACCTCGGACTCGAAGCTGATCAACACATCGCCGATCTCACGTTCGATAAAGCTGGTCGTCGCGCCGCGACCGCCGGTGTCGAAGACCTCCACGTTGGCGAGGAAGGTACGCATGAAGTCCTGAATCTGCTCTTCGTCGCCGTCAAATTGCTCGTCGGCAAAGCCCCAGGCGGCCAGGTAGGTGTAACGACCGTTACCCGACGTTTTGGGGTTGGGGAAGACAATCTCGACGTCTTCCTCGACCAGGTCGTCCCAGTTTTCGATGTCCTTGGGATTGTCCTTGCGCACCAGAAACGCCGTGGTTGAATAGTAGGGCGAGGCGTTGTTGTCCAGCGCCTCCTGCCAGTCTTCGTCCACCAGGCCCGCCTCAGCGAGGACGTTGACATCGGTCACCTGGTTGAACGTCACGACGTCAGCGCGCAGCCCTTGCATGATGGCGCGTGCCTGGGCAGATGAACCGCCGTGGGATTGGCTGACCTCGACGTCTTCGCCGTGCTCTTCGGCCCACCAGGCTTCAAACCTGGGATTGATCTCGGCAAACAGCTCGCGAGCAATATCGTAGGAGGAATTCAGCAGTTCGCGTTCTTGCGCCACGGCCGGGGTGGACAACGAAGCGCCGACGGCCAGGGCCACCAGGCTGCGGCGGAAAACAACGGATAGCGGCATGACAAGCTCCTTTAAATGCTAAGCCAGCGTTGGCGATAGTTAGCAAGCAAGATTAAACCTGTAATTGTGGAATTACAATTGTGTTTTATATTCTTTTTTGGCATATAAGGGTATCCAGGACGCTGGCGGGTGGGTATCCGCCCGCCAGCGTTACCGACCTGAACCTGAGGCGCAAGCTTCTGCTAAGATAGCTGCCTTCATTTACGGCGACGGTTATCGCCGGGCGTTGCCGCCGCTCAGCGGCGGGCGCAAACTGACTCTTTTTCAGCTAAGCAGGAAGGTGACATGACCGCTGCGCACGACTTTTTGATTGCCCCCTCGATTCTCTCCGCCAACTTTGCTCGTCTGGGGGAAGAGGTCGATAACGTGCTCGCCTCCGGGGCCGACATCGTGCATTTCGATGTGATGGATAACCATTATGTGCCCAACCTCACCATCGGCCCCATGGTGTGCAAGGCGCTACGCCAGCACGGCGTGACGGCGCCGATCGACGTGCACTTGATGGTCAAGCCGGTGGATCGCATGATCAGTGATTTCATCGAGGCGGGCGCCAGCTATATCACGTTTCATCCGGAAGCCTCCGAGCATATTGACCGCTCGCTGCAGCTGATCCGCGATGGGGGCTGCAAGGCCGGGCTGGTCTTCAACCCGGCCACGCCGCTGTCCTATCTGGACTACGTGATGGATAAAATCGACATGGTGCTGCTGATGAGCGTCAACCCAGGCTTCGGCGGGCAGTCATTTATTCCCGGAACGCTGGACAAGCTGCGCGAGACCCGGGCGCGAATCGATGCCTCAGGACGGCCGATTCGTCTGGAGGTCGATGGCGGCGTGAAAGCCGACAATATCGGCGACATTGCCGCCGCCGGTGCCGATACCTTTGTCGCCGGGTCGGCCATCTTCAGCGCGCATGACCCAAGTGATCCCCACGGCTATGACTCGGTGATCAAGCAGCTCAGGGCGGCCATGGCCAAACGCTGAACGTTGCCTAGTGGAGTTTCATGCGTGGCTTGAGATAACGGTTGAGCTTGTCCACCAGCCATGCCAGTCCGGTTTTTGTCGCGCCGTGAATCGATAGCTGGTGCATGCGGTACAGGGACGCGTAGGCGCGCCTTGCCAGCCAGCCCTCCAGAAATAGCCCGCGTGAGACGGAGCTGCGCATCAGGCTGCCCACGGCGTCATAGCGGGCCAGAGAGACCAGCGAGCCGTGGTCGCGGTACTCGAAGTCGGCGAGCGGCTTGCCCTCCAGCTGGTTGGTCAGGTTCTTGGCCAGTTGCTTGGCCTGCTGATGCGCCGCCTGGGCGCGGGGTGGTACGCTGCCGTCTTCACCCAGTGGGCAGTCGGCACAGTCGCCCATGGCAAAGATCGCCGGGTCATCGATGCTCTGCAGCGTCTTTTCGACCTTGATCTGATGCTTTTTATTGGTGGACAGCCCCAGCTCGGCGAGAAACGGGGGCGCTTTGATGCCCGCCGCCCAGACGTTGAGATCGGTCTCGATCACCTCGTCTTCGCCGGTGATCAGGCGATTCGCCTGGGCTGCCTTGATGGCGGTGCCCACGTGAACCGTGACGCCCATGTCTTCCAGCTCTTGCTGGACGGTCTGGCTGATACGTTCGGACAGGCCCGGAAGCAGGCGCGGCGCAGCCTCCAGCAGATGTACGCTGATTTGCTGGTGGTCTACCGCGGTGACGCCATAGGCGTTGAGCATACGCGAGGCATCGAAGAGCTCGGCGGCCAACTCCACCCCGGTCGCCCCGCCGCCGACAATGCCGATGGTCAGCTGGGGGTGCTGGCGTAGCGAGGGGTCGGTGTAGCGCAGAAACGTATTGATCATGTCGCGCTGGAACGCTTTGGCCTGCTGCGGCGAGTCGATAAAGTGGCAGTGGTCGGCGACCCCCGGCGTCCCGAAGTCGTTGGATACGCTGCCCAGCGCCATGATCAGGTAATCGTAGGCGAGCTCACGGGCGGGCAGAACCTCGACGCCGTCTTCATCCACGATGGGGGCCAGGTGCAGGCGCTTGGATTCGCGGTCGAGGCCTGCCAGCGAGCCACGCTGATAACGGTAGTGATGCGCCGAGGAATGACCGCGGTAATCCACCTCGTCCATACTGGAATTCAATACGCCGGTGGCAAGCTCGTGCAGCAGTGGTTTCCAGACGTGGGTGGTGTTGCGGTCTAGCAGTACGATGTCGGCGCGGTTGCGCTTGCCAAGCGTGCGACCCAGTTGGGTCGCCAGCGCCAGACCGCCGGCGCCACCGCCAACGATTACGATGGTGGGAAGGGTCATGTCTTACTCCTCGACGAAAGGGTCTTCAGCATAGTGGTTTCTTGCGATACTGACGAATGCAGGCGGTCGCTTACAAGCGCTAAACTTACCCGCTGAGGGCCCGTGGGGCGCGCTTCAGCAATATTGAGCATCACGTTAAAAAGGATGGTTACGTGCACCCACTACTTGACGGCAAATGTCTGATTGCCTTTGACCTCGATGGCACGCTCATCGACTCGGTGCCTGACCTGACGGTGGCGGTTGCCCGTGCGCTGGTCGACCAGGGGTTGTCGATGCCGACGACGGACGACGTACGCGACTGGGTGGGTAACGGCGCGGCAGTGCTGGTCGAGCGGGCGCTGACCTGGGCGCAGGGAGCACCCCCCGAGGCAATGCTATTCGATCGTGCCTATGCGGCGTTTCTGCACCACTACGCCGCGGCGCCCAATCAGCTGACGTCCCTGTATCCCGGTGTGCGGGCGGCGCTGAGCGGCCTGCGTGACGCCGGGTTTACGCTGATGTTGATCACCAACAAGCCCGAGCGCTTCATTACACCGATACTCGATCACTTCGACTTACGGGGCTGTTTCAAGCTGTGTCTGGGCGGTGACTCCCTGGCCGAGAAAAAGCCTTCCCCGCTGCCCTTGCTGCACGCCGCACAGGTCGGCGGGGTCGCCCCTGGTGTCTGCGTCATGGTGGGGGACTCACGCCACGATATTGCCGCCGGCAAGGCGGCGGGCTTTGTCACCCTGGCGCTGCCCTACGGGTACAACCACGGCGAGCCGATTGGCGACAGCGAACCGGATGCGGTCATTGCGTCGCTGGCCGAGCTGATGGCCTGAGACTGCGTCACGCCTGGACGTTCAGTCTTCCTCTCGCGCACCACCGAGGGCGGCGTGAAGCAGTTCGACGTTGTGGCGTAGCATGGCGGTATAGTCGGCGGCCGGCCCGTCGCTGCCGCTCAAGGCATCCACATAGAGGGGTCCTGCCAGCGGTAGGTCGGCGTCGCGTGCCTGGGCATCCATGTGGATCTTCGGGGTCGTGCTTTCATAAAACAGCGCCGGCGGGCGCGTGTCGGCAAGCTGCGCCTGCAGGTGGGCCATCGCCGCCGCCTTGCCCAGCGTTTCGTGGTTCATGCCCCACAGGGCGGTGTATTCAAGGTCATAGGCATTGGCAAAGTAGGCCAACCCTGCTTCGCTGGTGACCAGCGACCGGTTGGTCTGGGGAATGCCGTCCAGCCGCTCCTGGATGTCGGCGTCGAGATCCGTGAGCGTTTGCTTGAGGTCGTCGGCCCGCTGGTTGAACGCCTCGGCATGACCCGGCGCATGCGCCGACAGGGTGTCGGCGATAACGTCCACGTAGGCGGCGGCACCCTGGGGCGCCATCCACATATGGGGGTTGGCGCTGTTCTGGTAGCGGCCGATGGTCAGCGGCAGCGTCGGATAGTCGGCGTGTTCGGCCAGCGCCACCATGGGCAGCTCGTCCTCGACGATGGCCTGCACGTCGCGCAGCCAGGGTTCCAGCTCAAAGCCGTTATAGAGCACCAGGTCGGCATCTTCCAGCGCCAGGACGTTGGGCGGGGTGAGCTCCCAGCGGTGGACGTCCTCGCCGGGCGGCACGATCACGTCAACGCTTGCGTCGTCACCGGCCACGCGCTCGGTCAGGTCGGCAATCACCGAGAACGAAACGACAACCCGCAGCGGGGTCTGCGCCATGGCAGGCAGGTTGACGAGCAGCAACGCCACCAAGAGCGAGCTTACGTACATCAGCTTATTAGCGCATCCCAGGCTCCTGGCTGTCGTGCAAAGTAACCGATAATAAAGATTGTCATGCCGCCTTGCCAGTTCCTGTCGCCCCTGGCGGCAACAGCAGGACAAGTTCGTGACGTACGAGCCGGCATGGCGTTACAATCGAAGCCGATTGACGAAAATGGCAGATCACGACCGGGCCGGGTAACGGATTGGCTAACCTGTGGGCCATTGCGTGGCATTTTATTGGGGTTTCAATTCGTTATGGCTCAAAAAGTAGTGATGCTGGATAACTACGATAGCTTCACGTTCAATATCGTTCAGTACCTGGTCGAGCTGGGCGCCGAGGTGGTGACCTATCGCAATGACGAGATCAGCGTCGAGCAGATCGAAGCGCTGGCGCCGACGCACCTGGTGATATCTCCCGGCCCCTGCACGCCCAACGAGGCGGGGATTTCGCTTGACGCCATTGAGCGGTTTGCCGGCCGGTTACCCATACTGGGTGTGTGCCTGGGGCATCAGGCCATTGGCCAGGTCTACGGCGGCAAGGTGGTGCGCGCCCCCCAGGTGATGCACGGTAAAACCTCGGCGGTAGC
Source organism: Vreelandella gomseomensis (assembly GCF_031451645.1). Lineage (NCBI taxonomy): Bacteria > Pseudomonadati > Pseudomonadota > Gammaproteobacteria > Oceanospirillales > Halomonadaceae > Vreelandella > Vreelandella gomseomensis. The sequence goes on along the minus strand of NZ_JARWAI010000008.1, from coordinate 78,330 downwards.
CCACGACGGCCAGGGGGTGTTTGCCGGTTTGGGCAACCCGCTGGAGGTGACCCGTTACCACTCGCTGGTGGTGGATGAACAGGGCCTGCCCGCGTGTCTGGAAATAACGGCCAGAACCGCCGATGACGACGTGACGCCGGGCGTCATCATGGGGCTGCGCCACCGGGAGTTGGACGTTGAAGGCGTCCAGTTTCACCCGGAATCCATCCTGACTCGCCAGGGCCATGCGCTGCTGGCCAACTTTTTACAACGCGGCTGATCGCCGGTTTCACATGCTTTAGGGGCTTTTCTGCTCATGCAAATGCGAGACGCAATTAACGCGGTGATGCGCCGCGAAGACCTCTCTTTCGATGCCATGCACGCGCTGATGCGCCAGATCATGACCGGTGAAGCCTCCGACGCCCAGATCGGCGGCCTGCTGGTGGGACTGTCGATGAAAGGCGAGAGCGCCGTCGAGATCAGCGCCGCCGCCCAGGTAATGCGCGACCTGATGAAGCGGGTCGCGCTGGATGCGGAGAACGTGGTCGACATCGTGGGCACCGGTGGCGATGGCGCCAACCTGTTCAACGTCTCGACGGCGGCCAGTTTCGTGGCGGCGGCCGGGGGTGCCCACGTGGCCAAGCACGGTAACCGCAGCGTCTCGTCGTCATCCGGCAGCGCCGACCTGTTCGACGTCGCCGGCATTTATCTGGATCTGCAGCCCGAGGAAGTGGCTCGCTGTATCGAGCAGGTCGGCGTGGGCTTCATGTTTGCCCCCAACCATCACCCGGCGATGCGCCATGCCATCGGCCCGCGCCGTGAAATGGGCGTGCGCACGCTGTTCAATATTCTCGGCCCGCTGACCAATCCTGCCGGCGCGCCAAACCAGGTACTGGGCGTGTATGCGCCCTCGCTGGTGCCATTGATGGCCGAGGTGCTGAACAAGCTTGGCAGCCGCCATGTCATGGTCGTGCATGCCGAGGACGGCCTGGATGAAATTTCCCTGGCGGCGCCCACCCAGGTAGCCGAACTCAAGGACGGCGTCATTACCCAGTACACGATCACCCCGGAAGCATTGGGAATCGAACGCCAGAGCCTCGCCACCCTGAAAGCTTCAAGCGCTGAAGACAGCCTGCGCCTGGTCAAGGCCGCGCTGAGCGGTGAAGGCGCGGCGGCGGACATGGTGGCGTTGAATGCGGGCGCGGCGCTTTACTGCGCGGGCGTGGCCGACAGCCTGAAAGAAGGCGTGATGCTGGCGCAGGATGCCCAGGCTTCCAAGCTGCCGCTTGAAAAGCTTAAAGAACTGTCTCACTTCACCAGCGTTTTTAAGCAGTAGGCCCTTAAACAAGGTAATTTTTAAATAAGAAGAGATCACCATGACCCAACAGGCAACGCCTACGATTTTAACGCGCATTCTGGAACGCAAGAACCAGGAGGTGGCCGAGCGACGTCAGGCGGTGTCGGAAGCCGATCTGCTGGCGCTGGGCGAGAAGCAGAGTGCGCCCCGGGGCTTTATCGACGCGCTGAACAAGCGCATCGCCGACGGCGACCCGGCGATCATTGCCGAGGTCAAGAAGGCCTCGCCCTCGAAAGGGGTGATTCGCGAGGCGTTTCACCCGGCGGATATCGCCAAGAGCTATGCCCAGGGCGGCGCGGCGTGTCTCTCCGTTCTCACCGATGCGGATTTTTTCCAGGGCCACGAAGACTATCTGATCGCCGCGCGTGATGCCTGTTCGCTGCCCGTGATTCGCAAGGATTTCATTACCCACGGCTACCAGGTCACCGAGGCGCGAGCGATCGGGGCTGACTGTATTCTGCTAATCGTCGCCGCGCTGGACGACGCCCAGCTGCGTGACCTGAGCCAGCAGGCCAAGGCGCTGGGCATGGACGTGCTGGTGGAAGTCCACGATGCCGACGAGCTCGCCCGGGCGCTGACGTTGGATCTGCAGCTGGTGGGCATCAACAACCGCAATCTGCACACCTTCGAGACCAGCCTCAACACCACCCTGGAGCTGTTGCCGGGCATTCCTGAAGGCGTCACGGTGATTACCGAGTCGGGCATCGATACCCGCGACGATGTCGAGCTGATGCGCGACCATGAGATCAACGGCTTCCTGGTCGGCGAAGCCTTCATGCGCGATAGCGACCCCGGTGAGGCCCTCAAGCGGCTGTTCTTTTAACCCGCCTGGCGTTTCGTCCGCCAGCTGAGCACCGCCACGGTAAGCGCCGGCAGAAAGGTGACGGTGACGATGGCGGTGCCCAGCAGCCCGAACAGCACGATGGCGCCGACGCCGCGATACAGCTCGGTGCCCTCGCCGGGTAGAAACACCAGCGGCGATAGCCCGCACAGCGTGGTCAAGGTGGTCATGGCAATGGGCCGCAGGCGGCTCTCCACGGCGCTGTATACCGCATCGCGTACGTCCATGGTCGTCTCGCGCAGGTTGATGCGTGCCTGATGGACGACCAGTATCGGGTTGTTGACCACAGTGCCCATGAGGATCAAAAAGCCCAGCATGGTGATCATGTCGAAAGGCTGGCTGATGGCGTTCAAGCCGATACGCGGCAGCATCGCTCCCACGCTGTTCATCAGCCACAGACCGACAATCCCCCCGGCGGCGCCGAGGGGGATGGTCGCCAGAATCAGCAGCGGATAGCCCCAGTGGGCAAAAATCGCTACCAGCAATAAATACACGATCGCCAGGGCAATCAAGCCGTTGCCGGTGAGAGACTGGCGGGTGGCATCGAGCTGGTCGCCCGCACCGCTTACCGTGATATCGATACCGCCAGGTAGTTCGCCCTGATCGCGCATGGGCTCGATCACTTCGCGCTGCATGCGTTCGATACCCGCTTCCAGCGCCACGCTGCGCGGTGGGATCACATTCAGGGTCACGCTGCGCCGGCCATCGACCCGGCGTAGGGTGGCGGTGCCAACGGTTTCTTCGATATCGGCGACGTCGTTCAGTGGTACGTTGAAGCCGGCAGGCGTATGCAAGGGCAGGCTGGCCAGACGGTCGAGGTCGATATCGCCGGCCTCCGGGCCATAGCCGTAAAGATCAATCTTCTCATCGCCGAGGTAAAAATCGTCCAGGTACGACCCGTTGGTCAGCACGGCAATCGCGGTGCCCAGAGCCTCGGTATCAAAGCCCAGCTCGGCGGCGCGCTCCCAGTCCGGATAAATCTCGATCAACGGCTGGCCCAGATCCAGCGCCGAAGGGCGCGATTGAATACGCGGGTTGTCGAAGGTCGCCTGGGCGCGTTCGTAAATACGATTGGCCGTTGCGTAGAGGGTTTCCAGGTCATTACCGGCAATATCCAGCGTGATGCTGCGCGTGCCGCCGTCGTTACTCGAGATGATCGAGCCGCGCGCGGCAAAGGCGCGCATATCCGGGTAGGCCTCGTAGCGTGTGGTGAGCGCGTCCATCAGCGCCTCGATATGATTGGGGTCGATGGTTTCGGCAATGATGCGCAGGCTCTGCGCTTCGGCCTGGATGCCCATGGTGCGGATGGGGGGCACGTCGGTGTCGCCGCGCTCAAAGTCCTCAGGGTCGGCGCCGACGTGGGGTTCGAGTTCGCGCTGCAGGTTCTGGGCGATGGCGTCCATGGTGGCGAGGTTGTAGCTTGCCGGGGCGTTCATGCTGGCGAAGGTCTTGGCTTCCTCGCCCTCGGGCAGGTATTCCGCAGGCGGCGTCAGCCCGACAAAAATCGCCACGCCGCCGACGATGCCCAACACCACGGCCGCCGTGCGCCGCGCCGTGCTTTTGATCATGCGGTCGACCACCCACAGGCAGGCGCTCATCCAGCGCGGGCGAGTGCCATTGCCGTTATCGCGGCCCCGGAAATCGATATGCGCGCCGAGCGTGGGGATGACGGTAATGGCGACCACCATCGAGACCAGGATCGAAGTGGAGATCGCCACGGCAATATCGGAATACAGCTGGCCGGCTTCCTGCTCGATAAAGAAAATCGGCACAAACACCAGAATCGTGGTCAGCGTCGAGGCGAGCACGGCCGACCAGACCTGCTTGACGCCTTCAAGCGCCGCCTGGAAACGGGCCAGCCCGCGCCGCCGTTGGGTCTCGATACTTTCGAGCACGACAATGGTGTTGTCGATGGTCATGCCGATGGCAAAGGCCACCCCGGCCAGGGAAATTACGTTCAGGGTGCGCCCGGCAAGCAGAAGGCCGAGAAATGCCGCAATGGTACAGATGGGAATGCCGATGATGCCGGCAAAGGTGGCTCGCGCCGAGCGCAGGAAGGCGTACATCACCAGGGTGGCAAACAGCGCCCCCAGGCCCAGGTTGACCCAGACGTTGGCAATCGAGGACTCCACGTAGCGCACGTCGTCGCTTGAGAGGGTGATCTGCATGCCCTGTTCGGCCAGCAGGCCTTCATTCAGAGCCTCCACCTCGTCCAGCATGGCGCGCTTGATGTCGATGACGTTGGCCCCCGGCTCGCGACGCACCTGAACGCTCAAAACCGGCTCACCAGTCGAGTTGTAAGAGCGCGAGGTCAGCTCGGCGTAGGACTGCTGCACCTCGGCAACGTCGCCAAGCCTTGTTACCTCATCGCCCTGGCGGTCAAGGATCAACGCTTCCAGGCTCTCGACATCCTCGAAACGCCCGACGGTGCGCAGCAGATAGCGGCGTTTGCCACTTTCCAGTTGGCCACCGGAGACGTCCTGGTTGCGTTCCCGCAATGCGTTCTGGATATCACTGATGCTGATGTCGCGGGCGGCGAGGGCGTCGGGGTCGAGCAGCAGCTGCATCTGCCGTTCGGCGCCGCCGGAGACGGTGACCTCCGACACGCCGCTGACGCTTTCCATGCGCGGGCGAACGTTATCTTCCAGATAGTCGCGCATGGCTGGCATGTCCAGATCGCGCGGATTGCCTTCGCGGGGGCCGACGTTGAAGTACATGAACGCATTGGCCGAAAACGAGTTGGCGACGATGCGCGGCTGGTCAACGTTGGTGGGGTAGGAGGGCACCTGGCTTAGGGCGTTGTTGACCCGAATGAGCGTTTCGGTGAGGTCAACGCCAAACGGAAATTCCAGCTCAACCTCGGCGCTGCCGCTGCTGGCGGTGGATTCCATACGCTGCAGGTTGGGGACGTTGCGTAAATACTCTTCCTGCTCGATGAGGATATCCTTTTCGATATCCTGCGGGTTGGCACCGGCCCACTGGGTTTCAACGCCAATCACCCGGGTTTCCAGGTCGGGAATCATTTGCACGGGAATCCGCCAGATGGCGGCAATGCCCACGATCAGCAGAATCAGGGTGACGACACTGACCAAAATGCCGTGACGGATGATGGCGGCAAACATGCGCGAGGGCGCTCCTTGTTAATCGTCGTCGATAAGAGACAAGGTCTGCCCCTCTTCCAGGCGTTCGTTGCCGACCACAATGACGCGATCGCCCACCTCAATGCCGTCAAGGATAGCGACATTGCCCTCGTGGCCGCTGCCGATCTCCACGCGCTGTTCATAGGCGCGCCATGCGTCGTCTTCCTGGCGGGCCAGCCATACGCTCACGCTGCCGTCCGGGCGGCGGATCAAGGCATCGCGGGGGACGCTTGGGCCTGTCTCGCCTTCAAGCAACAGCCGCCCTTCGAGCGCCATGCCGGGCAGCAGGCTGAGGGCTTCAGCAGGCTCGGCGCGCAACAGGAACTGGCGGCTGGTGGCGTCCTGGGGTACCCGTGCCTGGGGGCGGGCGGCGTACCATCGAGTATCGCCTTCCAGCCGGATCTCGAGAGTGGCGTCATCCATGCGGCCATAGGCCGAGAAAGGCACAGGGAAGTCCAGTCTCAAGGCGTCAATGTCGACCAGCGTCATCAGGGTGTCCCCGGGCGTGACCCATTCGCCCAGCTCGCTGTCGCGCTGGGTGATCAGCGCATCGAAGGGCGCGGTGATGGTGTGGCGGGAGATACGAAGCTCCCAGAGCGCGTACTCGGTCTGCCGGGCGTCTAGAAGGGCCTCGGCGGCGGCCAGCGAGTTTTGCCGCCGGCGTTGTTCGCTGGCCGCAATATTTTGCTGCGCGGATAGCTGATTGGCTTCGTTGAGCCGCTGGCGGGCATCGTCGCGATCAGCGCGGGCCTGATCGATATTGGCCTGGGCGCGCTGGCGCTCCAGTTCGGCCTCACGGCTATCGAGTGCCATCAGCCGCTCACCCTGGCTGACCCGGTCGCCGAGGGCGACGTCAAGGGACGCGACCTGGCCCGCTTCAGCGCTGGAAAGCTGCGAGGTGCGCGGGGCGGAAACGCTACCGGTCAGACGCAGCGTCTCGATACGCGGGGTGTCTTCAACCCGCTGGGTTTCGACTCGGGCGTCCTGTGCGGCGGCCACGCCGATGCCACCCATCAGCAGGGCCAGTGTCTTGGCGCACGCCCGAAGGGCGCGAGCGATGGTCAACAATCGTCGCAAGATGATTCCCCGGCTCTAGGATTGCGCCCAGCATGCCAGAATCAAACGGTCGGTTGGCGTTGGTCGTCTCAACGCTACCCGCGCTTGAGCGCGCTCAATAGCGCCTGCAGCGGGTGAGGCAGTATCTGGCTTGAGTAACGTTTCACCTGGCTGCGACAGGAGTAGCCTGTCGCCAGAAGCTTGCCCGTATTTTCCTCGGCTTCCACCTGCGGCTGCCAGGACTGCGCGTAGATGGTCTTTGAGGTCGCTACGTTGCGGGTTTCATGGCCGTAGGTGCCGGACATACCGCAGCAGCCAGTGCTGACCAGCTCAAGCTCCAGCCCGAAGGCCGCGAATACCTGCTGCCACGCCTTGGGAGATCCCGGCGCATTGGTGCTTTCGGTGCAGTGGGAAAGCAGCTTGAAGCTGGGGTCGCTCAGTTCCACCGGGCGGCTAGGCAGGGTGTTGAGGCGGGTGGCCAGCCACTCCTGGAGCATCAGCACCTCGGGCACCGCCGCGCTGCCCAGCGATTTGACGTACTCCTGGCGGTAGGTGAGGGTCATCGCCGGGTCGATGCCCACCAGGGGGATGTCAAAGTGCGCCAGGGTGCGCAGGCGCTCGGCCTGTTTCCGCGCCGTGCGTTCGAACGCCCCCAGGAAACCCTGGACGTGCAGCGGCTTGCCGTTGGCGGAAAACGGCATGACGAACACCCGCAGGTTGAGCCGCGACAGCAGTTCGACGATATCCATCACCAGCTTGGCTTCAAAGTGGCTGGTGAACGCGTCCTGCACGATGATCACGCTGTTGGCGCGCTGCTGTTCGGTGAGCAGCGCAAGCGAGGTCGGTGTGGCTTCGGCCACCCCCCAGGCGCGCAGTTTCTTTTTCAGGTTGGCCCGGGACAGCGCCGGGGAGTCGCTGATGCCGACGCCTTTGCGCATCAGACCCTCGACCCAGTGCTGGCCCATGATGGCATTGTACAGCGGGGCGGCCCTGGCAAAGGCGGGCAGCATGAACTCGGTGCCGCCGATCACGTAATCACGCAGCGGCCGCAGATAGCGTCCGTGGTAGACCTCCAGAAACTGCGAGCGAAACTGCGGCACGTTGACCTTTACGGGGCACTGCCCGGCGCAGGATTTGCACGCCAGACAGCCCGCCATGGCGTCGTAGACTTCGTGTGAATAGTCGTGGTGCTGCCTGCGGCTCAGCGTGTTGGCTATGCGCCGCGGGAAGTGCTTGATAAAACCCCAGCCGCCTTCGGCTTTTTTCCTGCGCGACTCTTCCACCACGTCGATACCCGCATTGGACTGCAGGCGTAGCCACTCACGGATCAAACTGGCGCGGCCCTTGGGGGAATGGCGGCGGTCGCGGGTGGCCTTCCAGGAAGGGCACATGGGGTCATCGACGTCGTAGTTGTAGCAGGCACCGTTGCCGTTGCAGTAGACCGCGGCGTCGTAGGCCTGCCAGGCGCGCTCGTCGATGGTGCGATCGAGCTGGCCGCGCATCGGCACCGCGTCGATGGCCAGTAGCTCCGGGTCGTGTTCCCGGGCAATCAGCTCGCCCTTGTCCGATGGCGAGGCAATCTTGCCGGGGTTGAGCTGGTTATAGGGGTCAAAGGCCGCTTTGACCCGCTGCAGGCTGGGGTAGAGCCTGCCGAAAAATTGGGGGCCGTACTCCGAGCGCACGCCCTTGCCGTGCTCGCCCCATAGCAGCCCGCCGTAGCGCTGGGTCAGCGCCGCCACTTCGTCGGAGATCTCGCGGATCAGTGCTTCCTGGGCGGGGTCTTTCATATCTAGCGCCGGGCGCACGTGCAATACCCCGGCATCCACGTGGCCAAACATGCCGTAGTCAAGCCCTCGGGCATCCAGTGCGGCGCGAAACTCGGTAATGTAATCGGCTAGATGCTCCGGCGGCACGGCGGTGTCTTCCACAAACGCCAGCGGGCGCTTTTCGCCCTGCACGTTGCCCAGCAGGCCCACCGAGCGCTTGCGCATGCCGTAGACGTGCTGAATCTGCGCGCGGCCTTCGGCGAGGGTGTAGCCCAGCCGCTCGACGGTCGTATCCCGCCCCAGGTGCTCGGTAAAGGAGCGCACGCGTTCGGCGAGGGCCTCTGGATCATCGTCGTTGAACTCGACCAGGTTAATGCCGCGAATGGCGGTGTCACCGGCCGGAAAAAATTCGGCCACGCTGTCCCATACGAAGTCGTCCATGGCGAGTTGCAGCACGGTGTCGTCGATGGTTTCGATGGACGTGGGGCGAGCGCTCGACGCCATCAGCGCCTTGGCATCGCGCAGGGCCTCCATAAAGCCGGGATAGCGCACATTGACCAGCGTCGAGTGCTTGGGGATCGGCAGTACATTGAGCACGGCCTCGTTGAGAAACCCGAGCGAGCCTTCCGCGCCGCACAGTAAGCTGTTGAGGTTGAGCTGGCTGTTAGCATCCCGCAGGTGGGCGAGGTCGTAGCCGGTCAGGCAGCGGTTGAGCGGCGGAAAGGTGGCGTCGATGAGTTCGCGCTGCTGGTCGATAATCTCGGCGGCGGTGGCGTGGACCCGGCCGAGGATGCCGTCTTGCGCGCATTCAGCGGTTTCTTCTTCAACGCTCAGCGGGCGGCTATGTAAGTGCTTACCCCCCAGCAGCACCGTGTCGAGCTCAAGCACGTGGTCGCGGGTCTTTCCGTATTCGCAGCTGCCCTGGCCGCTGGCGTCGGTGGCAATCATGCCGCCGATCGTCGCGCGGTTGGAGGTGGACAGTTCCGGCGCGAAAAACAGCCCGTGAGGCTTGAGCGCGGCGTTGAGCTGGTCTTTGACCACGCCCGCCTGGACGCGCACCCGGCGATTATCCGCGTCGATCTCGATAATCTGGTTCATGTGGCGGGAAACATCCACCACGATGCCGTCGGTCAGCGACTGGCCGTTGGTGCCGGTACCGCCCCCACGTGGGGTGAGTACGATATTGCGATGGGGCACTTCGCCGGCCAGCTTGGCCAGCCGCTCCAGGTCTTCGGCGTGCCGAGGGAAGACTGCCGCCTGGGGAAGACGCTGGTAAATCGAGTTATCCGTCGCCAGCACCGTGCGGTTCGCGTAGTCGGGGGCAATCTCGCCTTCGAAGCCGCGCGTTCTGAGGGCTTCGAGAAAGCGCACGTAGTGAGTGCCCAGGCGTTCAAATGGCGCGGTACGCGAGTCCAGAGCTGCAATCATAATTGATCAGGCCGTCACTGCCGAAAGCGGAAAAGAGAAGACAGCTACTTTACCTCAGCGGCGTCGCCGGTGCATCAGGACGGCGGCGTTATGCCTCGCCCAACGCTTCATCGACCAGCGCGGCAGACGCCGCTGACATGGGCAGCGACAAGGCCAGTTCGTGGGCGCGCGGCGACATCTTGCCCCAGGTTTTCTGCACGATACGCACCATATGGTCGTGTTCTACCTTGCGCGAGAAGTCGGCGAAGTAGTTTTCCAGAAACACCAGGCAGGCGCAGTCCTCCAGCGCCTGCACCTCGGGGTCGCGGCCCAGACCTTTCTTGCCGATCATCGCCGCGACGCGCTGGGCCTCCTCGGCGCTGTAGCCGGCTTCCTCCATCAGCCGGGCGGTGGTCTCGCCCGCCCGCTTGCCCTGGTCGCGCCGCCAGGTCAAATAGCCCACCCGTCCTTTATCGTAGTCTTCGCGGGGGACCTGCCAGCGCTGCAAGTGCTGGGCGCGTACCGCCAGTTGCAATAGCTCGCCGGGTGCAGCGTAGATGGGCGTCAGCCACTTGCTCATGCGCTGGGCGTAGGCCAGTTCCTGGGGCATGGTGGTTCCGTCCTTGAGCGTGGTCGTACGCGGATCCTGTGCGTGAAGGCCATCGATGGCGTCAAGGGTTTTTTCAAAGGCGGTGGTCATAAAGGCTCGCTTGGCGGGTCAAGGTCAATAAATTTCATGTTAGCAGCGAAACCGCTCAGCGTTGAAATGGCGAATACGTGCGATGGCTTATGCAGCCAGTGCTGTACGCCCGTAGCCCCTCGCCGCGCTTTTGCCTACAATAGACCCCTTTGTCAGCGGCGTTGTGCGCCGTGTTTTACTGATTTCAGGCCAAGGGATACCTCTGATGCTCGATCCAAAACTGCTGCGCGGCGATCTCGATGCGTTGGCGCAACAACTGGCCCGGCGGGGCTTCGTGTTGGATAAAGAAGGGCTGCAGGCGATAGAGTCGCGCCGCCGCGAGCTGCAAACGCAAACCGAACAGCTGCAGAACGAGCGTAATCAGCGCTCGAAAGCCATCGGCAAGGCGAAGGCCAGCGGTGAGGATATCCAGCCGCTGCTGGACGAAGTCAGTGACCTTGGTGACCGCCTGGATGCGGCGAAGCAGCAGCTGGCCGAGGTTCAGGCCGAGTGGGACGATGCGGTCAGCGGGATTCCCAATATCCCCCATGACAGCGTGCCGGAAGGCAAAAGCGAAGACGATAACGTCGAGCTGCACCGTTGGGGCACGCCTCGCGCCTTTGATTTCGAGGTGCTGGATCACGTCGATCTGGGTAAGCAGTCAGGCTATCTCGATTTTGACTTGGCTTCCAAGATCACCGGCGCACGCTTTGCAGTGATGCGCGGCCCGGTAGCGCGCCTGCATCGCGCACTGGCGCAGTTCATGCTGGATACCCAGACCGAGCAGCACGGCTACGAAGAGTGCTACGTGCCGTACATGGTCAACCGTGAGTCACTGGTAGGAACCGGGCAACTGCCCAAGTTCGGCGAGGACCTGTTCCGCCTCGACGATGAGCGCGAGTACCACCTGATTCCCACGTCAGAAGTGCCGCTGACCAACTTCGTGCGTGACGAGATTGTCGAGCAGGCGGCGCTGCCCATGAAGCTCACCGCGCATACGCCGTGTTTCCGGTCTGAGGCGGGCTCCCACGGGCGCGATACCCGTGGCATGATCCGCCAGCACCAGTTCGACAAGGTCGAGATGGTGCAGATCGTCGAGCCGGAACACAGCTATCAGGCGCTGGAGGCCATGCGCGGCCACGCCGAGGCGATCCTGCAGGCGCTCGAGCTGCCGTATCGCGTGGTCACGCTATGCACCGGTGACATGGGCTTCGGCGCGGCCAAGACCTACGACCTGGAAGTGTGGCTGCCGAGCCAGGACACCTACCGCGAGATTTCCTCGGTGTCCAACTGCGAGGATTTCCAGGCGCGGCGCATGCAGGCGCGCTACCGCCAGCCGGACATGAAAAAGCCCCAACTGTTGCACACCCTGAACGGCTCGGGCCTGGCAGTGGGGCGTTGCCTGCTGGCGGTATTGGAAAATCACCAGCAGGCGGACGGCTCGGTGATTATTCCTGAGCCGCTGCGTCGCTATCTGGGTGGTCTGGAGCGTCTGGCCCTTTAAGCGTCCAGGTCACGTTCACGCCGGCGTCAATACGAATCGTGCCGGGGCGATATTCCGCGCGGGGAGCGCTATTGGCATCGGCGCTGGCACCTTGCTCGGTACGCATCGACATCATGCGCGGCTGGAAAATGGGCGACTGGGTTTCTTCAATGTGCTGCACGTGGCCGATATCGGCGCCCAGGGTGTCGGCCATCAGCTCAGCCTTGTGCCGGGCTTTTTCAAGCGCCTTGACCAGCGCTTCATCGGTGGCCGCGTCGCGGTTCTGCAGGTCGAACTGCACGCCATCCAGGGCATTCACGCCGGCGCCCATCAGCGCGTCAAGCACTTCGCCGAGCTGGTCCAGATCGGTGAGCTCGACGGTGACGGGGCGCTCAAGCCGGGTGCGTTGCAGGGTTTCGCCATCGCCGTTGTCGCTGCGCGCGCCCTGGACCTGCTCGGGGTAGATACTCAACGAGCCGGCGCTGATCGCATCGCGCTCAAGGCCGCTGTCTTCCATGGTGGTGATCAGTTCACCGACACGGCGCTCCAGGCGCGCTCGGGCATCCGTCAAGGCGTCACCGTCGCTGTCTTCCAGGGTAGAGTGTGCGGGGGTCTTTTCCCACAGTCGGGCATTCAGGGTGGCTTTGTCCGGGGCCGCTTCCACCGATGACTGGGCCTGGACGTGCAGGCTCGGCGGCGTCTGGGCGGCCTGGGCCATGGGCATGCTGATCAGGGCGAGCAGCGCGCCGACGGCGACGTTACGGCGCAGTCGACAGGCGCGTGGACGGCTTGCGTTCATGATGAATATCCCTTTATAGCCGCGCGGCAGGGCACGTGGCGGAGTAGATGGAGTCAGACTAGACTCTGCTTGGAATATGATCCGCTAAAGAAAGTTCAGCCGTGTCGGCCCGATCCAGGAGAGTTGCCAGAAGTTTGCACACTTGGTGCTACATTATCGTTGCCGCTTGGCTCAGGAGGCAACATCGCTTAGGGATGGAGGGGTATGTCGAAGTTATCGGAAGAGGATTATCGTAGCATTCCATTGAATGCCACGCTGGCGCTGGCCGCCTTGGTGGTCATCATGGCGGGCATGAAGATGGGGGCTGATCTGTTGGTGCCGCTTCTGCTTGCCATCTTCATTGCCGTTGTCTGCACATCGCCGGTGCATTGGCTACACCGCTGTGGGCTGGGGTTGCGATTATCCGCGCTGCTCACGCTGGGCTTCATGGCGGGTTTCCTGTCGTTGATCGGGCTGCTGGTGGTGAACAGTTTCAGTACCTTCATCGAGGCGCTGCCCAATATAGAAGAACGCCTCTACGAGCACTACTGGGACATTCTGAATGCCCTGGCGTCGCGGGGCCTGGCGATTGATCCCGACCAGCTGAGTTCGATGCTCGAGATGGACGATGAAGGCTCCTGGGTGCCGATGCTATTAGGCGAGCTGGGCAACCTGTTCATGCAGAGTGCCATCGTTGCGCTGCTGGTGATCTTCATGCTGTTCGAGACGTTGAATTTCCGCGACAAGGTATCGTTGGCACTGGAAAACCCGGCGCCCAGCCTGAAGCGCTTCAGCGAATTCAGCCTGACGCTCAAGCGCTATCTCGCGGTGAAAACCGTGATCAGCCTGGCAACCGGGATTCTGGTGTGGCTTTCGTGCCTGATCGTCGGCGTGGAGTTTCCGCTGCTGTGGGGCGTGCTGGCCTTTGCGCTCAACTTCATTCCCAATATCGGGTCGGCCATCGCGGCGGTGCCACCGGTTCTGCTGCTGCTCGTGGCCCAGGACGGCGGGATCCTGCAGGCCTTGCTGCTGGCAGCGGCCTATCTGGTCATCAACTTTGTGCTGGGCAATCTGGTGGAGCCACGCATAATGGGTCAGGCGCTGGGGCTTTCGACCTTTGTGGCGTTCCTGTCGCTGGTGGTATGGGGCTGGATGTTTGGCGCGGCGGGAATGCTGCTTTCTGTGCTGCTGACCATGACGCTAAAGATCGCGCTGGACAGTCATCCACAGACGCGCTGGATTGCTCACCTGCTGGGGCCAGGACGGCGGCGAGGGGATGGTTCGAGCCGTAGGGATGCACGACGTCCACCGTGGTTGAGACGCCATTGAAGGACAATCAAAACCGCCGACATTGCCGGCGGTTTTTTTTGGATTACGCGTTCTGGTCGATGAACTGGGTCAGCTGTGATTTTGACTGGGCGCCAACCAGTGAGGCCACTTTGGTGCCGGACTTGAACAGCATCACGGTGGGGACGCCGCGAACGCCTTGCTCGGCGGCGATCTCGGGGGCGTCGTCAACGTTGACGCTGACCACTTTCAGGTTGTCGCCGCGCTCGTCGGAGACTTCCTCGACCACCGGGGCCATTACTTTGCAGGGGCCACACCAGGGGGCCCAGAACTTCAGCAGGACAGGCTGTTCGGCGTTGAGGACTTCCTGCTCAAAATTGGCGTTGGTGACATCAACATTGGTAGCCATTTGTTTCTCCCGTTTGCGTTGCTCTTGCAGTTTCGTTGCCTCGAATGGAGCAACGGTCTTTACGCGATTGCGTAGCGCATTTAACCGCGCCAAGTCGGCAAATGTTAGCGGGCGAAACGGGGCGTGGCAAATGCGATCTGCATTAAATCGATGAAATAGTAAAAAGTAATAGGTGCTGAGAAGGCTGTTTTTTTATACTATAAAGGCATTATAGCGCTTTTTTTTATTCTAATTATGCCGTGCGGCCGTATCGAGCAGGACGCCACAGGCAGCGCAAGGCGTTTGACCGCCATCATCCGCGCACTGACCGGTAGGTGACATCATGAAACTGCAGCAGCTCCGCTACATCTGGGAAGTCAATCGTCATAACTTGAACGTCTCGGCTACCGCGCAAAGCCTGTTCACCTCGCAGCCGGGCATCTCCAAGCAAATACGCCTTTTGGAAGACGAGCTGGGCGTGGAGATTTTTGCCCGTAGCGGCAAGCATCTCACGCGGGTAACGCCTGCCGGCCAGTCGATCATTGACCTGGCCGGGCAAGTGTTGCGCACCACCGAAAACATCAAGCACGTGGCGCAGGAGCACAGCGACGAGCGACGCGGGAGTCTGTCGATTGCCACGACGCACACCCAGGCGCGCTATGCGCTACCGCCGATCATCAGTTCCTTCACCCAGAAATATCCCGATGTGGCCCTGCACATGCAGCAGGGCACTCCCAAGCAGATTGCCCAGATGGTCAGCGAAGGTCAGGCCGATTTTGCCATTGCCACCGAGTCGCTGGAGCTGTTTACCGACCTCATTCTGCTGCCGTGCTATCGCTGGAATCGCTGCGTGCTGGTTCCCAAGGGGCATCCGCTGGCTAATCTTGACGGCCCGTTAACGCTCGAGGCGCTGGCAACGCACCCGCTGGTGACCTATGTATTCGGGTTTACCGGTCGCTCCCAGCTGGACGATGCCTTCAAGGCCCAGGGGCTGACGCCCAATGTGGTGCTTACCGCGGCGGATGCCGATGTCATCAAGACCTACGTACGGCTGGGTATGGGCGTGGGCATCGTGGCGCACATGGCGGTGGATCCCGAGCTGGATAGCGACTTGGTGGCGCTCGACGCGCGCCACCTGTTTGCCAGTTCGACGACCAAGATTGGCATTCGCCGTGGCACCTTCATGCGCGGCTACATGTACGATTTTCTGACGCGCTTTGCGCCTCATCTGACCCGTGACCGGGTGGAGGAGGCGCTGACGGCCGGCCCCCGCCACGAACAGATGCTGTTCGACGAAGTGGAGCTACCCGAATACTGAGCCCGGGACAATAGCTTGGGCCAAACGCAAATCGGCTGCGCTGAATAATGATTCAGACGCAGCCGAGTGAGGGTCGTGGGGCGGTGGCGAAGACCTTTCAGTGCTGTAAATGCAGCCCGCACTCGCGCTTTTCCTCGACCTTGGTGGGGTCAAAGTAGTCGAAATTGTTGGGCAGGTCGTGGGCCTGCAGGTAGTCATACATGTCCTTGGCGGTCCACTGAAGCAGGGGCGCCACCTTCAACAAGCCGTCCTCATTGCGGCTGACCGGCTGCATCTTGGCGCGTTCGGGGGTGTCTTCCGCGCGCAGCGCGGTAAACCAGACATCCGGCCGCATTTCCCTGAGCGCGCGCTCGAAAGGTTCGATTTTTACTTCCTGGGTAAAGACATCGTGACGCGGGTCATCAATCCCGGGCATCGGGCCTTCCAGCGCTTCGCGGTGGGCGCGGGTTCGTTTGGGCAGGAAGCTGACAATGTTCAGGTTCAGCCGCTTGATCAGCGCATCGGCAAACTGGTAGGTGGCCTCGGTGTTGTAGCCGCTGTCCATCCACACAATGGGGATGTCGGGACGTACCTGGGTCACCATGTGCAGTATCACCGCCTCGAAGGGGCGGAAGTTGGTCGTGCAAATCGGCCGCTGGCCCTGACGAAAGGCCCATTCGATCAACCCCTGAGGGTCGTTGGCGAAATCGCTGTTAACAGTGTCTAGATCAGACGACATGCTGCCTCCTTGTGTGTGGGCAAGATCGTCACGTTAGGCTACCAAAGGCCCGGCGGTTCGCCCCAATACCGTTTGGTTTGGCTTTTATATTTCTTTTTGATTTAAAACGCTGCTTTCTTATTCCAGAGCGCCAATAAGGTGGCGAATCTTGTCGTGGGTTTCGGTGTATTCCTCTTCGGCCTTGGAATCCGCCACCAGGCCGCCACCGCCCCACACGTGCAGCCTGCCGGCATCCGCCACTACGGTGCGGATTGCGATTGAGGTATCCATGCTCCCCCGCACGTCCACATAACCAAGGCTGCCGCAATAGACGCTGCGCTGGCAGGGTTCCAGCTCGTCGATGATCTGCATGGCGCGGATCTTGGGGGCGCCGGTGATCGAGCCGCCGGGAAAAGCGGCGGCCAGCAGCGCCAGCGCCGCGCGGGGGTCGGGTAGCTGGCCCTGGATGACGCTGACCAGATGGTGCACGTTGGG
Organism: Vreelandella gomseomensis; assembly: GCF_031451645.1. NCBI lineage: Bacteria > Pseudomonadati > Pseudomonadota > Gammaproteobacteria > Oceanospirillales > Halomonadaceae > Vreelandella > Vreelandella gomseomensis. Next base: position 61,659 of record NZ_JARWAI010000008.1, on the reverse strand, counting down.
GTAGCTCTCCAGCTGGCAGAGCTGCGGCACGCGAATGGAGCCGGGCTGGCAGACGCGCCCCAGGTCGTTGCGCAGCAGGTCGACAATCATCACGTTTTCCGCGCGGTCCTTGGTGCTGGTGAGCAGTTCCTCGGCAAGCGCGCGGTCTTCATCGGGGGTTGATCCGCGTGGTCGGGTGCCTTTGATCGGCCGGGTTTCCACCTGGCCTTCGTGGCAGCGAATAAAGCGCTCGGGGGATAGCGACAGTACGGCCTTGTCCTGCCAGGCCATGTAGCCGGAAAAGGGCGTCGGAGTGGCGTGGCGCAGGCGTAGGTACGCCTCCCACTCGTCGCCCTGGTAGGGTGCCGAAAAGCGCTGGGCCAGATTGATCTGGTAGCAGTCACCGGCGCGGATGTAGTCTTGCACGGCGTGAAAGCGCTTGAGGTAGTCAGCGCGGCTAAGTTGGGGCTGGAAGGGGGCTGCCAGACCGAAGGGCGTGGTGGGTGGCGTCGCATGTTCAAGCCAGCGCATGACCTGCTCCCGGCGCGCGGGCGTGGCCACCAGCCAGGTTTGCTGAGTGTGGTGGTCAAAGGTAATGCACCAGTCATAAAGCCCGATGCGCGCCTGGGGCAGGGCGGTGACGCAGGGCTGTTGACTGACAATGGATTGCTGCTCGCGGCCAAGGTCGTAGCTCCAGTAGCCGATCAGCCCCCCCGTAAACGGCAGCTCGCCCATATCCGCTGCCGGGATAGGCAACTGTTCAAGCAGCCACTGCTGGGGAGCAAAGGCATCCTGCCACTCGCCCGGCATGTTGAACTGGTCAGAAACAAGCCTGGGAATGCCGTGGGCATCGATCTCCAGCGTGGCTAGCGGGTCGCTGCTGAGGATGTCAAACCGGCCGTTGGCCACCGGACGTCCGCTATCCAGCAATACCGCGCCGGGGCGCTGGCGCAACGGCGCGAACGTCGCGAGCGGGTCGGGTAGATAGGGCAGTGCCGTCAGTGTCAACGCCGATGTCATGGAGCAAACGCCTAGCCGAGTGAGGCGATGCATTTTAGAGGGCGTTCAGCACGGACACCAGCCGATCTTCTTGACGCGGTTCTCACGTTTGTCGCTTGGAGATAAAAAGCGTCGTTAACGTCGGCGTTTTACGGCTGGATTGTCGACACCGATAAAAACGATGGCCCTAAGTCGTACGACAAAAGACGCATATAATCCAGTGTTAGCCACGGTTGACGGCGGTAGGGCAGGGGACTAAAGTTGCTTTATCATTTAATTGTCGACAATTTATCATGACGCTAACAGCCACAACGATATCGAAAGAGGCTTCAGGGCACGAGGCGACGTCTCCTGAAGTGCGCACCTTGGCCGAGCGGGTTTTTCACCAGCTTCAGGATGCCATCGTACGCGGTGAGCTCGCCCCGGGGAGCAAGATTACCGAACCGGGGCTGTCGAAAACCTACGGGATTTCCCGCGGTCCGCTGCGCGAAGCCATGCGACGCCTGGAGGCCCACCGGCTGATCGAACGTGTGCCGCACGTGGGCGCCCGGGTGGTCAAGCTTTCCATGAAGGAGCTTCTCGAGCTGTTTGACCTGCGCGAGGCACTGGAAAGCATGGCCGCCCGGCTGGCCGCCGAGCACATGTCCGCCGACGATATTCAGGGGCTGCGCGACGTGCTGGCGCTGCACGAAGGGCAAAGCGACCTGAAACGCGGCGAGGCCTACTATCAGCGTGAAGGCGACCTGGATTTCCACTACCGCATCGTGCAGGGCAGCCACAACAAGATGCTGATGAACCTGCTGTGCGATGACCTCTATTACCTGGTGCGTCTCTACCGGACCCAGTTCAGCGCCAGCGGTGCGCGTCCTCAGCGCGCCTTCGTCGAACACCACCGTATTGTCGATGCCATCGAAGCCGGTGATGCCGAACTCGCCGAGCTATTGATGCGCCGCCACGTCAGCGCTTCCCGCGCCAACGTCGCCGACCGCTACGCCGCCATTCTCGACCCACAGACAACGACACCCACGGCCTGATACGCCGTTTGCCCGTGTCGGATTATAAAGGAGTCAACGCTCATGTCTCAGTCCCCCTCGCGTCCTGCATCGAGGCTCACGCCGGGCGCTCGCTTTCGTGCGGCGCTGGACGAAAGCCGTCCGCTGCCGATTCTCGGTACCATTAATGCCTATACCGCGATGATGGCCGAGCGGGTGGGCCACCAGGCGATTTACCTATCGGGCGGTGGCGTGGCGAACGCGTCCTTTGGCCTGCCGGACTTGGGGATGACCACCATGAACGACGTGGTCGAAGACGCCCACCGTATCTGTGGGGCCACCGATGTGCCGCTGCTGGTGGATATCGATACCGGCTGGGGTGGCGCCTTCAATATCGCGCGTACCGTGAAGGAAATGCAGCGTGCGGGGGTTGCGGCGGTGCACCTGGAAGACCAGGTGGCCCAGAAGCGCTGCGGGCACCGCCCCAATAAAGCCATCGTCTCCCAGCAGGAAATGGTCGACCGCATCAAAGCCGCTGCGGATGCCAAGCTCGACCCCGAGTTCTATCTGATTGCACGCACCGATGCCTTCCAGAAAGAAGGGCTCGACGCGGCCATCGAGCGCGCCAATGCCTGCGTCGAGGCGGGTGCCGATGCCATCTTCGCCGAAGCGGTGCATACCCTGGGTGACTACCAAGCCTTCTGCGAGCGGGTCAACGCGCCGATTCTCGCCAATATTACCGAGTTTGGCGCCACGCCGTTATTCACCCAGCAGGCGTTGGGTGATGTCGGCTGCCGCATGGTGCTGTATCCGCTATCGGCCTTCCGCGCGATGAACGCCGCCGCGCTGCATGTCTACCAGAGCATTCTGGACAACGGCCACCAGAAAGACGTGGTGGACACCATGCAGACCCGCGATGAGCTTTATGACTTTTTGAACTACCACGATTTCGAGCAAAAGCTCGACGCGCTATTTGCCGAGCAGAAAAACGCTTAACCCATTACAACGCTTACAACCTACAAGAATCGCGACAGGAGACACGATATGGCTGACAAACCGCAAAACAGCGCAGGACTGCGTGGACAAAGCGCTGGTAGTACCGCGCTGTGTACCGTCGGCAAAACGGGCTCAGGGTTGACCTACCGCGGTTTCGATATCAAGGAGCTGGCCGAAAAAGCCAAGTTCGAAGAGGTCGCCTTCCTGCTGTTAAAGGGCAAGCTGCCCAACCAGACCGAGCTGGATGACTACATCGCCAAGCTGAAAAGCCTGCGCGGCTTGCCCAGCGCCTTGAAAGCCGTGCTGGAAGAGATTCCCAAAGACGCCCATCCGATGGATGTCATGCGCACCGGTACCTCGATGCTCGGCAATCTGGAAACCGAGGAAAGCTTTGGCGAACAGGATGACGTGGCCGACCGGCTGCTTGCCGTCCTGCCGTCGATCATCTGCTACTGGTACCGTTTCACCCACGATGGCGTGCGTATCAAGACCGAAACCGACGACGCCTCGGTGGGTGGCCACTTTCTGCATATGCTGCGCGGTGAGCCGGCCTCCGAGCTGCATGCCCGGGTGATGAACGTCTCGCTGATTCTTTACGCCGAGCACGAATTCAACGCCTCGACGTTTACCGCCCGGGTGTGCGCCTCGACGCTTTCCGACATGCATTCCTGCGTGACCGGGGCGATTGGCTCGCTGCGCGGCCCGCTACACGGCGGCGCCAACGAGGCGGCGATGGCGATGATCGAGAACTGGTCATCCCCGGAAGAAGCCGAGCGCGAGATGCTCGGCATGCTGGAGCGCAAAGAGAAGATCATGGGCTTCGGGCACGCCATCTATCGCGAGTCCGACCCGCGCAACGCCATTATCAAGCACTGGTCGAAAAAACTTGCCGACGATGTGGGCGATAAGGTGCTGTACCCCGTCTCGGAGCGCTGCGAAGCGGTCATGTGGCGCGAGAAGAAACTGTTCTGCAACGCCGACTTTTTCCATGCCAGCGCCTATCACTTCATGGGCATTCCGACCAAGCTGTTCACGCCGATCTTTGTGATGTCGCGCCTCACCGGCTGGGCCGCCCACGTGTTCGAGCAGCGCGAAAACAACCGCATTATTCGTCCCAGCGCCGACTATACCGGCCCTGAAAAGAGCGAGTGGGTGCCCATTGAAGACCGCGACTGAGTGAGAGTGCTGATGAATACTGATTATCGCAAGCCGCTGCCGGGTGTGACGCGGGAGGGCGCTCCGGTCGATTTCTTCGATGCCCGCCAGGCCGTGGAGGATATCCAGCCCGGCGCCTACGCGACCCTGCCGTACACCTCGCGGGTATTGGCCGAGCAGCTGGTGCGCCGCTGCGAGCCGACGCTGCTGACCGACGCGCTGAAACAGCTGATCGAGCGTAAGCGCGACCTGGACTTCCCGTGGTACCCGGCGCGGGTCGTTTGCCACGATATCCTGGGCCAGACCGCGCTGGTCGACCTGGCGGGCCTGCGCGATGCCATCGCCGATAAAGGCGGTGATCCGGCAAAGGTCAATCCGGTAGTGCCGACGCAGCTGATCGTCGACCACTCGCTGGCCGTTGAGCATGCCGGCTTTGAAAAGGACGCCTTTGAAAAAAATCGCCAGGTAGAAGACCGGCGCAACGACGACCGCTTTCACTTCATCAACTGGACGAAAGTGGCCTTCGAGAACGTCGATGTGATCCCGCCCGGCAACGGCATCATGCACCAGATCAACCTGGAGAAGATGTCGCCGGTGGTGCAGACTCAGCAGGGTGTGGCCTTCCCCGATACCTGTGTGGGCACCGACAGCCACACGCCCATGACCGATGCGTTGGGCGTGATTTCGGTGGGCGTCGGTGGTCTCGAAGCCGAGAGCGTGATGCTCGGCCGCGCCTCGATGATGCGCCTGCCGGATATCGTCGGTGTGGAACTCACCGGCAAGCTTGAGCCCGGCATCACCGGTACCGATATGGTGCTGGCCATTACCGAGTTCTTGCGTACAGAAAAGGTGGTCGGCGCCTATCTGGAGTTTTACGGCGAAGGCGCCAATGCGCTGACCGTAGGCGACCGCGCGACGATTTCCAACATGACGCCGGAATACGGCGCCACGGCGGCGATGTTTTACATCGATGACCAGACCATCGAGTACCTGAAGCTCACCGGGCGCGAAGACAAGCAGGTGGCGCTGGTCGACGCCTACGCCAAGCATACCGGTCTGTGGGCCGACAGCCTGACCACGGCCGAGTACGAGCGGGTGCTGACGTTCGACCTTTCCAGCGTCACGCGCACTTTGGCGGGGCCTTCCAACCCCCACGCCCACCTGCCCACCTCGGCGCTTGCCAAGAACGGCATCGCGGGGGATATGGATAAAGCCCGGGCGGAAGAGCAAGCCGGCAGGATGCCCGACGGCGCGGTGATTATCGCCGCGATCACCAGCTGCACCAATACGTCCAACCCGCGCAACATGGTGGCGGCCGGGTTGATCGCCCGCAACGCCAACAGGCTCGGCCTGACCCGTAAGCCGTGGGTCAAGTCATCGCTGGCCCCGGGGTCGAAAACCGTCAAGATGTACCTGGAAGAAGCCGACCTGATGGGCGAGCTGGAAGACCTGGGGTTTGGCGTGGTGGCCTACGCGTGCACTACCTGCAACGGCATGTCGGGCGCGCTGGATCCGCGCATTCAGCAGGAAATCATCGACCGCGATCTTTACGCCACGGCCGTGCTGTCGGGCAACCGTAATTTTGACGGGCGTATTCACCCCCATGCCCAGCAGGCGTTTCTGGCCTCGCCGCCGCTGGTGGTGGCTTACGCGATCGCGGGCACGATTCGCTTCGATATTGAAAAGGACGTCCTGGGGCACGATGCCGACGGGAATCCGGTTACGCTCAAGGATATCTGGCCCGACGACAGCGAAATCGACGCCATCGTGAAGTCGGCGGTGAAACCCGAGCAGTTCCGCGACACTTACATCCCGATGTTTGACCTGGATAAAAGTGCGCGCGCCCAGGTCAGTCCGCTCTACGAGTGGCGCCCCCAGAGCACCTACATCCGGCGCCCTCCCTATTGGGAAGGCAACATGGCAAAGGCGCGGGGCCTGAAGGGCATGCGCCCGCTGGCGATTCTGCCGGATAATATCACCACCGATCACCTGTCACCCTCCAACGCGATTCAGTTGAACAGCGCAGCGGGTGAGTACCTGGACAAGATGGGCCTGCCGGAGGAAGACTTCAACTCCTACGCCACTCACCGTGGCGACCACCTCACCGCACAGCGCGCGACGCTTGCGAACCCTAAACTGTTCAACGAAATGGTTCACGACGAGCAGGGCAAGGTCGTGCAGGGGTCGCTTGCGCGGGTTGAGCCGGAAGGCAAGGTCACGCGCATGTGGGAGGCCATCGAAACCTACATGACCCGCAAGCAGCCGTTGATCATTATTGCCGGGGCCGACTACGGCCAGGGGTCTTCAAGGGATTGGGCCGCCAAAGGCGTGGCCTTGGCCGGGGTCGAGAGCATTGTCGCCGAGGGTTTTGAGCGCATCCACCGCACCAATCTGATCGGCATGGGGGTGATGCCGCTGCAGTTCGAGCCGGGTACGACGCGGCATACACTGGGGCTCGATGGCACCGAAATCTACGATGTGGAAGGGGCGCCCGAGCCGGGGGCAACGCTTACCCTGGTGATTCACCGCCAGCATGGTGGCACCGAGCGCGTGTCGGTGATCTGCCGTCTGGATACCGCCGAGGAAGTGACCATCTATACGGCCGGCGGTGTCTTGCAGCGTTTCGCGCAGGACTTTCTTGAATCGACAGCGGCATAGGGAGACGACCTGCATGCCTCATGCTCCTCAACGCAAGATTCCCGCCACCTATATGCGTGGCGGCACCAGCAAAGGCGTGTTCTTTACGCTCAGCGATTTGCCCGAGGCCGCTCAGCGCCCGGGTGAGGCGCGGGACAAGCTGCTGCTGAGAGTGATCGGCAGCCCCGACCCCTACGAAAAACAGATCGATGGCATGGGCGGTGCAACGTCCAGTACCAGCAAGGCGGTGATTCTGTCTAAAAGCGAATCCCCGGCTCATGACGTCGATTATCTGTTTGGTCAGGTGTCCATCGATAAGCCGTTTGTCGATTGGAGTGGTAACTGCGGCAACCTATCGGCCGCGGTGGGGCCTTACGCGATTGCCAACGGCCTGGTAGATGCCTCGCGAGTGCCTGATAACGGCATGGCCGAGGTGCGTATCTGGCAGGTCAATATTGGCAAAACGATCGTTGCTCAGGTACCCATGACCCATGGTCAGGTCCAGGAAACCGGCGACTTCGAGCTCGACGGCGTCACCTTTCCTGCGGCTGAAATCCCGGTGGCCTTTATGGACCCGGCCGACGGTGAAGGGGCAATCTTCCCCACCGGCAACCTGGTGGATGACCTTGAGGTGCCGGGCGTGGGCGTGTTGAAAGCCACGCTGATCAACGCGGGTATCCCGACGGTCTTCATCAACGCCCAGGCGGTCGGTTATACCGGGACGGAGCTGCAGGATGCCATCAATGGCGATGCCAAGGCACTGGCTATGTTCGAGACGATCCGCGCTCACGGCGGCGTTCGCATGGGGCTCATCGAGCACGTCGACGAGGCGGCCAACCGCCAGCACACCCCCAAAGTGGCCTTTGTGGCGCCGCCTGCCAGCTATACGGCCTCCAGTGGCAAAGCGGTCGATGCCGAGTCCGTCGACCTGCTGGTCAGGGCCATGTCGATGGGCAAGATGCACCACGCGATGATGGGCACTGCGGCCGTGGCCATCGCCGCTGCGGCCTCGATCAAGGGCACGCTGGTCAATGAGGCGGCGGGCGGTGGTGACCGCGCTGCGGTGACCTTTGGCCACCCCTCCGGGTCGTTGCGCGTAGGCGCGCAGGCCAGCCTGGTGGACGGTATCTGGCAAATCGATAAAGCGTTAATGAGTCGCAGCGCGCGGGTCTTGATGGAGGGTAACGTGCGCGTGCCGGTCGAGAGCCACTAACAGGCACATCTATTGGGAGGTACTACCATGCAGACCGCCGACGTGAATGAGCGTCCTGACTATGACCCAGAGCTGCAAGCGCTGGCCGATTACGCGCTCAACTATCGCACGCCCTCCGAGGAAGCCCTGACCACGGCGCGTTACTGCCTGATGGACACGCTGGGCTGCGGGCTACTGGCGCTTCGCTTCCCGGCGTGTACCAAGCACCTGGGCCCGCTGGTGGAAGGCACCGTGGTGCCGCACGGTGCCCGGGTGCCAGGCACCTCGCTTCGTCTGGACCCGGCCAAAGCGGCCTGGGACATCGGGGCCATGGTGCGCTGGCTGGACTACAACGATACCTGGCTGGCCGCCGAGTGGGGGCACCCTTCGGATAATCTGGGGGCGATTCTGGCGGTGGCGGATCACCTGTCCCAGAAGCGGGTGGCCGTCGGGGCCGAGCCGCTGGTGATGGGCGATGTCCTGCAGGCGATGATAATGGCCCACGAGATACAGGGCGTACTGGCGCTGGACAACAGCTTCAACCGCGTAGGGTTGGACCATGTGTTGCTGGTGAAAGTGGCCTCAACAGCAGTGGTGGCGCGCTTGATGGGTGCCGATCGCGAGCAGCTGTTGTCGGCACTTTCCCATGCCTGGGTCGACGGCCAGAGTCTGCGCACCTATCGCCACGCACCCAATGCCGGCTCGCGCAAGAGCTGGGCGGCGGGCGATGCCACCTCGCGTGCCGTGCGTCTGGCGGATATCGCCATGCGGGGTGAAATGGGCATCCCCAGCGCGCTGACGGCGCCGCAATGGGGGTTCTACGACGTCATGTTCAGCCACGTCAACAAGGACCTGAGCCTCAAGCCCGAGGGCGAACGCCGGCTGCGCTTTCAGCGCGAGCTGGGCTGCTACGTGATGGAAAATATTCTCTTCAAGGTGGCGTTCCCGGCTGAATTTCACGCCCAGACCGCCTGCGAGGCAGCGGTGAAGCTGCACCCGCAGGTGAGCGATCGTCTGTCGTCTATCGAGCGCATCGTGATGACCACCCACGAAGCCGCCATTCGTATCATTTCCAAGACGGGCAAGCTCGCCAACCCCGCCGACCGTGATCACTGCCTTCAGTACATGGTCGCCGTGCCGCTCATGCAGGGTGCCTTGACCGCCGACCATTACGAAGATGACTTCCACGCCGCGCATCCGCTTATCGACCAGCTGCGTGACAAAATGGTGGTGGAGGAAGACCCCGATTACTCGCGGGACTACCACGACCCCGACAAGCGTTCGATTGCCAACGCCGTCCAGGTGTTTTTCGACGATGGCACGTCAACCGACAAGGTGTCGGTGGAATACCCCTTGGGGCATCGGCGACGCCGCGACGAAGGTCTGCCGCTGCTGCTCGACAAGTTTCAGCGCCACCTGGCCACGCGGTTTCCCGCGCACCGCTGCGAGGCGATCATGCACGCCTGCAGCGACCAGACGTCGCTTGCCGAAATGCCGGTGAACCGGTTCATGACGCTCTGGGAAATGACGCCATAAAGCGAAAACCGCCCGAGGCGCTCACGCTCTCGGGCGGTGGTGATGCGGCGCCAAGGCCGCCCCATTAATTGCCAAAGGTGATCTGGTCGCGCATGCGGTCGACGGTGGCGGGCCCGATGCCGCTGACGCGGGTCAGGTCGTCGGCATTCTCGAACTCACCGTTGGCATCACGCTCTTCGATAATGGCCTCGGCGCGGCTGGGGCCGATGCCCGGAAGCTCGTCAAGCAGCTCAGTGTCGGCGCTGTTGATGTTGATCGGTGCGACCTCCTGGGCCAGGGCGCTGCTAACGCTGCCGATGCTGAAGAGCAGTGCGGCTAACAGTCCTTTCATTGATTGTTTCATGCTAAGTCCTTAATGGTTTGTCCTGAGGTTAAGTATTGACGCGGGCGTAATTCCCACGTTTTTTACCCTAGCTGGATATTCGCGGGATGCTGTCGGAAATTAGCGATACGTGATGTAAGCAAAATGCCATACGTGTATGGCAAAAGGCTTACATAGCCCGCCTGGGGGACTGATATAATGGGCAAAATTACCTGGGAGCTTGGCATGCCTGTCACCGAATCACCGCTGATCATTGCGCTTGACTACCCGTCGCTGGATGCGGCGTTGTGCATGGCGGATCAGCTTGATCCTTCACGCTGTCGGCTCAAGGTCGGCAAGGAGCTGTTCACCCGCAGCGGCCCGGCGGTACTCGAGGCGCTGCATGGGCGCGGATTCGAGGTGTTTCTGGATCTCAAATTCCACGATATCCCCAATACGGTGGCAAGCGCCGTCGAAGCCGCCGCAGAGCAGGGCGTATGGATGGTGAACGTCCACGCCAGCGGCGGTCGGGCCATGATGGAAGCGGCGGCGGATCGCCTGGCGCAAAAGCGCCTCGAGACGCGTCTGATTGCCGTCACCGTGCTGACCAGCATGCAGGCAAGCGATCTCGCCGAGGTGGGCGTGTTGGCGTCTCTCGACGAGCAGGTGGCGCAGTTGGCGCAGCTGGCCAAGCAAAGCGGCTTGCATGGCGTGGTGTGCTCGGCTCAGGAGTCAGCCAGGATTGCGTCGCTATGCGGTGATGGGTTCTTGAAGGTGACGCCGGGCATTCGGCCAGCGTTTGCCGTGGCCAATGATCAACAACGGATCATGACGCCCCAGGAGGCAATGCAGGCAGGCAGCACGCACCTGGTGGTCGGGCGGCCGGTAACCCAGGCGGACAACCCGATGGATGCCTTGGCGGCCATCGAGTCTGAGCTGGGAATCGACGCCTAAGCGACGCCAGCCCTATTCACCTTCCACGCCGATAATCGGTTTGATGGTGCCCCAGTAGCGGCAGGTGGGGCACTGCCATTGCAGCGCATCGCTGGTAAAACCACAGCGCAGGCAGCGGTGGCGCGGTCGGCCTTGCAGTAAGGCGTCGGTGTGGTACTTGAGCAGCAGCAGGCGCGTATCCGGGGTATTCCGCCCCTGCAGGCGGTGGCTTTCCATGTAAAGGTCAACCAGATAGTTGAGCCCGCGCAGGCTGGGGGCCTGGCTGAGCAGCTCGCCGGTCATCTCGATGGCGGTGTCGACCCCGTCACGGTGGTGAATCAGCTCCCCGAGTTCGATGATCAGGCTGGTATAGGGGGCCACCTTGATCAGCCGCTGCAGGTGCGCCTCGAGGCCGTCTTCGTCGTCGTTGCGCAGGTAGGCGCGTTTCAGCGCGGGCAGCATGGTTGGAAGGTGGGCGTTATCCTGATCCGGCACGCGCGCCAGACGCTCGATGGCGCGCGTGTAATGGGCATTGTCCATTTCCAGCTCGGCGAGAATCAGGTTGGCGCGTACGCAGTGCGGATCCAGCTGAAGGGCCTTCTTGAGGTGGCGTTTGGCCACCGCTCGGCTGGCATTATCGGTTGCCGTTTCCGCCAGCTCGCACTGCCAATGGGCCGCCGCCCGGCGTATATTGGGGAACTGCTTGAAAAGCGGGATGGCGGTATCAAAGGCACCTTGCCAGTCCTTTTCGCGCTCAAGCAGATCAATCAGCAGGCGCTTGGCGGGGTAGTGCAGCTCGCTGTCATGGTTCTGTTCCAGCAGGGTTCTGAGTAGCCGCTGGGCGCGGTCATGTACACCCAAGGTCACGAAATCCCGTGCCAGTTCCAGCTGCACCTTGGCATTGGTGGCGTCAGAGAGTGCGGGGCGGGCCAGCAGGTTCTGGTGAATACTGACGGCCTTGTCCGCCTCGCCGCGGGAGCGAAACAGCGTGCCCAGGGTGATATGCGTCTCTACCGTATCGCTATTGACGTCCAGCGCGTTGATGAAGGTGTTGATGGCTTCATCGGGCTGTTCGTTGAGCAGGTAGTTGAGCCCGACGAAGTAGTCCCGGGATAGGCCGCTGTGGGTCGGTGTCGCTCGATCGCGTGAGCGCCGCGCGGCCTGGCGGAAGCCGAGCCCGTAGCCGATCGCGATGGCGGCAAAGATAACGCCCAGCAGCGCAATATCCAGCATTTAAGCCAGTTCCTTAAACTCCTGCGTGCGCAGCTGGTCAAGTTCCTTGCGTTGCTGCTTGCCATGGCGTTCGCTTCGCGCCAGTCTGGCCTTGAGGCGAATGTAAACGCCCATCATGGCCAGCATGCCAACCAGCACACCGAACGTCAGCGTTGCCAGCAGCCAGACGGAGAGTGATGCGGCGGGTAGCTCGAGCCATATCAGGTTCAACGCAACGGCCTGCTGGTTATTGACCGCAAACAGAATGCCCACTAGCAGTACTACCAGTAAAATAACGGCCAGAATCAGCCCTTTAATCCAACGCATGAGAGGTTCCTAATCAGTAGCTTTCACGGTAGCACCATTGTGTACGAGTCGCTGTGCGGCGTCATCCCCAACGGGGCTTGAAAGCCCGTTTAATGAGCAATGGCGAAGGGCAGCGTCGCCGACACAATCAATACCCCAGGGCGCGGCTGGCATCGACCTGCTCGCGCAGTTCCTTGCCCGGCTTGAAATGGGGGACGTATTTCCCTTCCAGTTCCACGGGTTCGCCGGTTTTCGGGTTACGCCCGGTACGGGGCTCGCGGTAGTGTAGCGAAAAACTCCCGAAGCCACGAATCTCCACGCGGCCGCCGCTAGCCAGTGCATCGGTCATGTCGTCGAGAATGATGCGCACGGCGGTCTCTACTTCCTTTGCCGACAGCTCGGGCTGGTGCATGGCAATTTGTTCGATCAATTCAGATTTGGTCATCGGTTAGCTCCCTGCGGACGTTGAAGGTCGATCAGCACGACCTTTCTGTCACCTGTCTCAGCATACTGCGCAATCGGGGATAAAACAATTTAGATAAAACAAGGTTCTACAATCGATAATAGCATAGGACACGCCGGGCGCTGGCGCGACCCTGTGGCTTAGGTATACTGGTTCCTCATTCACCTTGTTTATCCAAGAGAGGCCAACGTTGAGCGACGACACATCTCCAGCCGCGATCAATCGCAAGCGACTTTATTGGCACTCACGCAGAGGTATGTGGGAACTGGATCTGCTGTTGATTCCCTTTCTGGAGCAGCGCTATGACCAGCTTGAGGCGGATGATCAGCGCGCGTTTCAGCTGCTCATCGACGAAGAGGATCAAGACCTGTTTGGCTGGCTGATGCGCCGTGAATGGCCGGAAGACCCTACGCTGCGCCGTGTCGTGAAGATGATCGTCGAGCATGCCGAAAGTACCGATAATTCTGCCTATCGAACGCTCTAGGGTCTGGTGGGGGTTGCACGGCGGTCTGCTGCTGGGGCTGGCCGTGATGGTCACGATCATCATCGGCTGGTGGGCGGGTGGCCTGGCGGTGCTTGCAGGGGGAAGCTGCCTAGGACGCAGTCTCAAACGACAGCCCAGCGGCACGCTTTATCTACTGCCGCGTCACCAGGGCCCGCTAGGCCGTTGGCTGTTGCCCCAGGGCGAACTCGATGACGCCTTGCCCGTTCACTGTGACTACCTGACGCCGTGGCTGGTCGGGCTCAAGGTCGGGCAGCAACGTGTCTGGCTCTGGCCGGACAGTCTACCTTTTGAGGCGCACCGGGCGGTGCGCCGATTATTCCACTTCCCTGGTCGTTAATCCTTATCTGCGCTGCCCTTTAGTGCCTGGTCAGGTCACGGAGGGTCAGCCGTGACGGCTGGCTGTTCGCGGCGTGGCCGGGCCAGTCGGAGCTGAAGTGTAAGCCTCGCGACTCATGGCGCTGCTGCGCGGCGATGACCGTCAAGCGGGCAAGGTTGGTCAGTTGCTGCAAGCGCTGTAAGTCAGCGGTCGTCTGCGTCGCGCTGATCTCGGCAAGGTTGCTGTCAATGTCGTCGAGGACAGCGCTTGCGGAAGCAAGGCCCGCAACACTTCTTACTATGGCCACGTGCTGACTCATGGTGACGCGCAATTGTTGGCGAAGCGCCGCCACCTGAGCGTCGATGTCGCCCTCGGCGGCGGGCAGGGTGGGCGGCTTGACGTCGAAGTCCTGCTGGACCGGTGCGGCTGCCTGGATGGTCTGCGCGCAACTGCGGGCAAATACCAGGCATTCGAGCAGCGAGTTGCTGGCCATCCGATTGGCGCCATGCAGCCCCGTGCAGGCGGTTTCGCCAATGGCGAAGAGCCCCGGTACGCCGGTAGCCCCGCTGAGGTCAGTCGCGACGCCACCGCAGCTATAGTGGGCGGCGGGCACTACCGGAATCGGCTGCTGGGTAATATCCAGGCCGCGCGATGCGCAGTGGGCCTGAATGGTCGGGAAATGATGGTGAATCGCCTCCACGCCCAAGTGGCGGACGTCCAGCCAGACGTGGGGCAGCGCCTGTTGCTGTATTTCAGCGTCAATGGCGCGCGCCACTACATCCCGGGGGGCGAGTTCCGCTCTCGCGTCGAGCGCCGGCATGAAACGCTCGCCGGCCGCGTTGAGCAAGTAGCCGCCTTCGCCTCGCACGGCTTCGCTGATCAGAAACGCGGGGCCCTCGGGGTCGTACAGGCAGGTAGGGTGAAACTGCTGAAACTCCAGATTCATCAGGGTAGCGCCCAGCTCTGCCGCCATGATCATGCCTTCACCGCTGCTCGGAGCGGGGGTGGTGGTGTGCAGGTAAAGCCCGCTGGCGCCTCCGGTGGCCAGCACCGTGTGGCGGGCCGTCAAGGCATGCCATTGCTGCTGCTCGTCCAGTGCATTGGCGCCTATGCAGGCGCCCTGGGCATCCTGGAGTAATCCCGTGACGCTGAGCTGGTGGTGCTGGCGGATATTGGGATGGGCCATGACGCGCTTTAGTAGCGTATCCACCACGGCACGACCGGTGGCGTCGTCGGCGTGAATGATCCGTCGGGCGTTATGCCCCCCTTCGCGAGTCAGGTGAAAAGGGTAGCGCGCATCGGCGGCATGATCCGGGGTAAAGGGGACGCCGCTATCTATCAGCCAGGCGATGGCTTCCGGGCCGCTTTCGACCGTGAAGCGGACGGCCGCTTCGTCGCATAGTCCATCCCCGGCAATCAGGGTGTCGTTGACGTGGGCATCCACATGGTCGTCGGGGGAGAGTACTGCGGCAATCCCACCCTG
This sequence comes from Vreelandella gomseomensis, assembly GCF_031451645.1. Classification (NCBI taxonomy): domain Bacteria; kingdom Pseudomonadati; phylum Pseudomonadota; class Gammaproteobacteria; order Oceanospirillales; family Halomonadaceae; genus Vreelandella; species Vreelandella gomseomensis. The sequence continues at coordinate 46,654 of NZ_JARWAI010000008.1, read as the reverse complement.
CGCCCAGCGGCTCGCCCCCTTGTCATCCTGAGCCGGACGTATCAGCGCCACGCTGTGCGTATCGGCGACCGCCAGGGCCAAGGTCAATCCGGCAACGCCACCACCGATGATCAGGATATCCGAGGAGGGCGTTGTCATGGGGAGCTCCTTAGCAGGCGTGTCCTAAAGATCCCATCGAAGTGGCCAGGGGTGGCTGATGATCGTTGGGCGAAGGCAGGCATGATAGCGCGGTGTCGGACAGATGGCGATGACGGGCATCGATTTATCTAAGGACAAGAATGACGACAGGCGACACTAAGGACTGGAAAAATCGAAGAAAGCGGGGATGGCTACATAATGGTGCCCGGAGCCGGACTTGAACCGGCACGGGGTTACCCCCGAGAGATTTTAAGTCTCTTGCGTCTACCAATTTCGCCATCCGGGCAGCGCAACGACGAGTATCGGTGCACAGAAAAAGTGGAGGCTGGAGTCGGAATCGAACCGGCGTACACGGAGTTGCAGTCCGCTGCATAACCACTCTGCCATCCAGCCTCGTTGAGTCGTTGGAGCGGGAAAGGAGATTCGAACTCCCGACCCTCGCCTTGGCAAGGCGATGCTCTACCACTGAGCTATTCCCGCTCGACTCGAGGGCGAATTATACGCAACGCATCGGGCATGTCAATCAAACATTTTACAGGAAAGCTACTTTGGCGAATCAGCCACTTACATCGAACGGCTGAGGTGCGGCCAGGCGGATTTCAGGTACTGAATCATCGACCAGAGCGTCAGTATGGCCGCGGCGTAAAGAATGACCACGCCAAGCTGTGCCAGCGGGTGGTCGGGAGAAAATGCCAGCAGCACCAGCAGAGCCACCATCTGCAGGGTCGTCTTGAGCTTGCCGATCCAGGAAACCGCCACCATGCCGCGCTTGCCCATTTCCGCCATCCACTCGCGCAGCGCTGAAATGACAATTTCACGCCCGATGATCACCAGCGCGGGAAGCGTGAGCACCATGGTGTCGAAACGTTCTACCAGCAAGGCCAGGGCAACGGCAACCATCAGCTTGTCGGCCACCGGATCAAGGAAGGCCCCGAACGGCGTTGACTGGTTCCAGCGTCGTGCCAGATAGCCGTCCAGCCAGTCGGTAATTGATGCCAGGGCAAACAGGCCAGCGGCGAGGGGCATGCTCCAGCTGAAGGGCAGATAAAACAGCACCACCAGCAGGGGGATGAACGCGATTCTAGCGAGCGTCAGGATGTTGGGTATGTTCATCGCGAGGTGCGATCCTTGCCGTGGAGTCGTGGAAATAAAATGGTGTGGCGCTATTCTATCTGCCTTGGCCGATGGCATCCATGTTCGCGATGCGTTTATCCATGCAGGGCACGATAAATACTCTCGGCCAAGGCGTCGCTGATGCCCGGAACGCGGGCCAGTTCGGCGCTGCTGGCTTTTTGCACGCCTTGCAGTCCGCCGAAGAAGCGCAACAGTTCACGCCGCCGCTTGGGGCCGACCTTGGGGATATCCTGGAGCGTCGAGGTGCGGCGTGCCTTGTCGCGCTGGGCGCGGTGGCCGGCAATGGCAAAGCGGTGCGACTCGTCACGGATATGCTGAATCAGGTGCAGCGCCGGCGATGCCGGGTCGAGAGGCACTGGCGTCTCGGGGGTGTCAAGAAAGACACTTTCAAGGCCGGCCTTGCGGGTCGTGCCTTTGGCGACGCCGAGCAGCGTGATCGTGTGGATGTCCAGCGTCTCCAGCACCTCCCTGGCCATATTCAGCTGTCCCTTGCCGCCATCGACAATCAGGATGTCCGGCGGGGTCGCCTCGTCGTTCTTGATCCGCTTGAGGCGCCGCGTCAGGGCCTGTTGCATGGCGGCGTAATCATCGCCTGCCGCCACGCCTTCAATGCGGAAGTGACGATAGTCGCTTTTGCGCGGGCCCTGCTGGTCAAACACCACGCAGGAGGCCACCGTTGCCTCACCGTGGCTGTGGCTGATGTCGAAGCACTCCAGCCGCTGGGGGGGCGTTTCAAGCCCCAGAGCCTGCTGTAGGGCGCTGAAGCGCTCGCTCAACTGGCTTTGATTGGCAAGCTGTGCGTCAAGCTGCTGCTCGGCGTTGGTCATGGCCAAGTGCTGCCACTGGGCGCGATGACCCCGCACCTGGCTGGTGACACGGATACGTTTGCCGGCGTGTTGGGAGAGGGCATCCGCCAGCAGGGCAGCCTCTTCGAGCGGGTGGCTGGTGATCACCTCGCTGGGGATGTTGTGCGGCTGGCCAAGGTAGTACTGGCTGACGACCTCGGCAAGCAGCAGCTCCGGCGTCAGGTCGAGGTCGTTTCTGGGCATGTGGTGGCGCGCGCCGAGTAACCGTCCGTCGCGCACGCTCAACACCGAAATGCCCAGGGCGCCAGGGCGCTTGGCCAGCGCGAAGATGTCCGCGTCACCGCTTTCGGTGTCGACGAACTGGCGCTGCTGGAGCTTGCGTAGCTGCTGAATCTGGTCGCGGAAGCGGGCGGCCTCCTCGAAATCCAGCGCCTGGCTTGCCGCCTCCATCGACGCGCTGAGCGCCTGAGTGACGTGCTCGCTCTTGCCCTCGAGGCACATCACGGCGTGCTCGACGTCACGGCGGTAATCCTCGGCGGAGATGTAGCCAACGCAGGGCGCGCTGCAGCGTTGGATCTGATACTGCAGGCAGGGACGCGAGCGATGCGCGAAAACGCTGTCTTCGCAGTTGCGGATGCGAAAGATCTTTTGCATCAGGGCAAGGCTTTCGCGAACCGCGCCACTGCTGGGGTAAGGCCCCAGATAGCGGCCGTCGTCGCGCCGCTGACGGGCGCGTTTGTATTCAAGGGCAGGATAGGGATGCCGGTCGCTGACAAACACGAAAGGGTATGACTTGTCGTCGCGCAGCAGGATGTTATAGGGCGGGCGCAGTTCCTTGATCAGCGTCTGCTCGAGCAATAGCGCTTCCGTTTCGCTGCGCGTGACGGTGACCTGGACATCCGCGATGCGTGCCACCATGGCCTGGGTCTTGGCGTTGAGCTGGCCGCGAAAATAGCTGGCCAGGCGAGCTTTCAAACGCTTTGCCTTGCCGACATAGAGGGTGTCGCCCGATGCATCCAGCATGCGGTAGACGCCGGGTGACGTACTTACCGTGCTTAAAAATGTCTTGGCATCAAAGGTCATAGTCAAACGTTGTAGCCTTCAGAATCGACGAGTGGTCAGGTCAATGGGGTCAGCCTTCCGCCCGTTCAAACCCGTCAACCAGGCCGTGGCGCAGCGCAAGGTGTGTCAGTTCCACGTCGGTGGCTACCTGGAGCTTTTCAAACAGGCGGTAGCGGTAGGTGTTGACCGTTTTGGGGCTCAGGTGCAGGCGATCGGAAATATCCTGAACCCGCTGGCAGTTGACGATCATCAGCGCTATCTGTAGCTCGCGGTGCGACAGCTGGGTAAAGGGGCTGTCTTCGGTGTGGAAGTGTAGCATGGCGAGGCGCTGAGCAATTTCCTGGCTGATGTAGCGGCGGCCGTGAAACACGTCACGAATGGCGCTGACCATTTCAGCGGCGTCGGTGCCCTTGCTCAGGAAGCCGGAGGCGCCGGCTTCTAGCATGCGTCGTGCGACGTTGTCCTCCAGGTGCCCGGTCAGGATCAATACCTTGATATCTTCCATCCCGCGGTGGATGCGGCGGGTGGCTTCCAGGCCGCCGATCCCCGGCATGCGTATGTCCATGAGCACAATGTCGGGCCTCAGCTGGCGGCATTTGGACACGGCGCTTTCACCGTCATCCACTTCGCCCACGATCCGGATGTCGCTCTCGTCATTGAGCAGGTGGGCGATGCTTGTTCTCACCAGGTGGTGATCATCGGCGATTAAAACGTTGATCAAAGGACAAGCTCCTGTATTGAGACGTCACAATACACATGCGTGTGGATTCCAGAAGCTGGGTCGATGTCGCGTGCGCCCCATCAGCCGCCAAACAAGCTGGCTACTCCGGCTATATGACCCTGTCATGCCCTCTAGAGTGCCACAGCTATCGGTAAAGGAGAATTAGTAAGCAATGAAATGCGTAAAACCTTGACCTGCGAGACCTTGCGTCGTAGTATGCGCCTCGCTGTTGCAACGACAGCGTGTGGGGCCTTAGCTCAGCTGGGAGAGCGCAACACTGGCAGTGTTGAGGTCAGCGGTTCGATCCCGCTAGGCTCCACCAAGACACCGAAAAAACGCCCTGTCGGTTTTGCTGACAGGGCGTTTTTTTTGGGCTGCGTATTGGATGTGAAGCAAGTGGCTATTAGCGTCTGGCTTCGCCCTCTGCTTCGCCCTCTGCTTCGCCCTCTGCTTCGCCTTCTGAACCCGCTTCCGGCCCAGCTTCCGCTTCGGCCGAGGCGAACATGTAATAACCTGTTTCCGGAGTGGTGTCCGAGTAGATGGCGTGGGCGGCGGAAATGCCGACCACAATGGCAACCGCCGGTACGCTGTAGGCCATCCCCTTGGAAAGGCTGTCGAGCAGGTTTCGCCGCGTGTTCTGAGTCATCACAATATCTCCATCCGGGTGGGTTGAGGCTGCCTAGGCGCGGTTGCCCTTGGCTATCAGGTAAAGGGCAATCAGCAGGAGTGTGACCTGGAACATCATGCCGCCGAGCGGATGGCTGGGGGTGGCCATGAAGTGCCATTGTCCCCAGTGCTCCATGAAGATGGCGCCGAGCAGGATCGGCACGGCGCCCAGCGCGCCAAGCCGGGTGACGACATCTCCCCGTTGTCCGGCAAGCCATCCGCCCGCCAGCACCAGCAAGCCGATGGCGAGCTCACCCAGCGCCACTGCCAGCGCAATGATCACCGGAAGGTTCATCGCGCTGGCAAACCCCTGAATGCCGCTGCCGGTGAACTTATCAACGCCGGTGTAGAGAAAAACACTCGCCATGGCGAAGCGTAACAGCCAGTGTGCCCAGGGCACCTGCGGGCTGGTGTCGGCTGCGTTCAGCTGTGAGTTGGTCATGAGTGAGTCTCCCCCGTCTTAAATCGTGTATGCATGCTCCCCTCCTCCTCTTGATGGGCTGTACATCGTTAGGTCGGAGTTAAGTGGGCATCCTTACAGCAAGGAGAGCAAAAAATCGGATGTAATCTTTGGGGGAGGGGCTTGGTGAGGGGCGGGGGAGGTATCTCCCCCGTTTTCAAGCGGCCACGGGGCGTCAGGCCTGAGGACTGACCTTGCCCAGCAGCAGGAATTCGATAAGTGCCTTTTGGGCATGAAGGCGATTGCCGGCTTCTTGCCAAACCACGGCACGCGGATCGTCAAGCAGCGTGTGGCTGATTTCTTCACCGCGGTGGGCGGGCAGGCAATGAAGAAACAGCGCGTCGGGCTTGGCACTGTCGAGAAGGGCTTCGGTGACCTGAAAGCCAGCGAAATCCGCCTCGCGTTTGGCCTGCTCTTCTTCCTGGCCCATGGACGCCCAGACGTCGGTGGTTATAAGGTCGGCATCCTTGGCGGCGGCTTGCGGGTCGTGCATCAGGCTTACCTGGTCACCGGCAGCGGCCATGATATCGGCCCGCGGCTCGTAGCCCTTGGGGCAGCACACCCGCAGGTGAAAGCCGAACTGACGCGCGGCATTGATCCACGAATGGCACATGTTGTTGCCGTCGCCGATCCATACCGCCGTGCGGCCTTTAACGCTGCCGCGTAGCTCGGTCCAGGTCATGACGTCGGCGAGCAGCTGGCAGGGATGGTAGTCGTCGCTCAGCGCGTTGATTACTGGCACATCGCTGGCCTTGGCGAAGGTTTCCAGCCCGGCGTGGGAGAAGGTGCGGATCATCACGGCATCGACCATCTCGGCCAGTACGCGGGCGGTGTCTTCGATGGGCTCGCCGCGGCCCAGCTGCGTATCGCGGGGAGACAGAAACAGCGCATGGCCGCCAAACTGCGCCATGGCGGTTTCGAACGACACCCGCGTCCGGGTCGATGATTTCTCGAAAATCATCGCCAGCGTCCGGTTGGGCAGCGGCGTATAGCGAGGGCCCTGGGCCTTCAAATTGCTCTTGATGGTGATGGCGCGCTGGATCAAGTAGTGCAATTCGTCGGGCGTTAAGTCCAGTAATGTCAGAAAATGGCGTGTCGCCATGAAGGTAGTCTCCGCGCAAAACCCCATCCTAGCGATGCCCTGGGGGATGCGCAACGTGGTAGGCACGCGTAGAATGGCGAACACCCGTTAAGGTTGAGCGATACGCTCGGGTATTTCATGATGATGCCCTGCATGCTGCACGACAAATCATTTGCCATGATCAAGACTAGGAGACTGCAATGAGCACAACAGCCGAAAACATTCAGCGCCAGATCAGCGAAAACCCGATCCTGATTTACATGAAAGGCACGCCTCAACTGCCCCAGTGCGGTTTTTCGGCCCAGACCGTTCAGGCACTGATGAGCTGTGGTGAGCGTTTTGCGTTCGTTAACGTGCTGGATAACCCGGACATTCGCGCCGAGCTGCCGAAAATCGCCAGCTGGCCCACCTTCCCGCAGCTGTGGGTGGAAGGCGAGCTGGTCGGTGGGTGCGATATCGTCGTTGAGATGCATCAGAACGGCGAGCTGGAAACGCTGGTAAAAGAAGCGGGGCAACGCGCTGCGGCCAATGAGAGCGGCGACAACGCCTGACAGGCTTGCCAAGCCCGTGAGGTAGATGGTTGGCGGGTCGTGGCGCAGTCGCTAGAATACGCTTTTGTCCTGGCGCTGGGGTGTCGATGGAGCAGCCCCGAAACGCCCTAGTGACAAGCCACCCCGCCAAAGGATGTCATGCTCAATGAGCTATCAGGTTCTGGCCCGTAAGTGGCGGCCGCGAACATTCCACGAGCTTGTGGGCCAGGCCCATGTCCAGCGCGCTCTGGTCAATGCCCTTGATCAGGGCCGCCTGCATCACGCCTATCTGTTTACCGGTACCCGCGGTGTCGGCAAGACCACGCTTGCGCGCATCCTGGCCAAGTGCCTTAACTGCACCGCCAAGGGGCGCGGCGACGAGGGCGTGACGTCGACACCCTGCGGTCAGTGCGATAGCTGCCAGGCCATCGACGAAGGGCGTTTTGTCGACCTGATCGAAGTGGACGCCGCCTCGCGGACCAAAGTCGAAGACACCCGCGAGCTGCTCGATAACGTGCAATATGCGCCTACCCAGGGGCGCTACAAAGTGTACCTCATCGATGAGGTGCACATGCTGTCGACCAGCAGCTTCAACGCGCTGCTGAAGACCCTTGAAGAACCCCCACCCCACGTCAAGTTTCTGCTGGCGACCACCGATCCGCAGAAGCTGCCGCCCACGGTACTGTCGCGCTGCCTGCAGTTCACGCTCAAGCACATGCCGCCGGAACGGGTGGTGACCCACCTGACGCACATCTTGAACAGTGAAGGCGTAGCATTCGACGATAGCGCGCTCTGGCTGCTGGGCAAGGCGGCCGAAGGATCGATGCGCGATGCCATGAGCCTGACCGACCAGGCCATTGCCTTTGGTCAGGGCGCCGTTCGACACGCCGACGTCGCCGCCATGCTGGGTACGCTGGATCACCGTCACGTGATTGCGTTGATCGAAGCGCTGGCCGAGGTCAACGTGCCGCGCCTGCTGTCAGAAATTGGTCAGTTGGCCGAGCAAAGCCCTGATTTTGCCGCTGTGCTGGACGATGTCACGGGGATGCTGCACCGCCTGGCGGTGGCGCAGATGGTGCCCGATGCCGTGGATAACAGTCACGGCGACCGCGACGTCATCCTTCAACTGGCGTCGCGCTTCAGCGCCGAGGATATTCAGCTGTACTATCAGATCGGCATTCAGGGCCGGGGTGATATGCAGCACGCCCCCGATTTACGCAGTGCGCTTGAAATGACGCTGCTCAGGATGCTGGCATTCCGCCCTCAGGGGGTGCCCAAGCCGCCGACGACCAAGCTGCCGCTGCAGCCTGAAAGCCCTTCAGGTGCCGACGACAGCGCTCAGCCCGAGGCGCACGCAATGACCTCGCCGCCGCCGCCTCAGGCAGAGGCGAGTGCTAACGCTGCGGCGGATAGCGGCGACATGTCACCTGGCGAAGACGCAGACGCGAGTGAAAGGGCGTCTGTCGGCGAGCAAGTGCCTGCGGGTGAGGAAACAGCCCAAGCCCCACCCTGGTCGCTTGACGAACCTCAGGATCCGCCAATACTGAACGCAGAGCCAGAGCCAGAGCCAGAGCCAGAGCCAGAGCCAGAGCCAGAGCCAGAGCCAGAGCCAGAGCCAGAGCCAGAGCCAGAGCCAGAGCCAGCGCCAGCGCCAGCAACAGCCCAGGCAAGCGTAACGGCCGGGCATTGGGATCACGCCCAGTGGCTGGCCCAGTTCGATGCGCTGGGGCTGGGTGGGTTGACGCGCAACCTGGCGGCCAATTGCCTGCTGGAAAGCGACGATGGTCATACCCTGACGCTACGCCTGGCGCCCAGCCAGGCGGCCATGCAGGCCGAGGTGCACCAGACCCGCATCGAAAAGGCGCTCGCCGAGCTCGGGGTAACGCGCCGGGTGGTGTTTTTTGTGGAAGCACTACCCGAGACGCTGGAGACGCCGCGGCAACGTGAGATGCGCCATCAGACCCAGCGCCATGCCCAGGCGGTTGATGTCTTGCAGCGCGACCCCCATGTAGTAGAGTTAAAGCAGGCCTTTGGTGCCCAGCTTGTCGAAACCAGTGTCAAACCCGTTGACGCCACGCGCTGACGCGGTGCAGTCAACCGATAATCGGAGAGTCTTATCATGATGAAAGGCGGCATGGGCAACTTGATGAAACAGGCCCAAGAGATGCAGGAAAAAATGCAGCGTGCCCAAGAAGAAGTGGCCGATGCGGAAGTATTGGGCGAGGCCGGGGCCGGCATGGTGAGCGTTACCATGAATGGTCGCCACGACGTCATTTCGGTGGATATCGACCCAAGTGTCATGGAGGAAGACAAGGAACTGCTAGAAGACCTGCTCGCCGCCGCAGTCAACGATGCGGTGCGCAAGGTTGAGGTCAGTTCCAAGGCCAAGATGGAAGAAGCCACCGCCGGGCTTGACTTGCCCCCGGGCTTCAAAATGCCCTTTTAAATGATGCGTTTTTCTCCACTGGTCGAACAGCTGATGGAGGCCTTTCGCGTGTTGCCGGGCGTTGGCCCGAAAACCGCGCAGCGCATGGCAATGCACCTGCTGGAACGCGAACGCCCCGGCGGCGAGAAGCTGGCTGCCATCATCCAGCAGGCGATCGACGAGGTCGGCTACTGCCAGCGCTGCCGAACCCTGACCGAGGCCGACATCTGTGCGCTGTGCGAAAGTCCGCGGCGTCACGATCATCTGCTGTGCGTGGTGGAATCCCCTGCCGACCAATTGGCCATTGAAGAAGCCGGTGGTTTCCAGGGCCGCTACTTCGTGCTGCACGGCCACCTGTCGCCCCTGGACGGCGTGGGGCCCGAGGCCATCGGCCTGGATCTGCTCGAAGCTCGAGTGGCCGAGGGCCAAATCAGCGAAGTGGTGCTCGCCACCAACCCGACAGTGGAAGGCGAGGCCACCGCCCACTATATTGCGTCGTTGCTGACGGACTACGGCGTGACGCTGTCGCGGCTGGCCTACGGCGTGCCCATGGGCGGCGAGCTGGAATACGTGGACGGCGGCACCTTGAGTCGGGCGTTTAACGGCCGCCAACCGTTCAGCAGCGAATAACTCACTTTAAACAAGCGCTCAGGCGGTTGTACTGACAGGGAATAGCCTTTTGTCTTCATCTCAGCCCGCTGATATCAGCTGGATTGACTCACCACAGGCGCTTGACGACGCCTGCGCGCAGGTGGCTGACGCCACCGTCATCGCGCTGGATACGGAATTCTTCCGGGAAAACACCTTCTTCCCGGTGCCGGCGCTGATCCAGTTCAGCGCCGGGACGCACGCCTTTCTGGTCGACCCGCTGGCGACGTCCTGTACCGACGCCTTTCGACACCTGCTGCAGAACCAGGCCGTCAAACTGCTGCATGCCTGCAGCGAAGATCTCGAGGTGCTCCAGATCTGGGCGGGTGTCGTGCCCAGCCCCTTGATCGATACCCAGGTGGCGCAGGGGTTTCTCGGCGATAATCCCGGCATGGGCTACCAGAAACTGGTGGAGGCCTGGGTCGGCAAGACGTTACCCAAGGAAGAAACCCGCTCCAACTGGCTCGAACGTCCGCTGTCCGCTGCCCAGTGCGAGTATGCCGCGCTGGACGTTACCTATCTGCTGGAGGTTTGGGCTAAGCAGCGCGACGCGTTGATAAGCCTTGATCGTCTGGACTGGCTGGAGAGCGACTGCCGTCAACTGATCGATCAGGCGGGGCGTAGCGACGATAACGATACCCAGTGGTACACCCGTCAGCGCCAGCTATGGCGGCTGAACGCCGCCCAGCTTGAAGCGTATCAGCTGATGACCACCTGGCGGGAAGGCGAGACCCGCCGCCGCGATTTGCCGCGTAACTGGCTGATCAGCGACAAACGGCTGATGGCCATCGCGGAAGCGATGCCGACCAATCGCTATGAGCTTTCCCAGGTCGAGGGGTTGACGCCGCCGCTTATCAAGAAGGAAGGCGACGCGCTGCTCGGGTTCGTCAAGCAAGCGCAGCATACGCCCGGCGAGCGGCTGCCCACGCCCTGGCCGGATCCCATGCAGCCGGGCTTCAAGCGACGTTTCAAGGCGTTGAAGAAAGTGATCAACGAACACGCAACCCAGTTGGGGGTCGCCCCGGAGATGCTAATGCGCCGTCGTGATCTGGAAGCGCTGGTCATGCAGTCCCTGGCGGGCTCGCCGTTGATTCTGCCCACGGGGTGGCGCGGTAAACGCCTTAACGACGATTTGACGACGGCGCTGGAGGCGCAGGCAGCGTGAGCGATAAACTGCTGTGTGAAATCTTCAAAAGCACGCGTAAAGAAGCCATGTACCTTTACGTGGACAAGCGTCAGGGGCTTGAGCACGTGCCCGAGGCGCTGCTGGGGTCATTTGGTAAACCCGAGCCCTTGCTGACCATGATACTGACCGCGGACAAAAAGCTGGCGCGCGCCGATGCCGCCGAGGTAATAGAGGCGATTGCCGACCAGGGGTTTTATTTGCAGATGCCCCCCGGCGATGAGCCCAATCTGCTGGCGCAGCACCTGGCCGAGCAGCGTGCCCAGGACACATGAACTTTCTCGCCCACGCCTGGCTTGCCCGGGAAGGGAGCGACGACTTTCTCTATGGCAACCTGATTGCCGACGGGGTCAAGGGCGGCGATCTCTCGGCCTGGCCCGCGGCCACCGCCCTGGGGATTCGCCACCACCGTCGAGTGGACGCCTGGGTGGATGGCCATCCGTGTACCCGCGCGGTATTGCGCCGAGTGCCTTCCCCGCAGCGCCGGGTGGCGGGTATCGCACTGGACATTGTCTGGGATCATTTTCTATCTCTGGAGCACCAGACCGATCACCGCCAACAGGCCTTGATCGAGCGCTGTTACCAGCTGCTCAGTGAGCGTTCGGCGCCCAACCGCCTGGCGGGGATGGTGGGCCCTTTGGTCAGCCACGACTGGCTGAGCCGCTACGCCGATTTTACCTTTACCTGCCAGGCGATCGCCGGGGTTGGCAGACGGCTTTCAGGCCCCAATCGGCTGGCTGAGCTTGTTCCGTGGCTGCACGATGATTACGCTCGGTTGCAAGACGATTTCGAGGTGCTTTGGCCAGCGCTTTACGCGGCGTTGGGCGCTCAGCGCGATTTAGCCCCACAGACGAGCCGTGACGGAAATTGAAAGGTGAGCCAATGACGAGCGAGCTGCGTGAACGCTTTTGGGAGCGTTATACGCTGGAAGAGTTGACGCCTGCCGAATGGGAAGCGCTCTGCGATGGGTGCGGACAGTGCTGCCTGCTGAAGCTTCACGATGAAGATAGCCAGGAGCTGGCGGTGCTCAATGTCGCCTGTCGGCTGCTGGATACGCACAGCTGCCAGTGCAGCGATTACCCTAACCGGTTTGCCTACGTGCCGGATTGCACTCAGCTCACGCCTGAGTTGGTTAAGGAGTTCACCTGGCTACCCACGACCTGCGGCTATCGACGCGTCGCAGAAGGGCGCAAGCTTGCCGGGTGGCACCCCTTGCTGAGTAACGATGCAGAGCGCGTGCATCGTAAAGGGGTCAGTGTCCGCAGCTATGCCGTCTCCCAGGACGACGTTCCCGAGCATCAGCTGGAATCCCACATTATCGCCGTTTTGCCCATGTAGCCCGCCGGCCTGGGCCTTCCTGGCTGCCAGGCATCATAGTGCTCTCTAGACGGTCGGCGTGCGGGTCGGCTTGTCCCAGATGGATAAAAACACTTCTTTAACCGGCTTTGCGGTCTCGGTCAGCGTGTGAGCGGGCGAGGCCGCTTTGCGGGTGCGCGGCTTTTGCGGGGCGTCCCAGATAGTGGGAAAGTGCTCGCGATAGGCCATGGTGTTCTCCTCAAAATGGCGTTGCCGGAAGATTCGACTAAAGGAGAATATGCCATACAATTTCATTTTATGGAAATGTTTTCCATAAAATGGGTGAGCGGTCGCAAAGACCAGGCAGCCAAGGTGATGCTTGGCAGAATGCCGAGGGCGTTAGCACCAGCCGCCCTCAGCGTCGGCAAGGTCAATCCGCCAGGTTGAGCGCCCACAGGATGAACGCATCCTGGCGAGCGGCGTCACGCCAGGCCTTGAAGCGACCGGACGCACCGCCGTGGCCGCTGCTCATGTCGGTATGCAGCAAGACGGGCGCGGTTCCCTGCTGTTGTTGACTGACCCTTGCATAGAATTTCGCCGGCTCCCAGTAACTTACCCGCGTATCGAACCAGCTGCCTTCCAGCCACAACGCCGGGTAGGCTTGCGCGGTAATGTTATCGACAGGCGAATAGCGGGCAATGCGTTCGGCTACTGCGGGGTCGTTGGGGTTGCCCCACTCGCTGTATTCGGCGGTGGTCAGCGGCAGAGACGGGTTTTGCATGGTGCGCAGTACATCGAGGAAGGGCACCTCCAGCACCGCGCCGCAAAATGCCTGGGGCGCACGGTTGATGCAGGTACCCACCAGCAGCCCCCCGGCGCTGGCTCCGCAGGCGACAATACGCTGGGGGTCGCTCAGTCCCTGATCGGCCAGGGCGTCGCGCGCGGCGAGAAAATCATCGAAGCTGTGCTCCTTGTGCGCCATCTTGCCATTGAGGTACCAGGGTTCACCGCGCTCGCCCCCGCCGCGTACGTGGGCTACCGCAAAGGCGCCGCCGCGCTCCAGTAGCTCCAGGCGAGCAATGGAAAACCACGGATCCAGGGGTTCGCCGTAAGCGCCGTAGCCATACAGCAGGGTGGGCAGCGGCTGATGGTCGAGGTCGCTGCGCCTGACGATCGAGACGGGCACGCGTTCGCCGTCTGCGCTGGTCGCCCAGATGCGCCGGCTGGTCAACTGCTCCGGCGCCAGGCTGCCATACACCGGTACCCGCTTGAGCAGGGTGCGTTCGCCGGTGGTCAGATCCAGCGCGTACCAGCTGGGCGGACGCGTAAACGACTCTTCTCGCAGGCGCAGCACCCGGGTGTCAAAGTGCGGTGCATCTTCAAGCAGCTGCGAGCACAGCGGCTCCGGCTGGGCGAGGTAGTCGTCACGGGTAATCTGATGCCGGTCGTCAAGCTCAAGCTGACGGAGGCGAACCTGGGCCTGGTCATGGTCGCGCTCGCCAAGCATCAGCCCCCAGGCAAAGGCGTCAACGCCTTCAAGCGTGGCGTCCTGGCGCGCGGCGACCAGCGTCTGCCAGGCGGGCGTATCGGCATCCAGCGCGTCGATGGGTAAGCAGTCCAGCTGAAAATGCGTGCTGGCCTGATTATGCAGGCGATAAAATACGCCGGGCCGGTGGTCGATGGTGTATTCGACCCCCGGCTGGCGGGGCTGAAGGCAGCGCGGCGGGTGCGTCGGCGTCCGGGCCGGGATCACGTGGACTTCGCTTGTGTCCTTGGAGGCGCTTTCCAGAACCAGCCATTCCCGGGAGCGGGTTTTACCCATCCCCAGCCAGAATTCCGGATCCTCCTCGCGCAGCAACAGGGTTTCCGTCTTGCCGTGCGGCGCTTGGTCAAGAGCAAGATAGATTGACCACAGGCTGTCCGGGCGCTGGGTGTCGTCGAAGCGGCTGAACAGCAGCGATGCACCCGCCGAGGTCTGATCCTCCGCCCAGCAGACCCCCGGGCCGATGTCGCTCAGCAGCGGTGTCGGCTGACCGTCGGGGAGGCGCTTGAGCCATAGCTGGAAGCGCTCGTCGCCCTGGGTATCCTCGGTCCAGGCGAGCCATTGCTCGTCTGGGGAAAGGGCCATATCGCCCATGTCGTAAAAGGCCTGGCCGTGGGCGCGCTCGGGGACGTCCAGCGTCAGTTCGCGTGTTTCAGGTTGCCCGTTGCGATGCCGCCACCAGCGAGGGTAGTCCTCGTCGGCGGCGGTTTCGCTCCAGAACGTAAAGTGGTCGAGCGTTGTCGGAAGGCTGGTGACGGCCAGTTCGCGGCGGCGTAGATGGCTGTCGTAAAGCGTATCCGCAAGCGGTTCCAGTGGTTTGAACCACGTAGCGTGCTGATTATTGGCCGCAGTCAGAAAGTCGCTGACGGCGGTGTCATCGCGCTGCTCCAACCAGTGCCATTGGGGATCATTCGCGCGATAATAGTCGGTAACCGGGTGGCCGACGTGCAAGGCTGGCTGTGCTTTCATAAATTGATAGGTACCATAACGGAAAATCTACGTTGGGTGCATGCACCCTCATGAGGAGTATTATGCTGTTTGCTGATTCAATGTCACTGTTGTGGTTGAGTTACTACGGTCTGTCACTGATCGTGCTGGTGGCGGTGTACTTTGCGTTTGCCTTCTTGCCCAGGCTGCCGCGCCTGGTGTTGACCTGGTGTATCGGTGGTGCCATGTGGGCGCCGGCGCCCTTTCGGTTGCCGTTGATCGAAGAGGGCGAGTTTTATACCGGCTGGGCGCCTTCGGCCATGGTCGCCGCCGTGGGGGTTATGGAAAATAATCTGGCCGCGTTGCGCAATGGACTGCTGTGCGTGCTGCTGGGCGTGCTGATCGGCGCCGCTGTCGGTGTGGCATTGTGGTGGCGGGGTCGCTACAAGGCAACGGCTGCCCCGCAGGAGGAAGAGCATCCCGCCAACGATCCCGATGACACCCGTCGTCGTGAACCGGTGATCGGCTGAGTGTCGGCAGGAGCACCAGAATGTGCGAGCTACTGGGCATGAGCGCCAACGTGCCGACGGATATCTGTTTCAGCTTTGCCGGTTTCTTGCACCGGGGAGGCGGCACCGGCCCCCATCGCGATGGATGGGGGATCGCCTTTTACGAAGAGGGCGGCTACCGCGAATTTCGCGACCCCCATCCCTCGGTGGGTTCGCCCATTGCGCGTCTCATCTGCGATTACCCGATCAAGTCAAACGTGGTGATCAGCCATATCCGCCAGGCCAATGTGGGGGGCGTTCGCCTGGCCAATACCCATCCGTTTACCCGTGAAATGTGGGGGCGACCATGGTGCTACGCGCATAACGGTCAGCTCAGCGATTGGCAGCCCTTGCCGCTTGGCTTTTATACCCCGGTGGGAACCACGGATAGCGAGCACGCGTTCTGCTGGTTGATGAGCGAGTTGCGTCAGGCGTTCCCTGCGCCTCCTGTCAAACAGGCCCCGTTTTGGAAGACGCTGCACGCGCTGTGCGAGCAGCTACGCGAGCTGGGCGTATTCAATCTGTTGCTTTCGGATGGCACATACCTCTATACCTACTGTTCAACGAAACTTGCTCATATAACCCGTGCAGCGCCTTTTGGAGAAGCGGAACTCTCCGACGCTGAATTGACGGTCAACTTTGCCGAGCACACGACACCCGAGGATGTGGTGTCGGTGATCGCCACCGAGCCGCTGACCCATAACGAGCAGTGGTACCGCATGCAGCCGGGGGAGCTGCTGGTATGGCGGGATGGCGAGATTCAGGCGCGTTACTTGAGTCAGGCCTGACGCAGGGGTAGGGCTAAAGTTGAAACGTAAGTTTCAATCGATCGTTTTACAGTGGTAGGCCAGTCGTATATCGTTGCGGTTTTCGCGACTCGACAACAACAAGGTCGATGACGACATCGACATGGAAACTGGAGATTGCCCATGAGCGAACAAGCTGAAGCCCCTATCCTTCGCGGTCCCGCGCTTGAAGGGCTGGAACAGTACGGCGCCGTCACCGATGTCTTTCACGCCGCCGTCGAGCGTTTCAAAGACAAGCCGGCGTTCAGCTGCATGGGCAAGACGCTCAGCTTCAATGACCTGGATCGCCTCTCGGCCAACTTTGCCGCCTGGTTACAGCATCAGACCGACCTGGTGCCCGGCGACCGGATTGCCATTCAACTGCCCAATGTCCTGCAGTTTCCCGTGGCAGTCTTTGGTGCGCTGCGCGCCGGCCTGGTGGTGGTCAACACCAACCCGCTATACACCGAGCGCGAGATGGCTCACCAGTTCAAGGATGCCAACGCCAAGGCCATCGTGATTCTGGCCAACATGGCCGACAAGCTTGAGCGCGTGCTCGACAAGACTGACATCAAGCATGTCGTGGTCACCGAGCTTGCCGACCTCCACGATTTCCCCAAGCGCCTGTTGATCAACAGCGTGGTCAAGTACGTCAAGAAAATGGTGCCCCGCTTTTCGTTGCCTCAGTCGGTCAGCCTGCGCGATGCGTTAAGCAAGGGCCAGGCGTTGAGCCATCGCGAGGTGACGCGGGACCAGGAAGAGCTTGCAGCGCTGCAGTACACCGGTGGCACCACCGGCATGCCCAAAGGGGCGATGCTGACGCACCGCAACCTGGTTGCCAACATGCTGCAGGCTCGGGAAGCGATCGGCGGCAACCTGACCGACGGCAACGAGCTGGTGATTGCACCGCTGCCCGTCTATCACATCTATACCTTTACCGTGAACTGCCTGTTTCTGATGGAAACCGGCAATCATTCGGTGCTGATCACCAATCCGCGTGATCTGGATGGCTTTATCAAGTCGTTAAAGGGCATGCCATTTACCGCCTTCATCGGGCTCAATACGCTGTTTAACGCCCTGTGCAATCGCGAAGATTTCAAGCAGCTCGATTTCTCCAAGCTGCACTTGACCATCTCCGGCGGCATGGCGCTGACCAAGACGTCCGCGAAGCGCTGGGAAGACGTGACCGGCTGCCCCATCGCCGAAGGCTATGGGCTGACCGAAACCTCGCCGATTGTCAGCTTCAACCCCACCGACGCCATTCAGCTAGGCACCATCGGCAAGCCGGTGGCGGGCACCGCCGTCAAGGTCGTGAATGCCGACGGTCAGGATCAGCCCCTGGGCGAGCCCGGCGAGCTTTGCGTGCAGGGCCCACAGGTCATGAAAGGTTACTGGCAGCGCGAAGAAGAAACGCGCACCTCCATCGACGCCGACGGCTGGTTCCACACCGGCGACATCGCCGTGCTGCAGGAAGATGGCTACATACGCATTGTCGACCGCAAGAAGGACATGATCCTGGTCTCCGGGTTTAACGTGTACCCCAACGAAGTAGAAGACGTCGTGGCGGGC
Source organism: Vreelandella gomseomensis (assembly GCF_031451645.1). Lineage (NCBI taxonomy): Bacteria > Pseudomonadati > Pseudomonadota > Gammaproteobacteria > Oceanospirillales > Halomonadaceae > Vreelandella > Vreelandella gomseomensis. Next base: position 29,132 of record NZ_JARWAI010000008.1, on the reverse strand, counting down.
CACCCCGACGTGATCGAGTCCGCCGCGGTAGGTATTGCCGACGAGGCAGCGGGGGAGGCCATCAAGCTGTTCGTGGTCAGCAAGAACCCCGATCTGGATGCCGAGACGCTGCGTCGCTGGTGCAAGAGTGAACTTACCGGCTACAAGGTGCCCAAGGTCATCGAGTTCCGCGATGAGCTGCCTAAAACCAACGTGGGCAAGGTGCTGCGCCGTCAGCTGCGCGACGAGGATAGCCACAACGCTGCCTCGTGAGAGACAGCGGGATTCATGCGTGTGCCAGGTGAACGCGTTACAATGGTCTGCCCGCTCGGTTGAGCGGGCAGATTTTTTTATGTACCACCCTGACAGTACCCACAGGATCCGGACGCTATTGTGACCAACGACACGCCGCTTGCACCGACCTCCGATGCACAACGCCTTAAGGCGCTGACCTCCGCCCTGGACAGCGTCATGCGCCGCGACGGCCAGCGCCTCGAGCGTCGGCTGTCGGGGTTGTCGCGCCGCTTGAAAGAGGGCAAGCCGATCGATCGCGGCCTGGATGAGCTGGAAGCCGACATGGCCCGGGCTCAGCAGGTGTTGTCCCAGCGCAAGCACCAGGCGCTCGACTGGAACTATCCTCCCGAGTTGCCTGTGGTCGAACGGCGCGAGGATATCCTTGAAGCGCTGCGCGACCATCAGGTGGTCGTGGTGGCAGGGGAGACCGGTTCGGGGAAAACCACCCAGCTACCCAAGATGTGTCTTGAGCTGGGTCGTGGCCGGCGCGGCCTGATCGGCCATACCCAGCCCCGCCGGCTGGCGGCGCGCAGCGTGGCCACCCGGCTGGCCGAAGAGCTGACGGTACCGCTCGGTGAACAGGTGGGCTATCAGGTTCGCTTTACCGACCAGAGCAACGAGAACACCCTGGTCAAGCTGATGACCGACGGGATCCTGCTGGCCGAAACCCAGCACGACCCGCTGCTGCTGCGCTACGACACCATCATTATCGATGAAGCCCACGAGCGCAGTCTCAACATCGACTTTCTGCTCGGCTACCTGAAGCGCTTGCTTCCTAAACGCCCGGATCTGTCGATCATCATCACATCGGCGACCATCGACGTCGCGCGTTTCGCCAAGCATTTCGGTACCGCCCAGCGCCCCGCGCCGGTGGTTGAAGTCTCGGGCCGTACGTACCCCGTGGAGGTGCATTATCGGCCACTGGTGCGCGACGGCGAAGACGAAGAAGACCGCACGCTGCAGGAGGGCATTCTTCACGCCGTCGAGGAAATCGAGTCGCTGGAGCGCCAGAAAGGCTGGCAGCACGGCCCGCGGGACGTGCTGGTGTTCTTGCCCGGCGAGCGGGAAATTCGCGAAACGGCCGACACGCTGCGGCGCGCGGAACTGCGCGACTGCGAGGTGCTGCCCCTTTACGCGCGGCTGTCCAATGCCGAACAGAACCGGGTGTTTGCGCCTCACCGAGGGCGGCGTATCGTGCTGGCGACCAACGTTGCCGAAACCTCGTTGACCGTGCCCGGCATTCGCTACGTGATTGATCCGGGGCTGGTGCGCATCAGTCGTTACAGCTATCGCTCGAAGATCCAGCGCCTGCCGGTGGAGCCGGTAAGCCAGGCCAGCGCCAATCAGCGGATGGGGCGTTGCGGCAGGATTGCCGAAGGCGTCTGCATTCGTCTCTACGACGAGGACGACTTTCTGGCGCGTCCGGCGTTTACCGACCCGGAGATTCAGCGCACCAACCTGGCGTCGGTGATTCTCTCCATGCTGGCGCTCAAGCTTGGCGACATTGAAGACTTTCCGTTTGTCGACCCGCCCGACAGCCGCTTCGTCAAGGACGGCTTTCGGCTACTGTTTGAACTTGGCGCGGTCGACGAGCGCCAGCGACTGACCCCGTTGGGCCGTAAGCTCGCCCGCCTGCCGATCGATCCGCGCCTGGCGCGCATGGTGCTGGCGGGTAGCGAACAGGGCAGTCTGCGCGACGTGCTGGTGGTTGTTTCTGCGCTGGCGATCCAGGATCCCCGCGACCGCCCGGCGGACAAACGCCAGGCCGCCGACCAGGCCCATCAGCGCTGGCACGACCCCGACTCCGATTTCGTGGCGCTGCTGAATCTGTGGCACGGCATCGATAACGCCCGCGAGGCGCTGTCCGGCAACCAGCTGCGTCGCTGGTGTCGCGACCATTACATTAATTACCTGCGGGTGCGCGAGTGGCACGATACCTTTCGCCAGCTTCGCCAGCTGCTGCGTGACATGGATATCGAGGTGCCGGCGCCCAAGCCCGCCCAGGCCGACGAAAGCGAAGAACAAGCCCGCCAAGCGCGGCGCAAGACCTCCGGTGCCCTGCACAAGGCCCTGCTTGCAGGGCTGCTCTCCAATCTGGGCACGCTGCTGGAAAACCGCGAATACCTGGGCGCCCGCAACCGCAAGTTCATGATTCATCCCGGGTCGGGGCTGGCAAAAAAGACCCCCAAGTGGTTGATGGCGTTCGAGATGGTAGAGACTTCCAGGCTGTTTGCCCGCACCGTGGCCAGGATCGACCCGCAATGGATCGAGCCGTTGGCGGCGCATCTGGTCAAGCGCAGCTACAGCGAACCCCATTGGGAAATGAAGCGCGCCCAGGTGGTGGCATTCGAGCAGGTGACGCTGTTCGGGCTGCCCATCGTGACCCGCCGGCGTGTGCACTACGGCCCCATTGCCCCTGCCGAATCGCGGGAGCTGTTCATTCGCCGCGGGCTGGTGGAAGGTGAGTTCCATACCAAGGGCGCGTTTTTTGCTCACAATCGCGCGCTGATCGAAGAAGTCGAATCGCTGGAAGATCGCGCTCGCCGCCGCGACATCCTGGTGGACGAAGACACGCTGTTTGCCTTTTACGACGAACGCCTCCCTGCCGATATCGTCAACGGCAAGGGGTTCGAGCACTGGCGCCGTCAGGCGGAGCAGGCAGACCCCGAGCTGCTCAAGTTTGACATCGAGACGCTCAAGGCCCGCGATGCCGGTGACGTGACCCAGGCGCAGTACCCTGATCACCTGACCCTGGCCGGTGTTGCTTATCCGTTGAGCTATCACTTCGACCCCGACGCGCAAGACGACGGTGTCACGCTGACCGTGCCTGCGGCCATGCTGCCTCAGCTTCCCGAGTATGCCCTGGAGTGGCTGGTGCCGGGGCTGCTGCGCGAGAAATGCATCGCCCTGATGAAAGCCCTGCCCAAGAGTATCCGGCGCCAGGTCGTGCCGATCCCCGACTGGGTCGACGCCGCACTGGAAACCCTGGTGCCGGATCAACGGCCGTTGACCGAGGCGCTGGGCGAGTTCATCCGCCAGCGCACGGGCGTTCGTGTGCATCCCGATGACTGGCGGCTGGAGGCGCTGCCGGATCACCTGATGATGAACATCCGGGTAGTCGACCATGCCGGAGAGACGCTTGGCCAGGGGCGTTCGTTGCGCGCTCTGGAGGCGCAGTTTGAAGCGGCGGCCAAGGCCGGTGCCCAGGCCCTCGCCGAACAGGTAAGCGAGGCGCCTGCCTTGTCAGGACTGCCCGAGGCGCCGCTGCCGGATTCCCGTGTTACCACGCAGGCGGGTATTCGCGTTGAAGCCTACCCGGCATTGGTCAGCGAAGCCGAGACGTTCAAGGTAACGTTGTTCGATCATGCGGCCAAGGCCCAGGCGGCCCATCAGTTGGGGGTGGCCCGTCTGGCAATGCAGCAATGCCCCGCCCAGGTCAAGGCGATCAAGGTACTGCCAGGGGTGGAGAAGTGCGCCTTGCTGTTCACCAATGTGGGGAGTAAACAGGCCCTGGTCGATGATCTGTTGGTGGCCGTGTTCACCCAGGTCGTTGCGCAATCACCGTTGCCGCGCTCGGCGGACGAATTGAGCCAGCGCCTGGCAGCGGTCAAGGGCGACCTGGTGCCCCATGCCGAGCAATTGCTGGATCACATCGAGGCGGCCCTGAAAGGCCACCTGGCGGTCAGCAAGGTGCTGAAAGGCAAGCTCAACTTCGCGCTGGCGCTGGTGTACAGCGATGTTAAGGCGCAAATGCAGCGTCTGGTGTACCCGGGCTTTATCGCCCAGGCCGGGGAATGGCTGCCGGAATACCCACGTTACACCGAGGCGGCGCTGATTCGCCTGGAAAAAGCCGCCCGTGAAAGGGGCCGCGACCAGATGCTGATGCAGGATATCCAGGCGATGGAAGAAAAATTTGATACCCGGCGTGAGAACGAGCGTCGTGGACACGTTGAAGACCCGGCGCTGGTCGAGTTTGGCTGGTGGTTGCAGGAGCTTCGCGTATCGTTATTTGCCCAGCAGCTGGGCACGCGCATGCCGGTGTCGGTCAAGCGACTGGAAAAACGCTGGCAAGAGATAATTAACGTTTAGGCGCAGGCTGGAAAAATGCGCCTTAAACGCACACAGTAGGGTTATTGGCGGCGGTTGGGCGTGAGAGCGCAGGCAGCCGTGACAAGGAGATTTGCATGACAAACGTGGTGATTACCGGCACAGGACTTTATACACCGGAACACGCCATTGATAACGCGTCACTGGTGGCCGCCTTCAACGCTTGGGTGGATCAGGAAAACGCGCGCAATGCCGACGCCATCGAGCGGGGAGAGCGCAAACCGCTGACCTACTCAAGCAGTGAGTTCATTGAAAAAGCGTCAGGGATCAAGAGCCGCTATGTGTTGAACGCCGATGGCATTCTCGACCCAACCCGCATGCGTCCCAAGCTGCCGCAGCGGGCCAACGACGAGCCATCGCTTCAGTGTGGTATGGCGCTGAGCGCCGCGCGTGAAGCATTGGACAATGCCCAGGTCGAGGCCGGCGATATCGAGCTGGTGATCGTCGCCTGTTCCAACCTGGAGCGTGCCTATCCCGCCGTGGCGGTTGAACTGCAACAGGCCCTCGGCGCGGGTGGCTACGGGTTTGACATGAACGTGGCCTGCAGCTCGGCCACCTTTGCCATTGAAACGGCCGCCAACGCCATTGCCGCCGGCAGCGTAAAACGTGCCCTGGTGGTCAATCCGGAGATTTGCTCGGCGCATCTCAACTTCACCGATCGCGATAGTCACTTCATCTTTGGCGATGCATGCACGGCCATCGTGCTTGAGCATGCCGCCTGCGCGACGGCGAGCGAGGCCTATGAGATCCTGGGCACGCGACTGGCGACGGTCTATTCCAATGCCATTCGCAACAACGCAGGCTTCCTGAACCGGGTGACCGATAGCGACCCGCTGGCGATGGACAAGCTGTTCGTCCAGGAAGGCCGCCGCGTCTTCCGCGAGGTATGCCCCATGGTCGCCTCGCTGATCGCGCAGCACCTCGCTTCGCTGGAGTTACAGGGCAGCGACTTAAAGCGCCTGTGGTTGCACCAGGCAAACCGGCACATGAATGACCTGATTGCCCGCAAGGTGCTGGGCTACGATCCCAGCGAAGTGCAGGCTCCGATCATTCTTGATCGCTATGCGAATACCAGCTCGGCAGGCTCCATCATTGCGTTTCACTTGCACCGCGAGTCTTTTGAGGCTGGTGATCTGGGCGTCATTTGTTCGTTCGGCGCGGGGTACAGCGCAGGCAGCGTGGTAGTAAGGCGTCGATGAGCCGCCCCACAGACAGTAAAATGCAAAACAGAGGAATGCAGTATGCCTAGGATAGGGACATGTCAGTCAACGCTCCGCACCGCCAGTGGACTTCCGCTGATGGCCATGGCGCTGGTGCTTACCGGCTGCGCCAGTAGCGGCTCACAAACCTCCCAGGCGACCGATCCGGTCGATCCCTGGGAAGGCTTCAATCGCAAGGTGTTCGTCTTCAACGATGTGCTCGATCGTTATGCGTTGAAGCCGGTTGCCACGGGATACCGCACAGTTACTCCCGACCCGCTGCAGCAGGGGGTGGGCAATTTTTTCAGCAACCTGGGCGAGATCCGTACGACACTCAATAGCCTTTTACAGGGCAAGCCAGCCAACGCCGGGCGTTCGACGTCGCGCTTCCTGGTCAATTCGACCATGGGGCTGGGCGGGCTCTTTGATATTGCTTCCCTGATGCCCGTCGAAGCCGATGAAGAAGACTTTGGCCAAACCCTGGCCACCTGGGGCTGGCAGGATTCCCGCTACCTGGTGCTGCCGCTATTGGGGCCGAGCACGCTGCGCGACACCTCAGGACTGCCCGCCGACATGTCGACTTACCCGGTGACCTACGTCGAGGACGACGCGGTGCGGGCTGGCCTGACGGCGCTGAATATCGTGGACACGCGGGCGGGCCTGCTTGACCAGGAAGAGCTGATCCAGGGTGATCGCTACCGGTTCATTCGTGATGCCTACCTGCAGCGCCGCCAGTTCCAAATCAGCGACGGCGAACTGGGCGACGATCCGTTTTCCGCCGATGAATTTGAGTTTGATGATACCGACTTCGCCGACTGAGGCTTGCCATGGCGCCTAAGCAGCTTATTGCGGTAATCGACGAGTCGGGCAAGGAGCGCGATGCCCTGGCCGAGGCCATTACCTGCGATGGTATGTGGGTCTATGCCGCCGACAATATCGCACACCTACCGGCGGAAACGGCCTTGATCGTGGCCCATGCGCGGGCGGTGCCCCGTCAGCAGTGGTCGCAGCTGACGCATCAGTTACCTACGCTGGTGGTCAGCGACTCGCGTCAGGACGCCGACTTGATCAAGGCGGTGGATGTCGGCCTGGTGGATTATATTGTCCACCCGCTGCGTCATGCGGAGCTGCTGCGGCGCATGATCCGCAAGGCCATCGAGCTGGCTGAGCTCGAAAAGGCGCGTGCCCGAGATCACGAGCGTTTGGCGGAACTCAATGAGAGCCTGGAAACGCATCTGGCCTTGCTGCGCATGGATCAGCAAAGCGGCGGGCACATCCAGCGTCGCCTGTTGCCGCCTCGCCCCAAGCTGATCAACGGGGTTCGCTACGATTACTGGTTTGCCCCCTCGCTTTACCTGTCCGGGGATTTTCTCGATTATCAGCGCTATAACGAACGTTTCAGCGCGTTCTATTTTGCCGATGTATCGGGTCACGGGGCCTCATCGGCCTTTGTGACCGTGCTGTTGAAGTATCTCTGCAATCGCTGGCTGAGTGAGTGGGACGGCACCCAGCCCGAGCAGCTTCCCCAGCAGTGGCTGACGGCGATGAATCGTGAGCTGCAGGGCACCGATATTGGCAAACACGCCACGTTATTTGTTGGCGTTATTGACCATGAAGCGCATACTCTGCACTATTCGCTCGGTGCACAGCTGCCGATGCCGCTGATCGCGTCGAGGGGCACGCTTACCCGGCTGCCGGGAGAAGGCATGCCGGTGGGTCTATTCCCCGACGTGGACTACCCCGCGCTCAGCTGCGAACTGCCGCCCGACTTCAGGCTCTGGCTGTGTTCGGACGGCGTATTGGAGTGCCTGCCGGGTGATTCGCTCGACATGCGGCTCAGGGAACTTGAGCAACTCGTAAGCGTGAGTGACACGCTTGAACAGCTACGCGATCGGCTGACCCGCAACAATGCTCTGTTAAGCGAACAGCAGGTTGACGATGAGGCTAAACCCGACCGCGATGCTCTGCCCGACGACCTGACAATCATGATGGTGAGCGGATTTGGTCATGCTGATTGAAGAAGGCCGCTTGAAAGCGGCGTTCGACTCCGGTGTTTTCGTATTGAAACTGTGTGGCGACGTGCGCCTGACGCTGTGTGCCACCCTGGATACCCAGGCCCAGCGGCTAGCCGAAACGCCCGGCCTGCAGGCCGTGATGATCGATCTGCGCGAGGCGACCAACGTCGACTCCACCGCGCTCGGTTTTCTCGCCAAGGTAGCCATGGCCGTGAAAGGTCGCCTGGAACAGCCGCCCACGATCATCGTGGACAATCAGGACGTGCGCCAGATGCTCGACGTGATGGGCTTTGCGCGTTTCTTTACCCTGATGGAGGCGCCGCTGAAGGGTAGCGTCGGGTTGAGTCGAGCGCTGGAAGAGCTGCCCGAAGAACCCGCCGATGAAGAAGGTCTGCGCGAGCGCATTCTCGAAGCCCATCGCATACTGATGCACATGAACGAGCACAACCGCGAGCAGTTTCAGCCGCTGGTGGAGATGCTCGAGTCTCAAGAGACCACGCATCATTAGGGTTCCATCCGGCTAGTCGTCTTTTTATCTCTCTTGTGGTCATCGGGCTCAGCAACGTGGCTCGCTTGGCAGGCATGGCCGACAACGCGGCGTAAAAGGCATATAATTAGCGGCCTATCTTTACGTTGCCGAGGTGAATGTGGTCACCCCCGAGGAGAGACATGGAACTTAATCCCCGTCGCGTCGCCATCCTGGTGGCGGCCAACACGGCGCTGGCCCCTTTCGCCATCGATGCCTATCTGCCAGCCATGGCGGCCATCGCCGATACCATTGATGCCAGTATCCATCGTACCGAACTGTCGATCAGCGTGTTCCTGTTCGGCTTTGCCCTGGGGCAGCTGTGCTTCGGACCGTTATCTGATCGGCTGGGGCGTAAACCCGTGCTGATGGGCGGGCTAATCGTGTTTCTGTGTGCAAGCTTGATGATTACGCTAGCCGACAGTCTCACCACGCTGCTGGTCTTGCGCTTCATGCAGGCGCTGGGCGGCGGCGCCTGCGTGGTCAATTCGGCGGCCATTGTGCGCGACTGTTTCAGCGGTCGCGAAGCGGCGAAAGTGATGTCGACCATGGCCATGATCATGATGCTGGCACCCCTGGTGGCGCCGGCAGTGGGCAGTTTGCTGCTGTACATCGCGGACTGGTGGCTGATTTTTGTGTTTCTCGCCGCTTATGCCGGCTTTCTGTTGTGGCTGCTCGGCTCGCGCCTGCCTGAAACCCGGGACATGTCGCTGCCGGCGGCATCGCCGCGCCAGGTGCTGCGCAACTATGCCAGCGTGCTGCGTCATCGCGAAGGCATGGGCTACATCTGTGCCGTCGCGGCCTCGTTTGCCGGCCTTTTTGCCTTTGTCACGGCGTCGCCGTTTCTTTACCTGGACTACTTTTCGCTGAGCCCGGCGGTCTATCCGTTCGTGTTTGGCGTCAATGTGGTGATGATCGCTTCCTCCAACCGGGTCAATATTTACCTGTTGCGCAAGCGCACGCCCCAGCAGAATTTACGCTTCGGCCTGGCGGTGCAGCTGTTGGCAGCCCTGGGCCTGGTGGCGGCGACGGCATTCAACGTCGCCACGCTGGCGGTGGTGGTGCCGTTGGTGATGCTCTTTACCGGTATGATCGGCCTGATAACCCCCAATGCCATTTCCTCGCTGCTCGACCATTTTGGCCATATCAGCGCCACGGCCACCGCGTTGTTGGGCGGTATCCAGTTCAGCTGTGGTGCGCTGGCGGGGGCGATGGTGGGCTTGTTTGAAGTCGAACACCTCTGGCCGATGGTGCTGACCATGCTGGGCGCCGCGCTAATGGGCAATATCGGTGTGCGGCTACTGACGCCGGTGGCGAGGGACGAGCCGTCGGCATGATGGACGCTGTTGCCGCATGGCTGGACATGCCCCTCAGCACCTGGGTGGGGTGTGCTCTTGTGTTGGCGCTGGGGGCTTTCGTTCAGCGCGCCACTGGTTTCGGGTTGGCAATCATCGGCGCACCGCTATTGCTGATGATCGAACCGCGCTTGGTCCCCGTGGTGCTGGTGCTGTTTGGTTTTACGGTCTCGCTGATGATGGTCCGCACCTACTGGCACGAGGTTCGCCTGGGGGCAATGGGCATGGCACTGGTGGGGCGCTTGCCCGGCAATGCGCTAGGGCTGTGGCTTTTGATCGCTGCGCCCATGGTGGTGCTGGAAAAGTTGATTGCCGCCATTGTGCTGTTTGCGGTGCTCGTGACGCTTTGCCGTATACGACTGCCGGTGAATCGACTATCGCTGTTAATCGCCGGGGTGTTCTCGGGAATCTTTGGTACCGTCGCCGCCATCGGCGGGCCGCCGATGGTATTGCTGATGCACGGGTTTGCGCCTGACCGACTAAGGGGCAATCTGGCCGCGTTCTTTATCATTACCTCGATGCTCACCCTCGCGACCCTTGCCCTGGCGGGGCAGGTGAGGGGGTGGCACATGGGGGTGGCGCTCTCCTTGTTGCCTGCAGTATTGGTGGGCAACCGGTTGGCCGACAGGGTCGCCCATCGTCTCGATAAGCAATGGCTCCATGCAGCGTCGCTGTCGTTGTGTACGCTGGCAGCCTTGGGGCTTTTGCTTTAATGGGGTGAGCGTTATTCGGGCTGTGATAAAAAACCAAAAAAATAATGTTGTGACATTGCTTGTCATGAAGCTGTCATCCAAGCGATGCAAAGTGAGCCTTGCGAAGGCAAGATCCCTAACAGCTTCAGGAGTAATTCGCATGAACCGTATTCTCAAGACTACCGTGCTCGCGGCTGCTGTGATGAGCGTGGCAGGTGTTGCACAAGCCCGTGACCAAATCCGCATTGTTGGTTCCAGCACTGTGTATCCGTTTGCCAGCTATGTGACCGAAGAGTTTGGCGCGGTCACCAACTACCCGACCCCGGTCATCGAGTCTACGGGTTCTGGTGGCGGTATGCGTCTGTTCTGTAACGGAGTTGGTGAGGGTACGCCGGACATCACCAACGCATCGCGCCGCATGAAGCCGTCTGAATTCGAACGTTGCGTAGACAACGGCGTGACCGACATCACAGAAGCCAAGATTGGTTCCGACGGTATCGTGCTCGGTCAGTCCAACGAAAATGATGTGTTTGATCTGACGCTTGAACAAATCTTCATGGCCGTGGCGGCGCAGGTGCCCCAGGACGGCGAGCTGGTAGACAACCCCTACACCAACTGGAGCGAGATCGATTCCTCGCTGCCGGATCGCGAGATCTCCATTTACGGACCGCCCACCACCTCGGGTACTCGTGATGCCTTCGAAGAGCTGGTGATGGAAACCGCCTCCGAAGACATGGACGCGTACGGCGAAGCCTACACCGATATCCGTTCTGACGGTGTTTACATCGACGCCGGTGAGAACGACAACCTGATCGTTCAGCGTCTGCAGGAAGACACCGGTGCTTTGGGTATCTTCGGCTACTCCTTCCTCGAAGAAAATACCAACACGCTGAATGCGGCAACGATCAATGGTGTTGAGCCTGAGCCGGAATCTATCAGTGAAGGCGAGTACCCGGTCGCTCGTTCGCTGTGGTTCTACGTCAAGAACCAGCACGCTGACGAAGTACCGCCCATGTACGAATACGCGGAAATGTTCATGGAAGAGCAGATGATTGGCAGCGACGGCTACCTGCGTGATATCGGCCTGATCGTGCTGCCGGAAGAAGAGCGTGCAGAGTGGCGTCAGAAGGTGGCCGACCGTGCACAGATGGAACTCTCTGATCTGCAGTAAATAACAGAGATAACGCCCGATAATAAGGCAATGGCCGACAGCGTAAGCTGTCGGCCTTTTGCTTTGCGATTGTCGCTGCACTGCCAGCTTGTGGATTGGGCGTCTGTCACATTGCTGTAATGTTTTTGCTGCAAAGTACTCCCCAAACCGATTTCATCAGGAACGCGAGAGAGATTAGATGCAAACCAATCAGCTAGTTTTACTCTTTTGCACTGTGCTCTTGCTATTGGGGCTCGTGGCCTTTTTTGTCGGCCGCACCAAGGCTGCACGGGTGCGCAGCGGAGGGGGTAAGATGTTTGCTCAACCCGATCAGTATGCCTGGTTTGCCGTGCTGTCCACTGCGGGCCCCGCCATATTGGTGGGGGCCGTCGGCGCCTTTGTCATGCTGCTGCTGGGGGCAGATATCCCAACGTTTTATCTTCTCGCTGCAAGCCTTGTGGTTGCCGCTGCCGGGCTGGTGGTGGGAATAGCGCAAGTGCGGCCCAATTTTCACGCCCGACAGGCGATAGAACGTGCAATCAGAATGGCGCTGGCGTCAGCGGCCCTGATTTCGATCTTTACCACCTTCGGCATCCTGTTCTCAATCATCTCCGAGGCCATTCGCTTCTTCCAGATGCATAGCTTCTGGGAGTTCATCACCGGGACGACCTGGAGCCCGGGCGACAGCTTCCTGGCATCTGCCGGGCGCGGTGACGGCAGCGGTGCGCAGTTCGGTTCGGTGCCGCTGTTTGCTGGTACCTTCATGATTACCGCCGTTGCCATGCTGGTGGCGGTGCCGGTGGGACTGCTCTCGGCGATTTACATGTCCGAATACGCGCCGCAGAAAGTACGAACCGTGGCTAAGCCCGTTCTGGAGATACTGGCCGGTATTCCTACCGTGGTATACGGCTTCTTTGCAGCCATCACCGTGGCACCCATCATTGTCAATGTTGCCGGCTTTTTGGGCCTGGATGCCTCCTATAACAATGCGCTGGCACCGGGCATCGTCATGGGCATCATGATTATACCGTTTATCTCATCGCTGTCGGATGACGTGATCAATTCGGTGCCCGATACCATGCGCCAAGGGTCGCTGGCGCTGGGCATGACCAAGGGCGAAACCATTCGCGACGTAGTGATACCGGCGGCGTTACCCGGGATCATTTCAGCGTCGCTTCTGGGTGTATCACGGGCCATGGGGGAAACCATGATCGTGGTGATGGCGGCGGGTATGCGCCCCAACCTGACCGCCAATCCCCTGGAAGACATGACCACCGTGACGGTGCGTATCGTTGCCGCGCTGACCGGGGATCAGGAGTTTGAAAGCGCTGAAACCCTGTCTGCTTTTGCGCTTGGCCTGGTGCTGTTTGCCGTCACGCTGACGCTCAACCTGGTTTCGGTGCTGATGATCCGCCGTTTCCGTGAAAAATACCGCGTGAATAACCTGTAACGCCGAGGAACCGATTCAATGAGCCACTCTTTTGACGAGATCAGCCAGCAGCTCAAGCGGCGTCACCGCAAGTCCGCCCGCCTGAAGTGGGTGTCCATGGGTGCCCTCGGCCTGGCAGGTCTATTTTTGCTGCTGTTTTTCGCCGATATGCTCAACAAGGGCCTGCCCGCTTTTCAGCAAGCGTATGTGAATACCGAGATCAACTACACCGAGGAAGCGGCCAGCGACGCACGCCAGGCCATCGCGGACGATCTGGTGCCGATCGTCAGCCGTACCGAGATCCGCAGCATCCCGCTGCAAATGCGTAATAACGAAGATTTGCTAGGCACGTCCGAGCAGCGGTGGCTGTTGGCCAACGGCGAGGTTGACCAGTACCTCAAGGGGAACCGTAATAGTCTGAGCGAAGAGGAACGCGCCGCCGTTGACGCGCGCGTTGAGGCGGGACAGGTCGAGCTGGCTTTCAATAGCACCTTCTTTACCGAAGGCGATTCCAAGACCTCCGAGAGCGCCGGTATATTGGCGGCCGTCGTGGGTACCATCATGACCATGATCGTCACCCTGGCGATTTCTTTTCCGATTGGCGTCATGACGGCGGTGTATCTTGAAGAGTTCGCGCCGGACAACCGCTTTACCCAGGCGATTGAAATCAACATCAACAACCTGGCGGCGATTCCCTCGATCCTGTTCGGTCTCTTGGGGCTGGCGATTTTTATCAACTTCTTTGGCGTGCCGCGTTCCTCGCCGTTGGCGGGCGGCATGACGCTTGCGTTGATGACGCTGCCGGTGATCATTATCTCGACCCGTGCGGCATTGCGCAGCGTCCCGGATTCGATACGTCACGCTGCCTTTGGCGTCGGCTGCTCGCGCTGGCAGGTGGTGCGCGACCACGTATTGCCGCTTGCCATGCCGGGTATCATGACGGGTTCAATCATTGGTCTGGCGCAAGCCATGGGGGAAACCGCCCCGTTGATCATCGTGGGGATGGTGGCGTTTATCCCCGATGTGGGCGCGTCGTTCACCGAAGCGGCAACGGTCATGCCTGCGCAGATTTTTACTTGGGCCGGTGAGCCCGAGGCGGCGTTTGTGGAAAAAACTGCTGGGGGGATTCTGGTTCTTCTGGCAGTGCTCATCTCCCTCAACGCTTTTGCCGTGTTATTGCGCAAGAAATTCGAGCGTCGCTGGTAACCCAGCGCGTAAAAAAGGATACCGATATGAACAGCCAAGCACCTGTAATGACTGAGCAAGAAACACCAAGCGTTGGTCAGCCCTATACGCGCAACGAACAGGCATGCCATGACCTGAGCATTCGCGTTCGCGATCTGAACCTCTGGTACAGCAAGAATCAAGCACTGAAAAACCTCAGCATCGACCTGTTCCAGAAAAATGTGACGGCCCTGATCGGGCCTTCCGGCTGCGGTAAGTCAACCTTTCTACGCTGCTTGAACCGCATGAACGACCTGATTCCGAGCGTCCGCACTGAAGGCCTCGTGGAAATGGACGGGCTTGATATCAATGCTCAGAAGATGGACGAGATTGCCCTACGGCGGCGTGTAGGGATGGTGTTCCAGAAGCCTAATCCGTTCCCCAAATCCATCTTTGAAAATATTGCTTATGCGCCGCGTATGCACGACATGGTGAGTCGCAAGGTCGATCAGGACGAGCTGGTAGAGCGGGCGCTCCGCGATGCAGGGCTTTGGAACGAAGTGAAAGACAAGCTGCAGGAGCCGGGCACGTCGCTGTCGGGTGGTCAGCAGCAGCGTCTGTGTATTGCCCGAGCGATTGCCGTTCAACCTGATGTGATCCTGATGGACGAGCCGACTTCGGCCCTCGACCCGATTTCAACCGCCACCATTGAAGATTTGATGGACAAGCTCAAGGAGCAGTTCACCATCGTCACTGTGACTCATAATATGCAGCAGGCGGCTCGAGTGGCCGACTACACGGCGTTCTTCCACCTCGGCGAAATCATCGAATATAACGACACGAAAGTAATGTTCTCGACCCCGGCGAAGAAGAAGACCGAAGATTATATTTCCGGCCGGTACGGCTAAACAGTTGAGCCTTCAGACCCGCTGCTGGTGCAGTGGGTCTGATATTCACAATTTTTTGTCTCTATATATATGTTTTTCCGTATGTATATATTGTGCTTTTATGCAGCAATCAGCTTAGGAGATTTCCATGACACTGCGCATCGGTATAAATGGTTTTGGCCGTATCGGTCGATTGGCGTTACGCAGCCTGTGGAGCAAGGTGGAAGCGGGTGAAGTGGCGCTGACACGCATCAATGATCCGGGCGGTGACGCGGCCACCTTTGCCCACCTGTTGGAGTTCGACTCGGTACACGGGCATTGGGCGCCGGGCGAGGGGATCTCGACTGGCGATGACAGCATCGTCATCGATGGCGACACGGTCGCGTTCAGTGCTAATCAGGCCATCGTGGATAGCGATTGGTCCGACTGCGACGTGATCATCGAATGCTCGGGTAAAGTGAAAAGTGCCGCCCAGCTTCAGGGATATTTGGATCAGGACGTTGCGCGGGTAGTGGTGAGTGCACCGCTTAACGATCAAGGTGTACTCAATGTCGTGATGGGAGTGAATGACCATCTTTATGACCCCGTAGAGCATAAAATTGTCACGGCCGCCAGCTGTACCACCAACTGCCTGGCGCCGGTGGTCAAGGTTATCCAGGAAACCTTCGGAATCCGCCATGGCTCCATGACCACGGTACACGACATCACCAATACCCAGACGATCCTGGATGCCCCACACAAGGACTTGCGGCGTGCCCGCGCATGCGGTATGAGCCTGATTCCCACCACCACCGGTTCTGCTAAAGCCATTACGGCGATCTTTCCTGAGCTGGAAGGCAAGCTTAACGGCCATGCCGTGCGCGTGCCGCTGGCCAACGCGTCCCTCACCGATATGGTCTTCGAGCTGGAGCGCGGGGTCACCGCCGAAGAGGTCAATCAGGCATTGAAAGCAGCCGCCGAAGGCGAGCTTACCGGCATTCTGGGCTATGAGGAGCGCCCCCTGGTGTCGATCGATTACCGTACCGACCCGCGCAGTTCGGTGATCGATGCGCTTTCCACCATGGTGATCAACGGTACACAGCTCAAACTCTACGCCTGGTATGACAACGAGTGGGGCTATGCCAATCGTACCGCCGAGCTGGCCCTGAAGGTAGGTGGCGAGCAGGTGGATCGTGGCTGAATCAATGCTGGCTCGCGTGAAGAAGTTACCGTTTGAAGTGCGCCAGTACATGCTGATAACGGGCAATTACTGGGCCTTCACGATTACCGATGGCGCGCTGCGCATGCTGGTGGTAATGCACTTCCACCAGTTGGGCTACTCGCCGTTGGAAATCGCCATGCTGTTTCTGTTCTATGAAGCCTTTGGCGTGGTGACGAACCTGGTAGGCGGCTGGCTGGGGGCGCGCCTGGGCCTCAATCGCACCATGAACGTCGGGCTTGGGCTACAGATTATTGCGCTCGCCATGTTGATGGTGCCTGCCAGCCTGCTGACCGTCGCCTGGGTCATGGCGGCTCAGGCGCTTTCCGGGATCGCCAAAGACCTCAACAAGATGAGCGCCAAAAGTGCCGTGAAAGTGCTGGTGCCTACAGAGAGTGCCAACGCCAACAGCTCGCTCTACCGCTGGGTCGCCATGCTCACCGGCTCTAAAAATGCCCTGAAAGGTTTGGGCTTTTTCGTCGGCGGCCTGTTGCTGACGTTGATTGGCTTTCGCGGTGCCGTGGTGGCCATGGCCGTCATGTTGGGCGTGGTGCTGCTGCTCTCCCTATGGCGCTTGAGGGCGGATCTGGGGCGTCAAAAGGTAAAGCCCAAGTTTTCCGAAATCTTCTCGAAATCACGTGCCATCAACGTGCTGTCAGCGGCGCGGTTCTGTCTGTTCGCATCGCGGGATGTGTGGTTTGTGGTGGCGCTACCGGTGTTTTTATATGACCAGCATGGCTGGACCCACTGGACAGTGGGCGGCTTGCTGGCGGTATGGATTATTGGCTACGGCGGTGTGCAAACCCAGGCGCCCAAGCTCACGCGGCTGATCAAGGGCGATGCGCGCGCCCTTACCGCAGGCTGGGCAGCGGCATTGGCGGTGCTGGCGATTGTGTTAGCCATGCTGCCCTTGGCGCAGGTCGGTTGGCTGGTCGTTGGCTTACTGGCGTTTGGCGTGCTGTTTGCCATTAATTCCAGCTGGCACAGCTATCTGATTGTGCATTATGCGCGTGCCGACGGCGTTTCCATGGACGTCGGCTTTTACTATATGGCCAATGCCATGGGGCGATTGGTGGGCACGCTGCTATCCGGCTGGCTGTATATGGCCTATGGGCTGAGTGCCTGCCTGTGGGTCGCCGCTGCGCTGGTGGCTTCCAGCGCGGTGATGGCGCTGGCGTTGCCTAAGAAAGCGGCTTAGCAGTTGAGGGGCTAGCGTGCCAATACGCTAGCACCCTCTACATACAGATGGCGTAATTTCCAAAAGCCCTCAACGTTGATTTTAAGACCTTGATAGGTGAGCTTGGGGTCGGTGAATAGCGTTATACCCTGGTGGTGATAGCGTTGGAAAAGCGAAGGGTCTTTGGGCGAGATAGCCTCGGCGACGGCAACATTGGCGCTCCCCCCGCAGCAGCCATGGCGGGGGGATAATCGGACGGTCAACACATTACCGAGTTGCTTAATATACGCCAATGCGTTGTCTTCTATTTCGATCACATCATCCATCTTGCTCTCAACTGTAAACGTTCTTGGCGATGAAAATGGTTTAGCTATGCATTATAAGTCGAGTTAGGCGCGTTACGCTGAGAGGGCTCCGTTTTAAAAGCCGGTGAGACACGGGCTGGGTCGACTTCGTGTTTATAGCTAGCCGCGGCTTCCGACCACCACATGAGCTGGCCAAGTGTACGGCCAAAATAACCTTCCCAGCGCTCCTGATCCTGGGCAAAGTGACCGTCTTCATTTAGTGCTTCCTGGGCTTTAGGTATATGGATCATGGCCGACACCGGCAGGCAGCCAAGCTCCGAGAGAAAGGTGCGCATGGAAACGGCGGCGCGTGCACCTCCCCATTGGCCCATGGAATACGTGACGATAGCGCTGGGCTTAAATGCAAACAGTGATGCCCCGAAGTGATTGAGTAGATGGCTAAGCGCCGGGCTCATGGCATGGTTGTACTCAGGGCTGACCATCACGTAGCCATCAGCGTTGGCAATTTTATGGGCAAGCGCTGCCAAGTCTTCCGGCGCATCGGCTTTGGAGTAGGCAAAATGCGGCTTGAACGGATCGCTCAAGTTTAGGTTTAGCGGGTCAATAACCTCAGCTGTGGTATGCGGTAACGATGAAAGTAAACGCTTGCAGGCCTTTGCTACCCGCTCGCCGAGGCGCGCCGGGGAAGGCGGTGAACTGGTGCGGGTTGAACCCAGAAATACCAAGTAGTGAGCCATAGCGTTTTACCCCGATTAATGAGCGTCTGCCGGAAAATGACGGCGCGTCTTATTGGCGATTCTTACCAGTGCAAGCATCAGCGGCACTTCGACCAATACGCCGACGACCGTTGCCAGTGCCGCGCCAGACTGCATGCCAAACAGCGCAATGGCGGCTGCGACCGCGAGCTCAAAGAAGTTGCTCGCGCCAATCATCGCGCCGGGAGCGGCAATGTTGTGGGGGACACGCCAGACTTTCGCCCAGCCGTAGGCGATGAAGAAGATCAGGAAGGTTTGAATAATCAGCGGAATGGCAATGAGCACAATATGCAGCGGGTTGTTCAGAATCACCTCGCCCTGGAAGGCAAACAGCATCACCAGGGTAATGATCAAGCCAATCGGGGTGATTGGGCCAACGCGCTTCATGAACACATTGTCGTACCACTCGGCGCCGCGCTTTTTAATCAAGCTTTGCCGGGTGATATAGCCTGCTGCGAGGGGAATCACGATATACAGCACGACCGACAGGGCGACGGTGTTCCAGGGCACCTGAATATTGGAAATTCCGAGCAGGAAGACCACGATAGGGGCGAAGGCAAACAGCATGATCAAGTCATTGAGCGCCACCTGCACCAGGCTATAAGCCGCGTCACCTCGGGTTAGATAGCTCCATACAAACACCATGGCGGTGCACGGGGCGGCGCCGAGCAGAATGGCACCCGCTAGATACTGGCTGGCCAGCGCTTCAGGGATAAAGGGCTGAAAGATCACCATGAAAAACAGCCACGCAATGGCAAACATGGAGAAGGGCTTGATCAGCCAATTGACGGCTGTGGTGATGGTCAGCCCTTTGGGTTGGCGGCGAACCCCCGCGATGGAGGTAAAGTCAATTTGCGCCATCATGGGAAAAATCATGGCCCAGATTAATACCGCGATAGGGATGGAGACTTGGGCTACCTCAAGGCGTGATAATGCTTCCGGTATCGCCGGGGCAAGCTGCCCGAGCAAGATGCCTGCCACAATGGCAAGAGCCACCCAAACCGAGAGAAAGCGCTCGAATAAACCCATGCCCTCGGCGGTGGAGGGAGATGACGTATCCTGCTTCATTGACATGAAAAGCTCCTGATCAAATAGCCCGCTGGTTAACCCGCTTGGAGAGTTCTTCGGCGCTTTCCTTGCGCTCTGAATAACGGTCGGTGAGCAGCGAGCTCCGATCCCGCACGAGTAGCGTAAACTTCACCAGTTCTTCCATGACGTCCACGATGCGCTCGTAGAAGGGGGAGGCTTTCATACGGTCGTTATCGTCGAATTCCTTAAACGCTTTGGGCACTGATGACTGGTTGGGAATCGTCAGCATGCGCATCCAGCGGCCCAGAATACGCAGTTGGTTGACCGTATTGAAGGATTGCGAACCACCGCATACCTGCATTACCGCCAATGTCTTGCCCTGGGTCGGACGTACACCACCCAATGCAAGCGGGATCCAGTCAATCTGCGCTTTCATGATGCCGGTCATCGCGCCGTGGCGTTCGGGAGAGCACCACACCATGCCTTCTGACCATTGGGCCAATTGGCGCAGCTCTTCAACTTTGCAGTGGCTGGCGTCCTCGGTATCCGGTAGCGGCAATCCTCTGGGGTCAAACATTCTTGTTTCAGCGCCCATGGCGTCGAGCAGGCGAGCGGCTTCCTCCGTTGCCAAACGGCTGAACGAACGTTCACGCAGGGAGCCATAAAGCAGCAGAATTTTTGGCGCGTGGGTGCTACCTGCCGTTAGATCCAGGCGCTCGAGGCTGGGTACTTCAAAGAGGTTCGCATCCAGGTTGGGTAAATCGTCCAGCGGGGTCATGTGAGCGGCTCCCTTATCGATGTCGCGTCGAAACGCACCCTCTTATGATATATGTTTTTTCGTATATTTCTAGCGGCGTCGCTATCGCTGCAACAATGTCGTCATGATTGCTGCGTAGCTTGTTGCTAAATCACTAGATAAGAGGTCGTTTATTTATGTCAAAGCGTCGCGTGCTATTCCTGTGTAACGCCAATTCGGCACGTTCGCTAATGGGCGAAGTACTGCTTCGTCATATGGCCGGTGACCGCTTTGAAGCGTTCAGCGCGGGCACTGAGCCTGATGAACCCCATGCACTGACGCTTGAGGCGCTCGCCAAGCAGGGGCTTTCCATTGAGGGGCTGCACAGCAAGTCATTGGATGAGTTTGAAAACGAAAGCTTTGATTACGTCATTGTGCTGTGTGACAAAGCCCAGCAGGCTTGCCGTGAATGGCAAGGAGCGGCGGGTGAAAGGCTGTATTGGGATATTCGCGACCCGCGTTTGATCAGCAAGTTGGACGCCTACGAACAGGCGCTTCAAGAGATTCGGCGCCGTATGCAGCTATGGCTCTTGCTTCCTGCGTTTGACAAACAACAATGAATGGTGGGTCTTGATGAAGCTTGTCAATCACCTAAGCGTCAAAATGAGCTGGATGCTGGTTTTGGCGGCGTTTAGCGGTTTGATCCTCCTTATCGGAGCACTTGGATTATTTGCCAACCAGTTTGGGCGGGATGCCTTCACGTCATTACATCAGCGCGATATGGCACAAATCAGTGAGCTCAACAGCGCTTATAGCGAGTTGCTGCGTGCCCGTATCCAGATGAATCGTGCCGCGGAGCTCATTCGAACCCCGTCTTTTGATCGTCCCGAGCCGTTGCTGGAAGAGGCACACCAGCTGCTTGAATCGGCGGAAGCGCATTTCTCACAATTTACATCGAGCCATATTGCGCCAAGCCAACAGGCCCTGGTTGATCAGTTAACAAATGATTTTCGATCCTTTGTTAACAACAATCTCAGCCTGCAAATGATGATGCTTGATGAGCGTGATGTATCCGGCTTTCTGTCGGGTGAGTCGCGGGTGGATGAGAGCAGTCGGCGTTTTGTAGAAAGTGTCGAAGCTTTTTTCGACGCATCCGCGCAACGCGGTAATGGATTGTTGGCACGCTTCGATCAAGTATCTTCATTGCTCTTCTGGGGTGTGGTAGCGGTACTCATCGCGGCGCTGGTAGTCGTGGGCTTTGTCGTTTGGGGCGTGCGCAGGAATGTGCTTGGCCCTTTAAAAAATATCAGAGGGCACTTTCAGCGCATTGCCAAGGGCGATCTGTCTGCGCCAGTAAACGCGCATTCGACCAATGAGATTGGGCAACTGTTCAGCGAGCTTGCCAGCATGCAGGACTCACTAACAGCGACGGTCAACCGCCTTGCCACCAGCAGCCAGCAGGTATACAGCAATAGCCAGGAAATGACAGAGCAGAATGCACGATTGACCAGCCAAACTGATACGCAAGTCTCTGCATTGCAGCAAATTGCGGCGAGTCTGGAGCAGCTGACCGCGACGGTTAATCAAAACGCGGAAAACGCTCACCATGTCAGTCAGTCGACAACAGATGTCTCCCAGAAAGCAAAAGAGGGTGACGACGTCATTTCCCAGCTTGTCGCGACGATGGAGGCCATCAATGATCACTCCGAGGAGATTCAAAGCATCATCAAGATGATAGAAAGCATTGCTTTTCAGACCAACATCTTGGCGCTGAATGCCTCCGTAGAAGCGGCGCGTGCCGGTGAGCACGGGCGCGGGTTCGCGGTGGTTGCCAGTGAGGTGCGTGCGTTGGCAACGCGTAGTGCTAATGCGGCCAGTGAGATTAGAACACGTATCGAGGCATCAAGTAATAGTGTTCAGCAAGGTAGCGTACTATCCCAACAGGCCGGTGAGCGAACACGGGCTATCATGCATGCCGTCAGCTACGTAGATGAGTTGATGACGCAAATAGCACATGCGTCCGAGGAGCAGCGGCGGGGGATTGAAGAGGTTAATCATGCAGTTGGTGATATCGAAACCACCACGCAAGATACCATGCGACTGGTCAATAAAGCGACTCAGTATTCATCAGAGCTGTCAGAAGAAGCGTCGCAAATGCGGGAATACGCCGGCCAGTTCAAGGTGACCGGTGAGATGTTGATGCCCGGTTTGGATAAAGAGACGCCAATACCTCATCCACAAGAGGAAGGTTCGGCAGCGCTTAGCGGTTCATCAAGCGGTTGGGATCGGGCACCGTCACACGAAGTGTTCGCGTTGAACTAGTGGCGGGTTTCCCCAGCGCAGCGAAACGCGCATGCGCTGGGGCTTGCGGGCAGTTAATCCATCAGTTCGACCGCGACGGCCGTGGCTTCGCCGCCACCGATGCACAGGCTGGCAATACCGCGCTTGCCGCCCTTGGTGCGCAGGGCATGAATCAGGGTCGCGATGATACGTGAACCGGTGGAGCCAACGGGGTGCCCCTGGGCACAGGCGCCACCAAAGATGTTGACCTTGTCGTGGGGAAGGTTCAGATCGTCCATGGCCATGAGCGTTACCACGGCAAATGCCTCGTTGATTTCAAATAGGTCAACGTCCTCAACGCGCCAATCCAGCTTTTTCATCAACTTTTCAATCGCGCCCACGGGGGCAATTGTAAACTCGCTGGGGTGGCGTGAATGCGTCGCGTGGCCGAGCATGCGTGCCAGCGGCTTGATGCCGTGCTGATCTGCTGCTGCCTGACTCGCCAGGATTAGTGCCGACGCGCCGTCGGAAATGGAGCTGGCGTTGGCGGCAGTGATGGTGCCATCCTTGGCAAATGCTGGACGAAGCTGGCGGATCTTGTCGAGTTTGGCTTGAAAGGGCTGCTCGTCGTGTTCAACCAGGGTGTCGCCATGTCGAGATGTGACGGTAACCGGGGCCATTTCAGCGGCCAAATGGCCTTCATTGGTGGCCGCCATGGACCGCTCCAGCGAGGCAATCGCAAAGTCATCCAGCCGCTCCCGGGTGTAGCCGCGCTGAGAGGCAACGTCCTGGGCGAAGACGCCCATCAGCTTGCCGGTCTCAGCATCTTCCAGGCCATCCAGGAACATGTGATCTTTCAGCTCTCCGTGGCCTAACCGATAACCGCTGCGCGCCTTGGTGAGCACATGCGGAGCGTTGGACATGGACTCCATGCCGCCAGCGAGGATGACATCGCCGCTGCCGGCCTTGATCAGGTCGTGGGCCAGCATGGCGGCTTTCATGCCCGAGCCGCATAGCTTGTTGATGGTGGTCGCACCGTTGGCATCGGGGATGCCTGCCTGGCGCATGGCTTGTCGCGCCGGGCCCTGTTTAACGCCAGCGGGCAGTACACAGCCCAGGATGCCTTCTTCGATGGTCGCGGGGTCGATACCGGCACGCTCCATCGCGGCGCGGATGGCAATTGCACCCAGCTCGGGAGCACTCATGCTCGACAGGCTGCCCATCATGCCGCCCATCGGGGTGCGTGTTGCCGACAGAAACACGATGTCTTTAGCGTTACTCATGGTGTTCTCCATTAAAGTTATTGTGATTATCTCGCTGAGAGGTGCGCTATGCGTTGACCCGTTGCCGGTGCTGTGGTCTTCTCCGAGGTAACCAAGCAAGCGCTAGTGTGAACGACATGAATGTAATGAATGCATCGCCTCGTCGCAAGGAATTAACACGCCTCGCGGCTCAGCTATTTGTCCAGGAAGGCTTTGACCGTACCACGGTGCGCATGCTGGCGCAGGAAATGGGGATCAAGTCCGGCAGCCTGTTTCATCATTTCAGGGATAAGCAGGAAATTCTGGCGGCGGTAATCGAAGAGGGCACCCAAAATGCGCTGGTCATTGCCCGTCGGGCCCTGGATAACGGCCCTTCGCATCCCGAAGCACGCCTTCGGGCGATGGCGCGGGCGCATCTCGAAACGCTTTTTGCCGACCGTAATGCCCATGTGGTGGCGCTATTCGAATGGCGACGCCTGGCGCCTGACGCCAGCGCACATCTGAGCCACCTGCGCGATGCGTATGAAGCGCTGTGGCTGGGAGTAATTGATGATGCGTTGGCTGCCGGCGTGATCCAAGGCGACCGCTTCCTGGTTTCTCGCTTTATCCTTGGTGCGCTGAACTGGACGGTGCGCTGGTACAACCCCGAAGGCCCCCAAGCGCCTGATGATCTCGCCGATGAACTGGTCGCCATGATCATGGCAGGCCGGGGTGATCAGGCTTAAGCTCTACTAACGTATAACCTGCAATCGACGCGACTGGCTTGCGCTTCCAGGCGTTTGCTTTTAGCTTGGTTTTTTATTTACAGGTTTCCGTTAACGTAAACTGATAAGCATGATGCCTGCGATGACGTAGCCTGCTGCTCACTGCCAACAATATCCAAGAGAGCTGACATGACATCGACAACACCCCCTGCATACGCCGACTACCTTGATACGTTTTCCATTGGCGATATCATTGCCAGGCTCGATGACCATCAAGACGGGCAGTTAAACGCCTTTGAAGCCTGCTGTGGGCGTCATGTTCGGGCAGGCAGGGGCGATGTGTTGGCCCTGGTACAGGAAGACGTGAGCGGAGCGACGCATACCCTCAGCTATGCCGAGCTTGACCAGCAAAGCGCTCATCTGGCCGGCTGGTTTCAGGCCCAGGGTCTGGGCGAGGGAGACCGCATTGCGTGCATGCTGCCCCGTTCACTGCCATTGATGGTGGCGGTGTTGGCGACCTGGCGGATTGGTGCCGTTTACCAGCCGCTGTTTACCGCTTTTGGCCCCGATGCGGTGGACTATCGGCTTGGCCAGGCCGATACCCGGTTGGTGATCACCGATCATGCGAATCGCTATAAGTTCGAGGGTTTGAGTCAGTGTCCACCCGTATTGGCGGTGGGTGGTTTGAGCAGCGAACATCCGGGCGACCACGACTGGCACGCTGCCTTGACGCATGCGTCAATGACGGGAAAGCCACCCCGGCTCTCCCCCGACAAGCCCTTCCTGCAAATGTTTACCTCAGGCACGGTCGGTAAGCCCAAAGGCGTTGCCGTACCGCTTTCCGGCATGACGGCATTTGCTCTCTATATGGAGTTGGCGGTGGATCTTCGCGACGACGATCGCTTCTGGAACATGGCCGACCCTGGCTGGGCCTATGGCCTTTACTATGCCATCGCCGGTCCGCTTTTGCTGGGTGTCACGACGCACTTCTGCGAAGCAGGGTTTACCGCCGAGGGCGCACTTGCCTTTATGAAGCGCCACCGCATCACCAACTTCGCTGCAGCACCAACGGCCTATCGGCTGATGAAGGCGTCAGGCCTTTTCGACGACGCCCATCAAACGCTTGAGTTACGTGCCACCAGTTCAGCAGGCGAACCGCTCAATACCGAAGTAGTGTCATGGGTGGAGATGTCATTGGGCTGTTCGGTGATGGACCACTATGGACAAACCGAAACCGGGATGACATGCAATAACCACCATGCCCTTGATCATCCCAAGCATGTCGGCGCCATGGGGGTGCCCATGCCGGGGTACCGGCTGGCGATTCTGGACGCTGAGTATAACGAACTGCCGCCTGGCGAGCCGGGCGTGCTGGCCGTGGACATTGAGCAATCCCCGGCGCACTTTTTCCAGGGCTATACCTGGCAAGAGAAAGACCCCTTTGTGAAGGGCTATTACCTGACCGGTGACGTGGTGATCCGCAACGCGGATGGTTCGTTTCAGTTTGCCGGTCGCGACGACGACATCATCACGACCTCGGGCTACCGCGTCGGGCCCACCGATGTTGAAAACAGTGTCATGACGCATCCGGCCGTGGCGGAGTCGGCGGCGGTCGGCCAGCCCGATGAGATCCGCGGCGAGGTGATCAAGTCCTACATCGTGCTGCGCATGGGCTTTGAAGCCAGTGAAGCGCTTGCAGAGGAAATCCGCCAGCAGGTGCGCAAACGGCTATCGACCCATGCGTTTCCTCGCGTCATCGAGTTTATCGACGAGCTGCCCAAGACGCCGAGCGGAAAGATCCAGCGCTTCAAACTGCGTGCCGAGGCCGCCGAAGACGCCCGCCTGAGCGAATAACACTTTCATAACAGGGAAATGCCATCATGCAAGTGAAGGATCATACGTTTTTAATCACCGGTGCCGCTTCCGGACTGGGGGCCGCCACCGCCGAGCGTCTGGTCGCCGGCGGTGCCCGGGTGATGCTCTGCGACCTAAGCGACAGCGTAAACACCCACGCCCAGACACTGGGGGAAAGCGCTCAGGCATGTCTGGCCGACATTACTTCTGCAGAGCAAATGCAGCAGGCGGTTGATGCGGCGGTTGCGTTCGGGGGCGAGCGGGGACTCTCGGGTGTCATTCACTGCGCGGGTGTAGTGAGCGTGGCCAAGCTGGTCGACCGGGAAGGTAATCCGGCCGATCTGGACAGCTATGCGAACACTGTCAATATCAATCTGGTGGGCACCTTCAATGTCATGCGCCTTGCGTCCGCGGCGATGGCTAAAAATGCCCCTAATGATAGTGGCGAGCGCGGCGTGATGATCAACACGGCGTCTATTGCGGCATTCGATGGTCAAGTTGGTCAATGCGCCTACAGTGCGTCCAAGGCTGGCGTTGTCGGCATGAGTCTTCCCGCAGCGCGCGAGCTATCCCGCCATGCTATCCGTGTGATGGCCATTGCGCCCGGGGTGTTCGAGACCCCCATGATGAGCGAGCTTCCTTCTGAAGCGACCGAAGCATTAGCGGCCGCCGTGCCTTTCCCCAAGCGGCTGGGCAAACCAGAGGAATTTGCCCAGCTGGCCGAACAGATCATTGCCAATCCCATGCTCAACGGTGAGGTGATTCGTTTGGATGGTGGCATTCGAATGCAGTAATGGCCTTGTTCATCCGCTATTAGATGACCTGTCGGCGTTCTCGTCGGCAGGTTTTTTCTAGGGCATGGTAGACCCGTTGGGCGACCAAAGTGGTAGCGCTTTTAGCGGCTAAATTAAAACGACTGCTTGACTACTGGGCGGGCTCGCGCTAATTTTCAAACATGTGTTTGAAAGCCGTTTTCTGAAGACGCTCGTTGCTTTCAGCCCCCTGTTTAGGAGAAGTGCCATGCCCAGTTACCAGGCCCCCTTGCGTGACATGCGTTTCGTCATGGACGAAATGTTTGATTACCCCGCCCATTACGCTTCGCTGCCCAACGGTGAAGACGCTTCTCCCGATGTGGTCAGTGCTATCCTGGAAGAGGGCGCGCGCTTTGCCCGCGATGTGCTTTTGCCGCTTAACCAAAGCGGCGATGAAGAAGGCTGCCTGTTAGAGGGTGGCGAGGTAAAAGCGCCCAAGGGATTCAAAGAGGCCTATCAGCAATATGTTGAAGGCGGCTGGCCAAGTCTGGCCGCCGACCCGGAGCAGGGTGGCCAGGGCTTGCCGCCCTCGCTTGCCATGATGCTCTCGGAAATGACCTGCGCGACTAACCTGGCGTGGGGCATGTACCCGGGGCTGTCGCATGGTGCGGCCGACGCGCTTCGCCATCACGGCACCGAAGAGCAGAAGGCGGCCTATCTCACCAAGCTGGTCGAAGGCGTCTGGACGGGGACCATGTGCCTCACCGAGCCTCACTGCGGCACTGACCTCGGCCTGATCAAGACGCGTGCGGTACCCGTTGCGGGCAATGCGTACGCGATTACCGGCACCAAGATCTTTATCTCGGCGGGTGACCACAACCTTGCCGAGAACATCGTGCACCTGGTGCTGGCAAAGCTCCCCGATGCGCCTGAAGGCTCCAAGGGTATTTCGCTGTTTGTCGTACCCAAGTTTCTACCGAATGCAGAAGGCGATCCTGGCGAACGCAATGGCGTCACCTGTGGCTCGCTAGAACACAAGATGGGTATTCATGGTAACGCCACCTGCGTCATGAACTTCGACGGCGCAACCGGCTACCTGGTGGGGCCACCCAATAAGGGGCTGGCGTGCATGTTCACCATGATGAATGCGGCACGTCTCGGCGTCGGTATCCAGGGGTTGGGATTGATCGAAGCCAGTTTTCAAAACTCGCTCAGCTACGCTCGCGACCGGCTGCAGATGCGCGGGCTCTCAGGTAAGCAGGCCCCCGAAAAGCCGGCGGACCCAATTATCGTTCACCCCGATGTGCGCCGGATGCTGCTCACGCAGAAAGCCTTTGCGGAAGGCGGGCGCATGCTGGTGCTGTATACCGCGCAAATGCTCGATGTGGTGGAGCATGGTGAGCCCGGTGAAGCGCGCGATCACGCTGAAACCCTGCTTGGCTTGCTAACGCCTATTGTGAAAGCCTTCCTTACTGAAGTCGGTTTTGAAAGCACTAATGAGGGCGTACAGATCTACGGTGGTCATGGCTTCATTAAAGAGTGGGGCATGGAGCAACTGGTTCGTGATGCGCGGATTACCCGCCTTTATGAAGGCACGACCGGTATTCAGGCGCTCGACCTGCTGGGCCGTAAAGTGCTCATGAGCCAGGGTGAGTCGTTGAAGGTGTTTACCAAGGAGATTCACAAATTCTGCAAGGCAGAAGCCGACAATCCCGACCTCAAAGAGTTTGTCGAGCCGCTTTCCAAGCTGAATGCCGAATGGGGCGAATTGACCATGGGCGTTGGCATGAAGGCCATGCAGGATCGCGAAGAAGTCGGGGCGGCAAGCGTTGATTACCTCATGTATTCCGGCTACGTCACGCTCGCCTACTTGTTTGCTCGGGCTGCCAAGCAGGCGTCGTTGTCTCTAACCGGCGAAGACAAGGCTTTCTATGCCGCGAAGTTGAATACTGCACGGTTTTATTACCAGCGGTTATTGCCGCGCACCAAGGCGCACGCACAAATGATTCAGTCGGGCGCGGGTAGCCTGATGGCGATCTCCAGTGATGACTTTGGTCTGGGGTTTGAAATTTAGATAGCAGTCATCTCGGCCGCAGGCCGTTAACGGGCACTCTCTGGTCAGGCGTTCTGATCGGTGGTTTGCGGCAGGCCTGGTTCTTTGAATCAGACCTGTCGCTTTTTTATTTTTACTGCCCCCTTGCCAACCCGGCAGCAACACCGTAAAGTACGCATCCGCTGCCGGGGACGCCAGGCGTTGCCAGCGGTGGATGAGGTGTAAAAACC